>CADCTC010000172.1 GCA_902805635.1 uncultured Chloroflexota bacterium
CCAGAAAACCCGACCGCGGAGCAGGCGCCGGCCGCCGCCTGACGCTTCTTCCCGCGCTACGCCGCCCCCCTCCCCGCCTCAAGGGAGGTTAAATCATGAGCTAAGAGTGCCTAACAGAAGTCACGGTTGTGCTTGGAGGAGGCGCCAGCAGATGAGGGCGCAGCCGAGGGAGAGGAAGGCCTGGTGGATGTCGGCGCGCCGTTCGTAACGCACGAGCAGGCGGCGGTGTCGGTGCAGCCAGGCGATGGTGCGCTCGACGACCCAGCGGTGCCGCCCCAGTCGGTCAGAGGACTCCACACGCGGGCGGGCGATGCGCGGGGTGATGTGCCGGCGCTGGAGGGCGGCGCGGTTGGCGCGGGAGCTGTACGCCTTGTCCGCGTGCAGCTTGGCTGGGCGCTTGCGCGGGCGGCCCGGTCGCCCCGCCGGTCCGTGGACGGGGCGCACCGCGTCCACCAGCCGGATGAGCACGGTGCCCTCGTTCACGTTCGCGGCCGTGGAGAAGACCGCCAGCGGCGCGCCGCGACGCTCCACGACCAGGTGGTGGTGCGCCCCCGGCTTCGCCCGGTCCGTCGGATTCGGGCCGGTGTCCTGGCCCCCCTTTTTGCCGGCACCCGCGCCGCGTCGGCGCTGGCCCGGCTCCAGTCGATCCGGTCCGCCTGCCCCAGTCGGTCCAACAGCACCCGGTGCAGCCGGTCCCACACCCCCGCCGCCTGCCAGTCCCGCAGGCGCCGCCAGCACGTCATCCCGCTGCCCCACCCCAGCTCTGCCGGCAGGTACTCCCACGGCAGCCCGGTCTTGAGCACGAAGATGATGCCCGTCAGGCACCCCCGGTCCGGCACTCGCGGCCGTCCTACCTTCCGCTTGTCCGTCCGTGGGGGCGGCAGCAGCGGTTCGACCACCGCCCATAACTCGTCACTCACCAGTGGCGCGGCCATGCCTCCTCAAGGGCACGACCCGGACCACTTCTGTTAGGCGCTCTAAGGGGGAATCGGGTCGCCCTCGGATCTGGCTACCTGACTTGATGAGTCAGGGTGCCACATTGTCTCCATCCCAGATGCGTCTTAGCTCTTCGGACGTGCGCAGGAGGTCCGGTAGGACGCCCTGGGCTTCGACGCGGCCGTCTTTGAGGACCAGGATGTGGTCCGCGCGCTCCAGTGCGGGGCGGCGGTGGGAAACGAGGATGCAGGTCTGTTCCGGCAGAGCGAGGAGCCGGTCCCAGAGGAAACGCTCGGTGTCCACGTCCAACGCGCTGGAAAGGTCATCACCGACGAGCAGCTCCGGCCGGCGCACAAGCATGCGCGCGGCCGCCGCGCGCTGCACCTGGCCGCCGGAGAGGCGCACACCGCGTGGCCCCACAGGCGTGTCCAGGCCACGCTCGAGCTGCGCCACGTCTTGGCCCAGCACCGCTACGTCCAGCGCGCGCTGCAGTGCTGGCTCGGAAACGGGCAGCCCCAAGAGCACGTTGTCGCGCAGCGTGCCGCTGAAGAGGCGCGGCGTCTGCGGCGTGTAGGCGGCGCGTGGCGGCACGAAGAAGTCCGCCGGGCGCTGTACCAGCTCGTCGTTCCAGCGGATCTCGCCGCGCTCGGCGGGCAGCAGGCCGAGCAGGACGCGTAGCAGGGTGGTCTTGCCGGAACCGATCCGGCCGGTAATGGCGACGCACGATCCGCGTGTGATCCGCAGGTCGATGTCCTGGACGCCGCGGCCGGAGGAGGGGTAGCGGTAGGTCAGTCCGCGAGCGTCCAGGAGCGTGAGCCGATCCGCATCCATCCGCTGGGGCGCCGGTACCGGCCGTGACGGAGCGCGCAGCGGCACCGGGAGCGGGTCAGCCAGGGAACGCGGGTCCTGTCCCGGCAGCAGGGCCGCCAGACGCTCGAAGGCAACGCCGGCCAGGCGGTAGCGGGGGAGCGTGCGGCCAAGCGACTCAACGAAGTAGGTGACCCAATAGAGATAGGTGGAGAAGAGCGCGAAGTCTCCCACGGTGAAGCGGCCGGCGCGCATGGCGCCCGCGCCGAGCAGCAGGATGACGCCGGTGCCCACGCCGACGGCATTGGACGCGACCGCCTCCAACAGGCGCGTGGCGAGAGCGTCGCGCAGCATGGCGCGACGGCGCGATTCGCTCAGGCGTTGGAAGTGCGCGATGACGCGCTGCTCGGCGCCGGCAAGCTGCACCGCGTCCACCGCGCCGAAGACCTCGCCCAGCAGTCCCGCGGCGCCGCCGGTAGCTTCGCGGCTGGCGCGGCGGTAGCGGGCGAGCCGCTGGAAGCCGGTCTGTGCAATGACGATCACGGCAACCAGCGGCACGAACACGAAGAGGGTCATCTGGAGATCGGTGCGCGCCATGATCCACAGCGCGGCGACCACGAAGACGGCGGCGGTGAGCACTTCGTACGCCTGGGTGGCCACCACCTCGGCCTGGGCGGCGTCGTCGCGGAAGCGGTTGGCCACGGCGCCGGCCGGCTCGTCAATGGTATGCGCGCCGGGGCGGCGGAAGATGCCGGTCAGCAGGTTGCGACGCATGTGTGCGTTCACGGCGAAGCGCAGCGCGACGTCGGCCATCACGGCACTCACCTTGGTGACGGTGCGGACCAGCGGCACCAAGAGCGTGAGCACAACCGCCGTCCAGGCGCCGATCCTCGCGTGCTCGTGACCTGAGACGGCGTCGAAGAAGGCCCGGTTGACGATACCCGGAACGAGATCGAGCAGCCCGATAGCCAGCGCCAGGACGGCTGCTGCGACGAACAGGCGCGGGTGATGGCGGATGAGCCGCCAGCCGAACCACCGGACCGGTGGCAGCGCCGGCGTCGGCCGTGTGGCGGGTGAAGAAAGGGGCGTTAAGGTGGCGGGACTGCTTACAGCGGTCATGAGAGGAGCTCCGTTCCGGGGGCGGGCTGGTTGCCTGCGTGCAGCAAGGCGGCGAGGCGCGACGTGGGATCGGCGGCGAGGGCGGCGCGGGGACCATGCTCGACGATGCGGCCGCTCTCCAGCACCAGGACGTACTCGGCGCGTCGCAGCGTTGCCAGGCGGTGGGCGATGACCACCGCGGTGCGGCCGTGGAGCAGCCGGTCTACTGCGCCTTCGATCAGGCGCTCGGTCAGCGGGTCGAGCCGGGACGACGCTTCGTCCAGGATGACCAGGCCGGGATCCTTGAGGAAGACGCGCACGAAGGCGAGCAGCTGGGCCTGTCCACCGGAGAGGCCACTACCCGATGGGCCAAGCTGAGTGTTCAGGCCGCCCGGCAGGGCTTGGAGCCATGCGGTGAGGCCGAGGGTGTCGATGGCGTCCAGCAGGCGCGCGTCGGGTACCGCGTGGTCGAACAAAGTCAGGTTGTCTCGCACCGATGCCTGGAACAGCTGCACCTCCTGGGTGACCACGCCGATTCGCTCACGCAGATCGGTAATCGCCACGTCGCGTACGTCTGTGCCGCCGACCCGCACGCTGCCGGCCGTGGCGTCGTAGGCGCGAACCAGCAGACGGGCCAGGGTGGATTTGCCGCTGCCGGTCCTGCCAAGCACGCCCAAAGTCCGCCCGGGATTCAGGTGCAGCGAGACCCCATCGAGCGCGAGGGGAGACGAAAGATGTGAGAGCGGGGCCGGAAGCGCGACCCCACCTCCTTTCGTCTGGCGTCCCCCGTCCGGTTGCGGGTAGGCGAAAGTGACCCGATTCAACTCGACCGACAGCGCTCCGGTGGGGAGCCCGGTGCGAAGGCGCGTTGCGGGATGCTGCTCGATGCGCGAGCGGGTGGCGAGCAACTGCTCGATGCGGCCGATGGCGGCGCCTGCCTGCTGGAGGTTCTGGATCTGCGCCTGGATCTGTCCCACCGGGCGGCTGAGCAGCACGACGTAGCGGTAGAGCAGAAAGACGGTGCCAGCGCTGATGACGCCGCCGCGCAGGAGTGAATACCCAAGGCCGAGGGCCACGGCCTCGGCGGCGGCGAAGAGGCTCAGCGCCACCATCCAGACCACTTGCTCCGCCATGACGGCGCGCAGTGTGAGCGGCAGCCAGGCCCGCACGTGCTCGTCGAAGCGACGCTCGACGTACGGCACGGCGCCGTTCGCGCGCAGGTCTTCGGCGCCAGTGAGGTGCTCGGCGATGAACCCGTAAAAGAGCGCCTGAGCTTGCTGCACGGCCGCCCAGATGGGCTGTGCCCGGGCGTACAGGCGCAGCATAGCCAGCAGGACCACCAGTGCAAAGCCGCCGGCGGCTGCGCCCACCAGCCAGCTCTCACGGGTGAGGAGCACCAGCACGCCCACCAGCAGGAGGGCGTTGCCCAGTACGTGGACCACAAGCCGGGAGAAGAAGGTAGCCAGCACCGTGACGTCGCCGTCGATACGCTCGATCAGCTCGCCGGGAGTGTGGGCGTGGTGGAAGGAGGCGTCCAGGCGCAAGCAGTGCAGCGCCACGTCGGCGCGCAGCGCGTTGGTGGCTGCCCAGCCGGTGCTCTCGGCGACGTAGCCGTCCAGCACGCCGACCAGCTGCGCCGCCACGGCGACGGCGATGAAGAGCAGCGCGGCGCCCACAAGGGTGTCGGTCTCGCCGCCGGCCAGGGCAGTATCGATAAACGCGCGCTGGATCTGCGGACCAGCCAGCTGCAGGGTGATAGCGATGCCCAGCAGGAGTCCCATCAGGAGCACCTGCGGCCAGCGCGGCCAGAGATAGTGGGAGAGCAAGCGCCAGTTGCGGCGCAGGGGAAGGTTCATGACGCGTGTCCTCGAGCGGAGGAGTGGACCCCGGCCCGCGCCTGGGGAACAGGCTGGCAAGCAGACAGGCAGGAACTTCCTGCGAGCTGCCGGAACGGAACGGGGTAAAGACAACGGCCGCGGGGCGTGGAGCGCCCTGGACCCGCTTGTTACACGCGCACTGCGCTAGTGCAACTTATCCGCAGGAAGGCACGCTCTACTGATCCGCCGCCGAACCAGGACCGCAAACGCGAGGGAGCGTGCGCTGTGACATCGTCAAGAGGAAGGCTCGGACCACCCGAGCCGCAGCCCATTGTGCCATGCTACCGGTGGCAGATGCCGGCATGCCGACCGAAAAACCGGAGGCAATGGCTGGAGAGTTTCCGGCTACCCCTGGAAGCGGGGGATGACCTGCTCTGAGATGCGACGCCAGTTGTCCAGGTGGACGCCGCCTTGAGAGCCCACGATGAAGTAGGTGATCCCGGCGTCGACGTACTCGCGCAGTTTAGCTTCGATCTGCTCCGGAGTGCCGGCGATGGGCGGACGGCCGCCGCCGCGGCCCCCAGCGGCCTGGGCAGGGACGGACGACGGATCACCGACCCAGATGGCGACGTTGGTGGACTTGGCGATGCTGGCCGGGTCTCGCTTGTACTCGCGCGCGTAGTCGTCGATGAGGGCGATCTTGCGCTTGAGGGTGTCCAGGTCGCCGAAGCCGTGCCAGATGTCGGCGTGGCGGGCGACGACGCGTAGGGTGAGCTGCTCGCCACCGCCGCCGATGAGAATGGGCGGGCGCGGGCGCTGCACGGGCTGCGGGTTGAGGAAGAGGTCGTACGCCTGGACGTACTTGCCCTCGTAGGTGACCTTCTTAGTTGGGTCGCCGCTCCACAGGCGCTTGGCCAGCACCAGCGTCTCGCGCAGCATGCCGATGCGCTCCTTGGGAGTTGAGAAGGGCAGGTTGAAGGCGCGGAACTCGCGCTCGGCCCAGCCGGCGCCGATCCCGAAGTCAAAGCGGCCGTCCGAGATGACATCGATCTGCGTGGCCAGCTTGATCTGCATGGCCGGGTTGCGGTAGGCGGCGCCGCTGACCAGCGCGCCGATACGAATGCGTTTGGTCAGGGCGGCGAAGGCGGCCAGGGTGGTGTAGCACTCGTGGCACGAGCCGTCGGGATCGCCGCCGATGGGCATGAGATGGTCGAACGACCAGAAGGTTTCGAACGCCATTTCGTCGGCGGCGAGCAGCGCGGTCTTGTAGTCGTCCCAGCCGATGTGCTGGTTGGAGAGCGCGACCGAGAAGCGGACTCCGGTCTTTGCTGTCTGGGCTGGCTGTGTCGCCACGGTATGGTCCTTCCTATTGAGCCTACTCAGCTAGGGTACAGTAGCGCACCAGAGAGGGAGCCCCGTAGACCATGATCCGTTCCATCGAGCACATCGCCATCGCTGCGAAAGACACCGCAGGGCTGGCGCGCTGGTATGTGGAGACGCTGGGCATGCGTGTGGTGGTGGATGGCGGACCCAAGGGCATCTGGTTCGTCGGGCCGCCGGAAGGGGAGGCGCTGGTGGAGATCGTGCCGGCGAACGAGTCGCCGCGCGCCGAGCACACGCGCGACGACGCCGGGCTCCGTCACCTGGCGTTCACGGTGATCGATTTCGATGCCGTGTGCAACGCGCTCAAGGCGAAGGGAGTGCGCTTCGTGGGGAACATGTCCGGCACGCCTGGATCGTCCACCGAGCGCCGCTTGGCGTTCTTCCTGGACGGCGAGGACAACATCCTGCAGCTGGTCCAGCGCCCGCAGCCGCTGGGAAGCTAGCCGCCGGCTATCTCGGCCAGGAAGACCTCGCCGAAGTCGGCCAGCTTCTTCTCGCCCACGCCCTTGACGCCGCGTAGTTGAGTAAGGCTCGATGGCCGGCGGGCGGCGAGCTCGCGCAGCGTGACGTCGGGGAAGATGACGTAGGGCGGGACGCCGCGCTCGTCGGCCAGGCGCTTGCGCAGCGTGCGCAGGCGCTGGAAGAGCCGCTCGTCGGCGGGAGTTGCCTGGAAGTCCGGGCTGCTACCGGCCATGCCCGCCAAGCCCGCCGTGCCGGACTGCGACGCCTGGCGCTTTTCTCTCTTCGCCTTGCCGGGCCGCAGGCGCGGCTTGGGCAGGATGACCTGGGCCTGGCTGCGCAGGACGGCGGCGCCATCGGCCGTGATCTTGATGGCGCCGTACTCCTCCTCCACCTGGCGTGCCTGGCCACCCTTCACTAGCTGACGCGCGACGTACCACCACTCTTCCTGTGGGCGGTCCTTGCCGATGCCGTAGGTGGAGACCGAGTCGTGCCGGAAGCGGCGCACCTTCTCGGTGCTGGCGCCGCGCAGCACGTCGATCAGGTGGGCCGCGCCGAAGCGCTGGCCGGTGCGGAAGGCGCACGAGAGCAGCATCTGCGCGGGCACGGTGTAATCCATTAGCTCGGCGGGCTCGCGGCAGTTGTCGCAGCACGTCGCGGGGTCGGGCTGCTCCGCCGGGTCCAGCGTCTCGTCGAAATAGGCGAGCAGCGCCGCGCGGCGGCAGGTGATGCCGTCCGCCCAATCGATCATCTGGCGCAGCTGTTTGCGCTGCTGCTGGAGGTGGAGCAGCTGCTGCTCGCGCACCAGCGGGTCCGGCTCGGCGTCGAGCTCCCGCTCGCGCTCGCGGGCGAAGTGCTCGTGCTTGAGCGCGTCGGCGTACGTATAAAAGAGCAGGCACTCGCTGGGATCACCGTCGCGTCCCGCACGGCCGCTCTCCTGGTAGTAGCCTTCCAGGTTCTTCGGCAGGTCGTAATGGACCACAAAGCGCACGTCCGGCTTGTCGATCCCCATGCCGAACGCGACCGTGGCGACCATGATGTGCACGTCGTCGCGGATGAACATCTCCTGGCGGCGCCGCCGGTCGTCCGTCTCCAGCCCGGCGTGGTACGCCAGGGCGCGGAAGCCGTCCTTATTCAGCTTCTCCGCCAGCTGCTCGGTGGTGGCACGCGCAACGCAGTAGATGATCCCGCTGTCGTCCTCGTGGTCGCGCAGATAGCCGAGCAGCTGCGCGTAGGCCTGGGCGCCGGTCTCCTTGGGCCGTACCTCGTAGGAGAGGTTGGCGCGGTTGAAGCTGCCGCAGAAGGTGGCGGCGTCGTGCAGCTTGAGCTGGCGCACGATGTCGGCGCGGACTTGCTTGGTGGCGGTGGCGGTGAAGGCCGCGATGGGTACTTCTGGGAAGAGGGCGCGCAGCCGGCTGAGGCCCCTGTACTCGGGACGAAAGTCGTGACCCCACTCGGAGATGCAGTGCGCCTCGTCCACCGCGAAGAAGGTGAGCTTGACCCCTTGCAGCAGCTCCAGGAACTGGGGCAGCATCAGGCGCTCCGGCGCGACGTACACCAGCCGGAACTCGCCGCGCGCTAGCCCGCGCAGGCGGCGGCTGACTTCGGGCCCCTCCAGCGAACTATTGATGAAGGTGGCCGCCACGCCCATGGCGAGCAGCTTGTCCACCTGGTCCTTCATCAGCGCGATGAGCGGCGATATGACGATCGCTACGCCGTCCATGAGCAGGGCAGGCAGCTGGTAGCACAGCGACTTGCCGCCGCCGGTGGGCATCAGGACAAACGCGTCCCTCCCGGCGAGAACCGCCTCGACGATCTCACCCTGCAGCGGCCGAAACCCGTCGAACCCGAAGGTAGACCGCAGCTCGGCTACCACCCGACGGCTCGCAGCGGGAGCATATCCGCCAGCCTGTGCCGGGGCCGCCTGGGTCAACGTAGAAGCGCCGCTCATTGCTTCCCTATCATCCTGCACGCGGCCGCGCGGCGCCACTGCGGCGAACATATGTACAAGTGTACTGCGCCGCCAGGCGCCGTGCACCACTCTGGGCCTGTTGATCTACCGGTACACGCGGGGGCCTCACGCATGCGACATGCGAGCGAGCAGGGCTACGTAGCCATCACGGGCTTCTCGCGCTCGTGCTCTGGGATGGTAGGGTCAGGACCCGGCAGGCCGTTGAAGCGCCGCGCTGCGGAGATGCCCCAGCCAGTTAGCTTCTCGAAGAGCGGGGACTGCATACGCTCCTGGATCTCCAGGCCACGGTCCTGCCGGAACGTGCCGGCCATGCCGTCGCCTGGCGCGTCCGGCAGCAGCCGGTTCACCAGTCCCAGCAGGTCGGCGGTGAGGCCGGGGAACAGCCCATTGAAGCGCGCCGCCAGCGTTGCCGGTATGCCAAGGGTGCGCTCGGCATCGCCGCGCTTGAGCGCCCGCACGATCTGCTTTGCCGCGCGCTCGGCGTCCATGGAGAAGGGCGGCAGCGTGCCCATTGGGCCGAACAGCGCGAACTCGCGCTCGTCGCCGTCCTTGAAGTAGGCGTTGAGGTGCGAGCCGGTGCGCATCAATCCGGGGCAGATGGTGGTGACGGTGATGCCGTAGCGGGCCAGCTCGGCGCGCAGCCCCTGCGAGAAGCCGGTAGCGGCGAATTTGGCGCTGCCGTAGGGCACCAGGTGGGGGATGGCCACTTTGCCGCCAATGGACGTGACGTTCAGGATGCGCCCGGCGCGGCGCTCCAGCATCTGGGGCAACACCGCCAGCGTGGGATAGACGGTGCCCCAGAACATGATGGCCATGGCGGTCTGGAAGTCCGCCACCGTCTGGCGGCGGATAGAGCCGGACTGGATGATGCCGGCATTATTGACCAGCACGTCGATCCGCCCGAAGCGCGCGGTCACGTCGGCGACCAGCTGCTGCACTTGCGCC
Source organism: uncultured Chloroflexota bacterium (assembly GCA_902805635.1). Classification (GTDB taxonomy): domain Bacteria; phylum Chloroflexota; class UBA11872; order UBA12225; family UBA12225; genus CADCTC01. The sequence goes on from CADCTC010000172.1 coordinate 9,418, forward strand.
TCGTCGGCCACGTCGCAGGGGAAGGCAAACACGCGCTCGGCGGCAGGGTCCAGCTCCTGCCGGGCGCGCTCGAGCTCGGCGGCATCGCGTGCGCAGATGGCGACGGTGCAGCCCTCCTTGAGCAGCTCGCGCGCGACGATGAAGCCTAGCCCGCGCGAGCCGCCGGTGACGAGCGCCACGTGCCCACTCAGGTCCGCTTCGCGCAGCCAGTGCACGCCTTGCCACGCCACTATCCCGGCCGCAAGCCCGGCGACCAGCGCCGTCTCGCCGTCGATCTTCTTCGAGAACATAGTGGCCATACGGCAAGGGTTGGGCCACTTGCCAGCTGGGCGCCGGGGCAGCAGAGGCAGGCGAGAGCAGCAGGGTGGCAGACTTCGTGCTGCATGGGGAGCACGCCATGAAAGCCATCATCCTTGCGGCCGGGTACGCCACCCGCCTGCGGCCGCTGACCGAGACACGCGCCAAGCCGCTGCTGCCGCTGGCCGGCCGACCGCTGATCGACTACGTGTACGACAAGATCGAGGAAGTGCCTGAGGTCGATCAGCTGCACGTAGTGACCAACGCGCGCTTCGCGGAGGGTTTCCGGCAATGGGCGGGGGCGCACCGGGGGCGCCTGACTCCCGTGATCCACGACGACGGCACCACCACCAACGAGAACCGGCTGGGCGCCATCGGCGACATCCAGTTCACGGTGGAGCATGGCGGGCTGGCGGGGGACGATTTGCTCATCGTGGCGGGGGACAACCTGTTCGACTTCAGCCTGGCGGAGTACGCCGGCTTCTGGCGCTCCAAAGGGGACGGCAGCTGCATCGCTCTCTACGAGTGCCCGGACCCGCGCTTGGTGTCGCAGTACAGCGTGGTGGAGCTGGGGCCCAACGACCGAGTGGTCTCCTTCACCGAGAAGCCACCCGAGCCGAAGAGCAACCTGGTAGGGATCGCGACGTACCTGTACCGTGCGGCGCACGCGGCGCTGATCCCGACGTATATACAGGAGGGCAACTCGCCCGACGCGCCGGGCAACCTGGTGGCCTGGCTGCACAAGCGTGCGCCGGTGTACGGCTACCGCTTCAGCGGCGACTGGGTGGACATTGGGGACAAGACGCAGCTGCTGGAGGCGGACAACAAGCTGCGCACCCGCGCGGGCATGCCCCAACGCAGCGAGTACACAGTGGAGTGACGACCGGAGACCCTAGGGACTGCCGGAAGAGCATGCGCGCTGGGGGCTGTGGTGATTCAACGCGCAGTTTGGCGCAGTTTGGCGCAGGTTCTCTTACTTTTATCCCAGTTCCGGTATTCCATGTGTGGTGATCTTAGTGATTAGTGCAACTCCCCTCGTAGATACAGAACGGGCGCTCGGGACTTTTTTCACGTCAGGCGGATCAGGCCGTACGGGACACTTCGCTGATGCAGAAGCTGAAGATCGAGGCGAGCGGGTTCTTCCGGGTGTTGTGGACGTCGGAGCGGTCGCAGGTGGCGACGATGGAGCTGCGGCCGGGGGCGGAGTCGTCGGGTGGCATGGAGAGCCACGCGGGTGATCAGGTGACGTACTGCCTGGAGGGCAGCGGCACGGTTGAGACGCCAAGCGGCAGTGTAGTGGTGGGGCCAGGGGAGCTGCTGGCGCTGGAGGCGCGGGAGGAGCACCGGTTTGTGAACACCGGCAGCGTCGAGTGGAAGGTGCTGATCTTCTACGCGCCGCCGGAGTACTGAGAGGCCGCTGTTGGGGCAGGTGTAGCGGACGAAGTTAGCCTGTTGGTGGTGCTGGGTCGCCAGTTGGCGCGGTACGTGGCGTGCTTCCCTTTGGTAGGCTGGCGGTCATGCATGGGGCAGATGCTCGCCAGACGCGGTTCCGGCACGATTTGGGGCAGTGTTGCGTACAACCCTCAGGTGAGGATGCACCCCAGTGAGTGATGGGAGCCCCGCGAACGTGCCTGTGCCGGTCTTGACCCAGCAGCTGGCGACGCGGATCGAGGCATGTCTGGCGGAGGGTGGCGTGGCGCGGCGGCGTCACGTGGCGGCGCTGCCGGGGAACCCGGTGGGCTTCGAGGTGCGGCGCTTCGACCACCTGGAGGCGGTGGCGTGCCGCCGGCCAGTGGGCCACTACGGCTACTTCAGCGGGCTGCGCGGCGTCGTTTCGGGCGATGAGGAGCGGCTCGATGCGCCGCTGGCGTGGCTACGTGAGGCGGGGGTCGTCCCGACACTGAGTGTCTCGCCGTTCTTCGCGGACGAAGCGCTGCTGCGGGACCTGGCGCAGCGGCGGCTGCACATGAGTGGGTTCATGACGGTCTTCTACGGGGTGCCGGTGGTCGATGCGCCGGCGCCCGCCGCAGAAGAGATGATTCAAGCTGGAGCTGGAGTGACGGTTGAGCGGGTGGCCGCGTCGGATGAGACGGGGTTCCGGCCGTTCCTGGACATCTGGCTGGCAACGGCGTCGGATGACCGCGCACTGCGGGACCGACTCCTGCGGGCGGAGCTCAAAGACTGGCAGTGTTATGTCGCGCTAGTAGACGGCGTGCCAGCCGGGGTGGGCGCGATGTACGTCTCCGGGAAGGCGGCATTGGTTGCTGCGGGGAGCACGCTGCCCGAGTGGCGTGGCCGAGGCTGCCAGACGGCGGTGCTGCGCCGCCGCGTGTCCGATGCTGCCGCGGCCGGTTGTGACCTGGTGGTGAGTCAGGCGCGGCCTGGCACACAGAGCCAGCGCAACATGGAGCGCGCCGGACTGCGCACCGCGTACACGTCTGTGTCGTTCTCGGGATAGGCCAAGAAATCCGTGGCTGGCGCCACTAGCTGACGGCTGGTGCTCTGCCCAGATAGCTGGCGGTGGATCAGTCGGCTTTACGCGAGAAGCTGCCGCGCTGCTGCTGCGCCTCACCGTCACTGGCGAGCTGATCGTTGCCCAGGATCTTGCCGGCGCCGGCCTTGAGGGTGCCTGCCAGCTGGTCCTTCACGCCTTCTGTCTCGCGCTTGGCGGCGCCTGCGGTGTCCTTGACGGCGCCGGCACCCGGATCGGGAGCGCCAATGGCCTGCTGGTGCTGGCGGAACGCCGCGGCATCGTTGGGATCCTCGCCGCGCTCGGCGCGCAGCTTGCGCCACTCGTCGTTCTGCTGTCGCGCGTTGGGGTTCTGCTTCTCTACGTCAGAGATGTCACGGGCCATTTGGGGTACTCCTGCTGGTGGGTGCAGCAGGAGTTGTGCCGTACCGGTCACGCCAGGACACACGGAGTGCTGGCTGGGCGCCGGTGGGTCTGTAGGGATAACGCGGACGGATTAGTCGCGCGGCGCGTCTGGCTTTGCGCCGGCTGCTTCCGCCCGCGGTGTCCGTGGGTACTGGCGCATGAGGGCGTCAATAGCCGCGTCGGGGTTGTCTGACGTGCGGCGGATTTCGGCTTTGCGGCGCCGGATGTAGATGCGTGTGCCTCGTGCAAGTTTTTCGGCCATAGTGTTCCTCGTCTCTCGGAGCGTCGCGGCGCTACGGCGCGGCGACGGTCTCCTGGCCATATTATGCGTGCAGGGCGCGCACGGGTGGGTGCATGGGCCGGCGATTGCTCCTACAATCACCGCTCCAAGATGACACCGTCTATACCGTCCACGCTGCCGAACAGCACGCAATCAGTTGGAGACTACGAGTACCGGGGCCTGATAGCCGCCAACTGGGACGTCATGCGGCCCAACGCGGCGCGGTGGCCGGACGTGGCCTTCTATAAGGAGATCATCCTTAGCAGCGGCGAGCCGGCGCTGGACGTAGGCTGCGCCACGGGGCGGCTGGTGCTGGCATACCGGGCGGAGGGGCTGGACGTGGACGGTGTGGATGTGTCGCCGGAGATGCTGGAGGTGTGCCGCGCAAAGGCGCGGGAACAGGGCATCTCCGCCAACCTGTACGAGCAGCGAATGGAGACGCTGGACCTCCCGCGCCGGTACCGCACCATCGTCGTGTCGTCCAGCACGTTCCAGCTGCTCACGGACCCGGCGCAGGCGCGTGAGGGGTTGCGGCGGTTCTATCAGCATCTGGAGCCAAATGGCACGCTCGTTATGTCGCTGATGCTGCTCTACAACGGGTCTGACCCGGGGCCAATCGTGCGCGAAGAGTGGAGCCAACCTCGCGAGCACGCGCGCCCCAGCGACGGGGCGGTGGTGCGGCGCCGGTCCCGCTCGACGTACGACCTCGAACAACAGCTGGAGTCCACCGAGGACCACTATGAAGTGGTGCTTGACGGGCAGGTGGTCGCCTCCGAGTTGCACGCGCAGTCTCCCGCGACGCGCTGGCACACACAGGAGCAGTCGATTGAGCTGCTGCGCGAGGCGGGCTTCACGGACATCCGCTTGACCAGCGGCTTCACTCAGGCGCCAGCCAAGCCCGACGATGCGCTGTGGTGCGCCATCGCGGTGCGGCGGTGAGCCATTGGTGCGCTATTGGCTGAGTGAGGTGCGGCGGTCGCGCACGGCGGCCAGCCAGATGCCTGCGGCGGTGACGGCGGTAATTACCCAGTAGACCTGGCGGAAGCTGGGGAGGAAGTCACCGTCATTGGCAAGCAGGCGGGCGGAGAGCAGCGTGCCGCCCACGGAGACGCCGAGCAGCAGGCCGAGTGTGCGCGCCAGTCCCATGATGCCGTTGGCGACTCCGAGGCGGCCCGGTGGTGTGGCGCTGAGGATGGCGCTGTCGTTTGGCGCGATGAACGTGCCAATTCCCACGCCGGCCAGGAGCATCGCCACCGCCGCCGGCCACGGTCCGTGCTCGGGTGAGACAAGCGCCATCAGCAGGCACGCCAGCGCCTGGATGGCCAGTCCGGCAGGGCCGAGCAAGCGGGTGCCTACGCGGTCCGAGAGCGGGCCGGCCACCAACGAGGAGACGAGCATGCCAATGGGCAGCGGCGTCATGAACGCGCCTACGGCCGCTGGTGACAGGCCCAATCCCTGGGTCAGGTAGAAGGGCAGCAGGAAGCCATTTGCCGCGAAGGGGAGGTAGCCGCTCACCTTGGCCAGGTTGCCGGCGCTGAAGGTCAGGTTGGCGAACATGCCTAGGTCGATCATCGGCTGGCGCACGCGCCGCTCGGTCACGACGAAGAGGACGGCACACACGGCGGCGGCTGCGAGACCACCGGCTACGGGCGGCGAGGTCCACCCCAGGCGGTACGACTCGGTCAGCGAGTAGAGCAGCGCCGCGATGCCGGCGCCGAACAGACCGGCGCCGAGGAAGTCGAATGCCTGGCGCGAGCGCTCACGGGGAGGCTCGATCATGAAGCGCGGGATCATGGCAAGCATGGCGAGGCCGACGGGGATGTTGGCGTAGAAGACGGCGGGCCAGCCATACAGCGCAATGAGGAAACCGCCCACCACGGGGCCTACACCCTGCCCGACGGCGATGCTGGCCTCCCAGACGCCGACGACGAAGCCGCGCCGTGTGGGGGGATAAACCTCCACCAGGTAGGCGACCGAGTTGGCGGAGACGAGCGCGCCGCCGGCGCCTTGCAGCACGCGCCAGGCGATCAGCGCGCCGACGCTGCTACTGGTGCCGCCCAGGGCCGAGCCGACCAGGAAGAGCAGCACTCCCAGCGCGTAGAGCCGCTTTCGCCCGCGCATGTCGGCCAGCCGGCCGAAGATGGTGAGGGTGCTGGCGGTGATGAGTGAATAGCCGAGCGATACCCAGGCGATGGTCGCGGGCGCCACGTCGAAGGTGGCCGCGAGCTGCGGCAAGGCGACGTTGAGCGAGCTGCCGCTCAGGGAGGACATGACCGCACCGGTGCCCACCAGCACCGTGGCGAGCGCCAGCTGCCGGTCACTCAGACGCGGAGCAGAGCTGACGCCGCCGGGCGCGGGGACGGTGGTGCTGGGGCCGTTACTTGAAGACAAACATCAGCGCTCCCACAGTGATGAGGCCGGCGCCCAGCGTCGTCCGGAGCGTCAGCGGTTCCCCCAGAAAGCCCGCGGCGATCAGGACCACGAAAACGACGCTCAGGCGGTCCAGCGCGGCGACGCCGGAGACAGGGCCAGTCTGGATCGCCAGGAAGTAGCACAGCCAGGACAGCGCACCGGCGATGCCGGAGCCGGCGATGAACAGCAGCGCGCGCTGGTCCAGCGTGCCCAGCAATGCTCCCTTGCCCGTCGCGAGTGCGGCTGCGACCAGGAACACGGCCATAATGATTGCTCTGACGGCGGTCGCGAGCGTGGAATCGACCTTAGAAACGCCTACCTTGCCGAGCACTCCCACCAGGGCGGCAAAGACAGCGGAAAGTAGGGCCAGCCCGATCCAGGCTGCCGAGGAACCGGTGGCGAGAGAGGTCATCGGCATCACCATACCGGCCCGCTATTGCGTGTATGGCACTGTGCTTGCGTTCCCACGCTAGCGAGACATGGCTACTACCACCATTACCGCCGGAAAAGACGCCCACACTGCTCCCGATCTGGCGCGAGCCGTGGCGCTGGTGTTGGTGCCGCTGGCGCTGCTGCTTGCGTTCGGGCGCTGGGCGGGCGCGATGGTGATGGCCCCCGGACCATGGTTGGGGGTGGACCTGGCGGCGTTCGAGGCGATCAACACGCTGCCGTACACGGCTGTCACCGCAGCACTGTTCACGGTGCTGAATAACCCCGGTTTTGACTACCTGGTGCCCGTTGTTGCGCTGCTGGCGTACTGTGCGCGTAAGCCGGACGCAAAGCGCCGGCTGGGGTGGGCCATGGCGGCGGTGGCCCTGGCGATGGGGCTGAATGTGGTAGCCACGTGGGAGGTGCAGCGCGCTGGAGAGCGCGAGCGCCCCTTCACCGTGACCGCATCGGCGCGCACTCCGGTCCAGGCGTGCGGCAGCCTGCTGCTCAGCGGTATGCGTGACGCGACAACCGACGTGCAGTCATGTGACGACCCGGTGCAGGCCGGTGTGCTGCGCGGGCGCGACTGGCGCACAGTGTGGGAGGGCTACCCCAGCTTCCCTAGCGGTCACATGCGGGAGGTCGCGGCGCTCACGGTGGTGCTGGGCGCGTTCTGGCGCGCCGCCGGGACGGTGGCGGTGCTGTACACCATAGTAGTCGGCTTCAGCCGCGTGCTGCTGGGCGCGCACTTTCCGTCAGACGTGCTTGGGGGCGTCATCATGGGAGTGCTCTCGGGCGGTACAACCCTGGCCGTGCTGGCGGCGGCGCCACGGGTCGGTGCGGCCGCGCTGGAGCGCCCACGCCTGCGCCATGCGTGGCACTGGCTCTCCAGCTCTCACCGGCCGGAGGCGCGGGCAGCGCGTGTGCTGCTGATCGGCGCAGGCATGGTGGCGGCCGGGCTCGTGATGGCTGCGACGCCGGGCGCCAAGAACGTGCTTGACCTTGCGGGGGAGGTCGGGGGCTGGATTGGGGTTTAGGGTGCGGCCCTGGTGCTCGTTTCAAACCGTCCGTTCGCCCTGAGCGTATCGAAGGGTGTGGTTCGACAGGCGAACCACGAACGGGGAGAAACGGGTTCTTAGCGGTAGCTGATGCGCACCCAGCGGGCGCACAGTGCCGAGTAGAGGCCGAAGACGATCAGGCCGGCGGCCACGGTGCCGAGTAGCAGTGCCCCGAACGGAGACTCGGCCAGCGCGCTGAGCGCGCCATCGAGACCGCGCGAGCGGTCGGCATCGTCGTTGAGCGCCGCCTGAATGACGAGTACCCCGACAAGACCCAGCACGATGCCGCGCGCTGCCAGGCCCACACGCCCGACCCACGTGGCGAGCGTCACCTCATGGGCGCTCATCGTCTCGCGGCACAGGTCCTTCGTGAAGTCGTTCGAGTAAGCGAGGTAGAGCTCGCCGATGCCCGCGGCCACCACCCAGGCGCCGACGATGCCAACCAGCCATGCGCCGAACGGTTGTGACAGCAGCCACGCGGTGGCGGATACCGTGCCCGAGCCGTCGTCCTGGCCGGCCGCTGCGCCGGAGGCTACCCCGATGAGGAGCCTGACCGCAGCGACGCACAGCACGCCGTAGGTGAGCGCACTGGCCAGGTAGCCGGTGCGCTGTGCCAGTCCCTTGGCGTCTGACCCCTTGTGCAGCGGGTCCAGGACGGCACGCACCAGCCCCCACAGCGCATAGCTGGCGAGGCCCGACGCAATCGCTACTAGCAGCGCAGTGCCCTGCGGCTGGGCTGCCAGTGTCTTCAGCGCGCCCTGCTGGTCGGTCTGGCGGTCACCTGCGCCAAGCGCGACCTGCACCGCGAGGACGCCCATGGTGGCGTACAGCAGGCCGCGCACTAGGTAGCCAAACCGCGCCAGCCGCTCCACCCACGGACTGCGCGCCGCTGCCCTGCCCGCGTCGCGCACGTCGGCGTGCAGGTCGGTCACCTGCTGCTGGAGGCCTGCCGTCGGTTCGAGTGTTTGGGTTGTTGCCACCCAAGTGTGGAACGCACAATCCAGGCCAGGCCAGCGCGAGCGTGCACTCAGCGTGTATTAGGGATGGAGCTTCTTGCCTTCGGCCAGCAGAGCGATGAACTGGGCCAGGCGGCGGGCACGCGTCTCCGGTTTCTTGGCGTCTTGGAGGCGGTACAGGATGGCGTAGCGGTTAGCGCCGTTCAACGTGGCGAAGAATGCCGCCGCCTGCGGGTGATCGTCCAGCGCACGCTGAAGGTCTTCGGGCACGGCCGCGCTACTTGGCGGCTCGTAAGCGGCGTCCCAGCGTCCATCGCGCTGCGCCGCCTCCACCTGCGCCTGGCCGGCCGGCTGCATGCGCCCATCCTGCTGAAGCTGAATCACACGGTCGCGGTTGATGCGTGACCACTTGCTGCGCGGGCCGCGCGGCGTGAAGCGCTGCAGCCAGTAGCGCTCGTCCAGCGGCGCCGCCTGGCCGTCGATCCAGCCGTAGCAGAGCGCAACGTTTACTGCCTCCGCGTAGGTCGGCGTTGTGACTCCCGCTCCTTTCTTGGCGAACTTCAGCCACAGCCCTTTGGCCGCCGTTTGGTGGGCGGCCAGCCATGTCTCCCACTCGGCGGGGGAGGCGAACTCCATGATGGGCAGGCCCTGCTTCGTGTCGGTATCGTCGCTCATGGGTGGCTCATAGTTTGGCAGTCGGCGCGGGGTCCCAATCAGGGCGTGAGGCGGTGCAGGTCCCGTGGGAAGAGCGTCGTCTCGCGCACGTTGGGCGCCTCCACCAGCCGCGCGATAAAGCGCTCCAGCCCGATGGCGAACCCGCCGTGCGGCGGCATGCCGTGGCGGAACGCCTCCAGAAAGTCTGTGAACGCATCCTCATTCATATGCCGTTCGGCCAGCACGCGACAGTAATCCTCATAGCGGTGGAGGCGTTGACCGCCTGAGACCAGCTCCACGCCGCGGAAGAGCAGGTCGAACGCGTTGGTGAAAGCGGGGTTGGCGGGATCGGGATGGGTGTAAAAGGGCTTCGTCGCCGCGGGGTATCCGGTGACGAACAGGAAGTCGGAACCGTGCTCGCGCCGCGCCCACTCCCCCAGCCAGCGCTCGTGGGCCGGCGCCAGGTCGGGCTCGCCCGCCAGGTCTTCGCCGGTGCCGCGGGCGATCAATGCCAGCGCGTCGGTGAACGTGACCACCGGTATCTCCGCCGGCGCGGCCAGCACCACGGGCAGCTTATCCGCTAGGCCGAGCAGCGCCAGGGCACCGGCTGCATCGGTACGGAGGGCATCCAGCATACCGCGCAGCGTGTGGGTGAGCACCGCCATCACGTCGCGATGGTCGTGGATGAACCCCAGCTCGGCGTCCAGGGAGACAAACTCATTCAGGTGGCGCGGCGTGTCATGCGGCTCGGCGCGGAACGCCGGCCCTACCTCGAATACGCGCTCGAACACGCCCACCATCAGCTGCTTGTAGAGCTGCGGGCTCTGCGAGAGGTACGCCGGCCGGCCGAGGTAGTCAATCTTGAACACGTTGGCGCCACCCTCTGTGGCCGAGCCGACGATCTTGGGCGTCTGGATCTCCACGAAGTCCAGGCTGCTTAGCGTAGCCCTGAAGCCCGCCATGGCGGCTGCCGACAGCTGAAAGAGCGCCCGCTGACGTGGGTGGCGCAGCATCAGCGGCTGGTGATCGAGCAAGGTTGCCAGCGGCGGCTGGAGCACGGGGCGGAACAGGTCGAACGGTGGTGGCGCTGCGGCCGCCGAGAGGATTTCCACGCTGGGGTCGTGTATCTCTACGCCGTCCGGCACCTGTGGCACTGCCACGACTGTGCCGGTGACGCGCAGCACGCTCTCGTTGTAGAGCCCGTCCAGCTGGGCTCGCAACGCCTGCTCCTCCACCACCACCTGGGCCAGCCCCTTTGCGTCGCGCAGGATCAGGAATGCCACGTTGCTCAGTGGACGGAAGCGGTGGAGCCACCCCGCAAGTGTTACGCGCTCGCCTACGTGCGAGCCAACCTCCGATGTCCAGACCCGCTCGCGTTCTATCGCTAGTGACCGCATGTGACGCCTCCAAAATGCAGCGCCCCCTCGCCGTGCGGACGAGGGGGCGCGTGCTCGTGGTGCCACCGCAGTTTGCGCCCGGCCCTGGAGGAGGCGAGGCGCCTTGACGCCCGATCACGGGGGCAAGCCGTCGGCGCTTACGTGGCCGGTGCCATCGTGCTGCCGTCACGGGCAGCTGCGGACAGGGCCGTTCTTCGCCGCGCTCAGGAGGGTCTTCGCCAGGGGAGGGGCACCGCGTCTCACCGACCCGCGGTTCTCTAGACGCCCGTGCCCCGGCTACTCGTCTCCGTCGTCGCTTTGAGTCCACCATACCATGCTCTCGGTCGTGCCCCATTCACATGCGCTCACTCGCGGTGCGTCGGGCGGTGTGCAATCGTCTACACTGCCGCCACGATGCGACTGGCGATGTTCTCGGATATACACGGAAACTCCATCGCGCTAGACGCAGTGCTGGCCGATGTCCAGGCGGTGGGTGGAGTGGACGGCTTTCTGGTCCTGGGGGACCTGGCAGCGGGCGGGTACGATCCTTCCGGTGCGGTGGAGCGGCTGCGCGCGCTGCCCGATGCGCAGTTCGTGCGCGGGAATACCGAGGCGGTGCTCGCCTCGGGTGAGCCAGCCGGCATGGCGCCGATGTTCGGCTGGGCGCACAAGCGCCTGGCCGCGGACGGCCACATGGAGTGGATCGCTGCGCTGCCGCTGGAGGTACGGGTCAGCTTGCCCGACGGCGCACATGTGCTGGGCAACCACGCCGCACCTGGCACCGACGGCACGGACGGCCGCGCACTGGTCCCCGCGCAGACCGAGGCGGAGGTGCGCGAGCTGCTGGCTGGATGCGGCGCCGACCTGGTGTGCGTCGGGCACTCGCACTGGCCCATGGACCGCACGGTGGACGGCGTGCGCATCCTCAACACCGGGAGCGTAAGCAACCCGTGGGCGCCCGACCTGCGCGCGTGCTGGACTCTGCTGGATGCGGACGCGCAGGGTCACCGTGTGGAGCAGCGTCGCGTCGCGTATGACCTGGACGCCGTCCTGGACGCGCTCCACCGCTCGGGCAACCCGGCCGCGGATGCCCTAGCAGGACACTTTCGCGGAGAACGTACCCCGCCTGGCAACGTGCCTGATCGGGAAGCCGGCCTATGCTCCAATGTGGATCCTGCCGCCTCCACCACTGGCGGATGAGCGGCGAGGGGCAAGGCTACGCAGTGCGCCGCGCGACTCGCAGCTCGTTCATGTAGCGCTTGCGGACACGACCGTCGTAGCGCGAGTCGATCAGGTGCGCGATGCACGTGAAGAGGCCGCTCTGATTGGCCGGCGTGAGCACGCGGTGGCCGGAGTAGCTCAGCAACACGTCCAGGTACTCCGCCGTCGAATACGCCTGCTCCCACTCGTAGCGTCGGAACTCGGCCGGGCCGAAACGCCCTGACCTCTCGAGATCGGCGCTGTCCGTTGGGATGTCGCCGGGATGCTGCAGGCGCAGTCCCGGCGGCGTGCCGGGCATCCAGCGCTCGTAGCAGTCTTGCATTTCGGCGAAGAACGTGTCGTGCGCGTTTCCCGCCACGTGGTGGGTCGCGATGATTGCGAGTGCGCCACCGCGGCGGAGCGCTGCAGCTGCCTTGGTGACGCGGACTGCAGGGTCGATCCAGTGGAACGCAGTCGCCGAGATGACTACGTCGAACGGCTCAGGCGGCAGCGGCCACTCCTCGAAGGCAGCCACCTCGACTCTCACGTTCGGGAACGGCGCCAGCTTGCGCCGCGCCACCGCCGCCATCGCCGGTCCCAGCTCCACTGCGACAATCTCGCAGTCCCGCTCCGCCAGTGGCAGCGTTGCCTGTCCGGTGCCGCACCCGATCTCCAGCAACCGGCAGCCCGGACCCACTCCCACGAGTCGCGCCAGGTCGTCGAACAGCGCCGGCGGATAGCCCGGCCGCACGCGATCGTAGAGCGCGGTGTCCTCGTCGAATGTCGCCCGCAGCCGCGCTGGGTCGGTCAACTCGTCGGGGTTCACGGGGGCGAGTGTAGAAGGTCAGCGTTGGCCGGCGGGGGCGACTGAGGGTGGGCAACGCTCTGATACGCTGTGCCTCCGTGGCCGAGGCGCCCATCGCGATACGAGAGCTTGAAGTGTGGGGCTACCGGTCGGTGCGCCACCTGGTGCTGCCGCTGCGCCGAGTGAACGTGCTCACCGGTCCCAACGGCTGCGGCAAGAGCAACCTGTACAACGCCGTCGTGCTCCTGGCCCGCGGGGCGACGGGCGCCCTTGCGAGTGCCATCGCCGAAGAGGGCGGCATGCCGTCGGTATTATGGGCCGGTGCGGAGGGAAAACGCCTCGCCCGCCGCGCACCGCCACGACGCGTCGGCCTGCGCGTCAGCGGCGACGACTTCGGATACGAGCTCCAGTGTGGCCTCCCTATCCCGGCGGAGACCGCCTTCGGACTGGACCCGGAGGTGAAGGAAGAGCGGGTCTGGCTGGCGGACCCGGCGGGCCGGCACGTGACGCTGATGGAGCGCGACGGTGCGACCGCACGACTGCGTGGGGCCGATGGCAGCATGGTGCGCTTCCCGCTGTCGCTGGACATCAGCGAGTCGGTGCTGTCGCAGATCCAGGAGCCGCACCTCTACCCGGAGCTGGCGCTCCTCCGAGAGCGCATGCACCGCTGGCGGTTCTACCACCACTTCCGCACCGACACCGCCGCGCCGCTGCGCCAGCCACAGGTCGGCGTGCGCACTCCCGTCCTGGGGCACGACGGCGCCGACCTGGCGGCGGCGCTGCAGACCATCCGCGAGATCGGCGACGACGCTGCGCTGGCGGAGGCGGTGGACCGTGCCTTCCCCGGCGCGTCCGTGCAGGTCCGCTCTGAGATGACGCGGTTTCAGGTCTTCCTCAGCATGCCTGGCGTACTGCGCCCGCTGTCCGCCGCCGAGCTCTCAGATGGGACGCTGCGCTACCTGTGCCTGGTGGCGGCGCTGCTCAGCCCGCGCCCGCCCGCGCTGCTGGCGCTCAACGAGCCTGAGACCAGCCTGCACCCGGACTTGCTGGCGCCTCTCGCCAGCCTGATCCACCGCGCATGGAGCTCCTCTCAGCTGTGGATCACCACGCACTCCCGGTTCCTGGCTGAGGAGGTGTCGCGCCTGTGCGGCGAAGCTCCGGTGGAGCTAAGGTTGGCAGACGGCGAGACTCAGCTGGCAACTGCCTCTCCCAAGAATGTCTCCTTTGGGTAGCCGGACGTAGCGCGCTATCTGTGGTGACAGTGCCTGGTACATTCACACTCCACTCAGTCTGAGTGGAGTTGGCAGAGACGGAAAGGAGGCACGCTCATGCGCAAGACAGCTGCTGCGTCAATGTATCGAGCGTGCCCAGCGGCTTCTCGCTAGCCTTGCTCTGCCGGCACGTCGCGCATACCCCTGACCACGGCTGGTAGTCGGCCGCCAGCGGGCTGTGGTGCGGCGGCGGGCGGCCACGGGTGCGCTCCCGAAAGGGACTCACCTGTGTTCAACCTCTCCGAACCGATCACTGTTTCCGACGAGGCGCATCGTGCGATTGTGGAGCGGCACGGCCTGCCCCAGTCAACCACGCTGCAGCTCATGCCGGCTACCGGGATCATCAATACGGTCTACGCGCTTGGCGAAGACCTGATACTGCGCGTGCCGCGTGCCAACCCGCAGTATGGCGCCGCCCTGCTGAAAGAGGCACGTGTGATCCCGGCCGCCCGAGCCGCCGGTGTCCGCACGCCAGCCTTGGTGGCGCTTGACGATCGCCTGGACTTGCTGCCCGTGCCGTACGCGGTCTACGAGCGCGTCCCGGGGACCGCACTCGGGCTGCTGGTGGCCGAGCCAGGCGACACGGCGCTTGCCTGGCGCGAGGTGGGGCGCGACCTCGCTCTGCTGCACGCAGGAGTCGACGCCGATGACCTGCCGCTACCGACGGAGCCGGGGTCCCCGGGTCCCGATCCCTGTGGGCTGGTGGAGCAGCGCGCCTCCGAGGGCTGGTTCACGGCCATGGAGGCGCGCTGGCTCACAGAGTGGCTGCAGCGGCTGGCGCCGGCGTCGCTGACGTTTCACGCCCACCACCCAATGCGCGTCTTGCACGCCGACACCCAGCCCACCAACGTCATGGTCGACGAGCAAACCCTGGGCTACCGAGCGCTCATCGACTGGGGCGATACGCGCTGGGGCGACGTGGCGGGAGACTTCGTCGGCCCGCCGCTGCGTGCGGTGCCGTTCATGCTCGCCGGCCACCGCGACGTGGCACCTCTGGATGATGACGACACGGTGGAGGCGCGCATCCTCTGGCGCCAGCTGCGTACCACGGTGGCGCTGTTGCCGCGCGGTGGGGCGCCCAACCTCTCGTGGGGTGAGCGGCCGCTGGCACGGTTGCTGGAGATCATGCGCTTCTTCCTTGATGTGCCGGACCATCGCTGGGCGGCGCTTGCGCCCCCGTCGACAGGAGCGGCGCAGTGAATTCCTGACTGCTCTCATCGATAAAGCGCTAGTGCAACGCGCTCTTCCGCGCTTACGGTCGGACGCCTTCCGCCAGCGTAAGGAGCTGCTCGAGCGGCACGGCTGCGAGCGACGGGAGGATCACGTCGGCATGGCTGAAGTCCAAATGCGCGGTGGGGCCGTGCGGCACCGCAGCGCAGAATAGCCCGGCGGCTTTCGCGGCGGTGACACCATTGGGCGAGTCCTCCAGCGCCATCGCCTCTTCTGGACGCAACCCCAGCCCGGCCATCGCAGCCAGGTACAGGTCTGGCGCGGGCTTCACGCGTGGCGCGTCACCCCGACAGCGGATGCATTCAAAGTGGTCCAGCAGCCCCAGCGTTGCCAGGTGCGACTCCACCCACTCACGTGCGGAGCTAGATGCCAGTCCCACGCGTAGCCCGAGCAACCGTGCATCTTCAAGGTATGCCTGTACGCCCGGCTGCGCGGACGCCCCGGCAAGCAGTGCTGCTACCCGATCGCGCACGTAGGCGCGGACCTCTTCACGCGCCACCGGCCGGCCGCCGAGCGACTCCAGGTGCGCGTATGGATCGAACCCACCGTGCGTGCCGATGCCGGAGGCCCATGCCTGTGGCGCCAATTGGCAGCCGTGGCGCTGGTAGACCTCGCTCCACGCGGTGAGCTCTGGCGTCTCGGTATCTAGGATCAGCCCGTCAAAGTCGAACACCACTCCGCGGATGCGCCGTGCTGACATGAATACCTCCTGTTCCTGTTGGCCTGATGCCTACTCGTCCCCGACGGAGGTGGCGCCGGTAGTCACCGTCAGGCCGTCGTGCGCGAACCGCAGGGGCAGGTCCGGGTATTCCGCCGCAAGTGCATCAAGCTCGGCCGGCGTGCGACCGACCAGGTCGCCATTGATGTGCACGAGTACCGCCTGCGCCGGCCGCAGCGCGCGAACGAGCGGCACAGTGTCACGCACAAACCCCGCCTCGGTAGTCCGGAACGCCAGGTCCGGTGGCCCCAGCTCCTGGCCCTGCGGACCTTGCAGGAACCAGCCGGTCTCCACGACCGCGATGTCGCAGCCCTGCGCCCACGGCTCTGCGGCCAGGTATGTGGCCAAATCCTTCGTCTCGTCCATAGCAACGATGACCCTGGACGAGTTGTCTGTCAGCACGGCGCCGGTGAGGAAGGTATCCGGCGCGTAGCCAAACCATCTGGCGCTGAGTGGTCCCAGCTGGTCTGTGGCTCCTGGTTGGATGGTGTGCAGGCGGCAGTAACCCCGGCGCTCGAAGTAGCGCCAGTGGTCGCCCAGGCGCGCCAGCGTGGCCGCGTTGAGCCACACGTCAATGCAGGCGCGGGCGCCGCCGGTGGCCAGGTCCCAGGCCAGCGTCTCCACCACGCGAAAGCCCGCGGTGTGGTCCGGGTGCCAGTGCGTGATGAACAGGTGGTTCACTCGCTCGATCCCGCGCCGGTTGAGCAGCCACACCACGTCCTCCGGCGCGTCTACGAGCAAGTGGGCGTCGTGGACGTAGAGCGATGGTCCGCCACGCTTCGATGCGCCGCCGTGTGCTCGCGCGTCCTCACAGACGCGACAACCACAGCCCGGCCGTGGCGTGACCAGCGCGCCGCCAGATCCCAACACTGTTACCCGCACCGGGTGCCTCCAAGGAGTCCAACGTCCAACCGGTCCAGGTCGCGTGGCACGACTACACGCTCGAACACCGACCGCGCTTCGGCGAGCACCGCGTCCCGTGGGGCACCCATTCCCAGGTGAGTCAACGCGAGCATCCCAACGCGGGCGGCCCGCGCAACCTGCGCCGCCTGAAGCGCGGTGGTGTGTTGCCGCGCCGTCGCCAGCGAGTGATGCCGGGCCAGGTACGTCGCCTCGTGCACGAGCAGGTCCGCGCCGTGTGCGGCTGAAGCAAGTGCAGATGTGGGGCGGGTGTCGCCGCTCACTACGAGGCGGCGCTGGGTGGCGCCTGCCTCCGCAAGTACCCAGCTGAGCGCCGGAATGCTGTGGTCGGCGTGGACCGCCGCCACGCGCACATGCTCGAACGAGAGAGTATCCCGGCTGCGCGCGAGGACGTGCTCAACTGCCGGCCGTCCGCCCACGACGACACGGAGCCACCAGCGCGCCCAGCGCGGCGCAGGAGGCGCATACAGTCGCAGCGGCGCTCCGGTCCGCTCCTTCGCAGCGTGCCACAGGAGGTTGGGCAGTCCGGCCACGTGGTCGGGGTGCCAGTGCGTAAGGAGGACTGCCGTCAGCGCTTGCACCGCCGATCCCGCTTGCCGTAGCTGACGCACGGCGCCCACACCGCAGTCAACCAGTAGCCGATCCGTTCCCACGCGCACGAGCAACGCGGCGGTGTTTGCCGGCGGGATGAAGAGCGCCGCGGCTGTGCCCAAGAAGGTCACGGAGAACGGTGCATCCATACGCGGGACGCTGCTGGTCACGCCCAACACTACCCCACTTGGCGCGGTCTGCCTGAGCGGTACACTGGCGGCCAGTCGGACAGAGAGACCTTCAATTGGGCAAATGCGCCATAGAGCCAATACCGTATGTCCACCACTCCCCCACCTCTTCCGCTGACCGAAGCACTCCGCGCGCTCGACCTCCCTGCCAAGTTCCTGCGCCACAATGAGTCCAAGCCCGCATGGCTGCGGGACCTTCCTGCACTGATTGAGCAGCTAGCCGCCCGGTGGTCGCTCGGCCTCGACACCCACTTCCCGGGGATCCATCTCAACTACGTTGCGCCGGCAACGCGCGCGGATGGCACGCGGTGCGTCATGAAGGTCAGCCGCCACGTGGGAGAGACGCGAAACGAGATCGCTGCGCTGCGCGTGTGGGACGGTGATGGCGCCGCGCGACTGCTGCACGCCGACCCGGAGATCGGCGCGCTGCTCATCGAGCGGCTGGAGCCCGGCACGATGCTGTCGGAGCTGGTCGATGGCGAAGACTCTCTCGAATCCGTTGATGCAGGCAACGCAGCCGACGACAGGGCCACCACTATTACGGCCGGCGTGCTGCGCCGCTTGTGGCGACCGGCCCCCCACGCAAGCGGATTGCGTTCACTGGAAAGCTGGTGCGCCGGGTACGACCGCAACCGGGAGGCGCTGTCCCGCGGCGCCGGCGGCTTCCCGGCCCAGCTCTTCCTGCGCGCCGACGCGCTGCGGCGCGAGCTGCTCGCCTCCACGAGGGAGCAGACGGTGTTGCACGGCGACATGCACCACTTCAACGTCTTGCGTGCTGATGGCACCGAGCGCACCCACGGGGCGGAGCCAGTCGCATGGCTGGCTATCGATCCAAAGGGGCTGGCGGGAGACCGCTGCTTCGACGTTTGCCAGTTCCTGCACAACCCGCACCAGGTAACCGTCGCGGCCCGGCGTCGCCGTCTGGACATCTTCTGTGCCGAGCTGGGGCTGGACCGCGCCCGCACCAACGACTGGTGCTTCGTACATGCCATGCTCAACGCTTGCTGGCACTTCGAGGATGGCGGTGCCTGGCAGGATGCAGTTACTTACGTCGAAGAGACGCTCCGGTTCTAACTATTGTGGGGCGCGTGATTCCTTCACTGCGCAATCGGCGGGAGCGGCAGTATCCTACCGTCGGCCCGTCGGCACGGAGCGTGAGCTGCCGCTCGATCATGGGGCCGCGTTGCAGCGTTAAGGGAGGCGAGCATGAATGCGTTTGGTGCGCGGGTGATCGGCCGAATTGCACGGGTAGGTGTGGTGGGCGCGCTGCTGGCGGTCGTATTAACCGGCTGCATCCGGGCAGACGAGCGCATCACGTTCGATGCGCAAGGCGCCGGCACGTACGAGATGACGTTCGGCATGGATACCGCGATGATGCGGGAGATGGCCGCGGCAATGGGCGACTCCGGAGGGCAAGGCTCGTCTTC
The DNA here is from genome assembly GCA_902805635.1 of uncultured Chloroflexota bacterium. Taxonomy (GTDB): domain Bacteria; phylum Chloroflexota; class UBA11872; order UBA12225; family UBA12225; genus CADCTC01. The sequence goes on from CADCTC010000172.1 coordinate 28,106, forward strand.
CGGCCCCAACATGTCCATGAGCGACGCGGAGCGTGCCGAGCTGGTCGCCAAGTTTGGTCCGGGTACCGAGGTCGATTCCGCCAGCGTGACCGAAGACGGCACTACCTGGGACGGCGCGCGTATCCGCATTCCCTTCAACAGCGTGGAGCGCTTCAACGCGCTCGGGCCGGAGCTGGCGGCGAGCGGGAGCGGCGGCTCGTCGGGCAGCCCGGCGGCCACGCTCCAGGTGACGGTCCAGGACGACACTTTTACGGCAACCGGCAGACTGGAGTCGATCATGCCGTCCTCAGCACAGGGACCCGAAGCGGCCATGATGGCTCACTTCTTCGGGAAGGCCATCCACATCGTGCGCGTCACCGTGCCGGGCCAGGTCACCGCCACCAACGCCGACTACCGTGAAGGACGCACCTACATCTGGGAGAACGAGGGCGACGATCCCGCACGCGAGATGCGCATTTCCTGGCGCCCGGCGGGCAACCCAGCTCTCAGCGTCGAGCCCTGAAGCGGCGACCGTTCAGGGCAAGCGCCGGCGAGTAAGGGCAGCCGCGCGTGGTCTGGCTGTCACAGTACACTGGCCCTCTATGACGACCATCGTGGTGGGGGCACGGCTGCCTGACGCGCTGTTGGAGCAGGTGCGTGCGGCGGCGGGCGAGGACGCGACACTGCGTGCGGGGGCCGGCGAGGCGGAGCTGCTGCCGCTGGTGGCGGACGCGGACGTGCTCCTGGCCGGCACACTGACGCCGCGCCTTCTGGCGGCGGCGTCGCACCTGCGCTGGGTGCATTCGATCGGCGCCGGAGTGGAGGGGCTGCTCTTCCCGGAGCTGGTGGCCAGCGACGTGACGCTGACCAATGCGCGCGGCGCCCACCACGTGGCCATGCCCGAATACGTGCTGATGGCCATGCTCTCTTGGGCGCACCACTTGCCTGCCCTGGTGAAGGCGCAGGCGCGCCGCGAGTGGATCAAGCCGGTGGCGGAGGAGGTCACCGGCAAGACGCTCGGCCTGCTCGGGTATGGAGAGATCGGCCGGGCCGTGGCGAAACGCGCGGCGGCGCTGGACGTGCGCTGCTTGGTCTACCGCCGCCACCCAGAGCGGGGCGCCTCCGGCACCGATTCTGGTGGCCAGGACACCGACGAACTGGTGGAGCGCGTCTACGGTCCGTCAGAGCTGCACGCCTTTCTCGGCGCGTGTGACTTCGTGGTGAACAGCCTGCCGCTCACCACGGAGACCCACGGCCTGCTTGGGGAAGCCGAGCTGCGCGCGATGCGCCCCACCGCGGTGCTGATCCACCTCGGCCGCGGCCCCACCGTGCAGCAAGGACCGCTCCTGGCGGCGCTGCGCGGAGGATGGATCGCCGGCGCCTTCCTGGACGTCTTCGACCAGGAGCCACTGCCAACCGACTCACCGCTGTGGGGCCTGGAGAACGTGGTGATCACCAGTCATACCTCCGGCAACTCGGTGCATTACACCGAGCGCTCAATCGCCATCTTCTGCGAGAACCTGCGCCGCTACCGCGCGGGAGAGTCGCTGCGCAATGTGGTGGACAAGCAATTGGGATACTGAGCGCGGAGGATCGGTAGATGGCACAGGAGCAAAGAGCAGAATGTGGCTCGGCGCATAACGCACCGAGCGGAGTGACGCGGCGCGGCTTCCTGGGGTTGGCGCCGACAGCGATGACGACCGTGGGCGTGCTCGCGGCGTGTAGCCAGGGGCAGTCGCAGCCACCAGCGCAGGCGGTGCTGGACAAGGAGACACGGCGCGAGATCGCCTTCTGGCCGCGCAACGCTACGGACAAGATCGCGTTCGACGCCATCCTGCCGGTCGCCAAGCAGCAGTTCCCCAACCTCACGGTGAACATGGAGGTGCCGGCGGGGAACCTGCTCGACAAGCTCAAGGTCTCCCTCGCGGCCGATACACCACCCGATGCAGTGGTGATCTCGCTCACCTGGACTCGCTTCATGATCGCGCAGAAGGCGATCCTCTCCCTCCAGGACTACGTCAAGCGCGATAAAGACGTGGCCGACAACCTCAAGCAGTTCGCCCCGGCTGCCGTGGGCGCCTACACCTTTGAGGACAAGCTCTATGCGCTGCCCACTACCAACGAGGGCATCGTGCTCTGGTACAACAAGGACGCCTTCTCAGAGGCAAAGCTGCCGTTCCCGCGGGATATCGAGGATGACCCCGCCAAGTGGAACTGGAACACCGTAGTAGAGATGGCGCGCGCCCTCAACCGGGGCAGCGGCACCGGCCGCCAACGCTATGGCGTGATGGTCACCGGACGCAAGACCAACGCCGCTATCTCCGAAAGCTGGGGCAACCTGGTCTACGGGAACGAGGCACGCTTCCTCAACGACGCCGGCACGAAGTGGGTGCTGGGCTCCAAGGAGGGGCTGCAGACCATCGAGTGGATCGTCGACCTCCAGAAGCGCTACGGCGTGCACCCGGAGGTAGAGCATTATCTGGAGCAGAACATCCTGGACCGCACGCTCTTCCAGGAAGGGCGCCTGGGCATGCTGATCCAGGGCGAGTTCCTGAGCCGGTACCTGTACGGCAACCAGAAGCCGGCCGGCGGGCTTCCGTTCCAGTACGACATCGCCCAGCTGCCGTTTGCGCCCGGCAAGAAGAAGCGGGGCAGCGTCTTCAACGGCACCGCGGCGGGGATGATTCGCGGCACCAAGCAGCCCGACGGCGTGTGGCAGTGGTTCCATGCGCTCTCCTCCAAGGAGGCGCAGCAGCACATCACCAACCACTGGGGCTCGCGCGGCGCGCACCAGGGCACCTACGAGACCTGGCTGCGCGACGGCGGCGGTGGTGGCCCGGCCGGCCTGAACTACCAGGCCATCGTCAAGGCGTCCAACACCTCGACGTCCTACCCGGTCAGTCCCTACCTGAACCAGGATGACCTGGTGAACCCGTGCACCGACGTGCTGTTCGGCAAGGTGTTTACGCTCAAGCAGCTGCCCAGTGAAGGCCTGCGCGAGATGGAGACGGAGATCAATGCTCGCCTCCAATCGGCCGGCGCTCCCGCAGCGAAGTAACGTCACCGCGGGCCCACGTTCAGAACGTGGGCCCGCAAATCGCTAACCTGATCACCCCGCCATCGCGTGCACACCCACCTCGGCCGGCTCAGGGCTCGTGCCCGGTCCGGCAGCGGGCTGGTGAGTGGCAGGACGGCGGCGCAGTGTGAGCGCGAAGACGACTGCGACGGCGACGACCCACATGGCCACGCGGTAGGTATCACCAAACGCGGCCGCGAAGATGGGGGCCAACTGCGGCGGCACCTGCCCGCCAGCCACGGACGCGCCCTCTGCCCCGATGGCACCGGCTTGCCCGACCGCCGCACCGGCACCGCCCAGCGCCGCCGTGCCGGCAGCAATGCGCGTCTGGAGATAGGTGGCGTACGTCGCGATGGCCAGCGACGCCACCACCTGCTGCAGCGCGCCGGAGAGTGACGTCACGCGGCTGATCAGGTGGCGTGGCGCGCTGTTGAGCACGTGCGTGCCCAGGGGCATCATCATCAGCCCCATCCCCGCTCCCATCAGCGCCAGCGGCAGGCGCAGGTCGGCGATGGTGGTGGCGGTGGTGATCTGGCTGAGCAGCCACAGCGCCACACCCGCCAGCAGCAGCCCCGGCACTACCAGCGGTCGGGCGCCAATGGAGTCGAACAACCGACCGCCGAACGGCATGAAGAGCGCCGCCACCAGCGCCTGCGGCAGCGTCGCCAGCCCCGTCTCGAACGAGCCGTAGCCGCGCACCTGCTGCAAGAAGACCGGGATCAAGAAGAACGTGCCAAAGATGGCGGCCATCAGCAGCCACTGTGTCACGATCGCCAGGGTGAAGTCGCGGTTGCGGAACACGCGCAGCTCCAGCAGCGGGTGCTCCACGGTCAGCTCGCGCGCGATGAAGGCCACCAGGGCCACAACGCCGACGCCGATACCAGTGAGCGTGGTGACGCCGGTCCAGCCCGCGCTGGTGCTCTCGCCGATGCCGTAGCTCAGCGAGGCGAACGCCAGCGGCCCCAGTACAACGCCCAGGGAATCCAGCTTCCCGGCGGCGCGCATGGCCGGCATCACCGGCAGCGAGCGTAGGCCCACCAGCAGCGCCGCGATACCCACCGGCAGGTTGATCAGGAAGATGAAGCGCCAGTCGGAGTACTCCAGCAGCCAGCCGGAGAGCACCGGCCCCGTGGCCGGGCCGAGCAGCATCGGCACGCCAAAAGCGCCCATCACGGCGCCGCGCTTCTCCGGCGGCGCCAGCCTATAAAGGAACGACATGCCTACCGGCATGAGCATCCCACCGCCCAGCCCCTGCAGCACGCGGAACACCACCAGTAGCTCCGCACTGGGCGCCATGGCACATAGCACCGAGCCCAGCGTGAAGAGCACCACCGCCGTCAGGTAGATGCGCTTTGCGCCAAAGCGGTCGCTGAACCAGCCTGCCAGCGGGATCACCGCCGCCTGCGCCAGCATGTACCCAGTGATGACCCACTGCAGCACGCGCAGGTCGGCGTTGAACACCCGCCCCAGCGTTGGCAGCGCGACGTTCACTACGGTGGTGTCCAGGATCGCCATGAACGTCCCGATGACGATGGCGAACAGCGGCGCGATGATGCTGCGCATGCTGAACTGCTCGCCGCTTGGCCCCGGCTGCGCGGGTTGGGCAGGTCGTACCGGCCCGTTGCCGGCCCCGTGTCCGCCCTGGTTCGGCGGGCTCCCGTTGTGCCCGCCTTGGGGTGGGGCCTCGCGTGTGATGGTGGCGGTCATATGTTCTCCCCGGCGCTCCCGTACTTACTCCAAGTAAGCCTAACGGCGCGGGCAAGGGAATGGACCGCCGCAACTCTGGGTGTGGGGAGACGGCAAGACCGCCGCACCTGGCGGCAACACCTGTTGCCTGGGTGTGCCCTTATGCCGCAGCTGTCCACGCTCACGAGAGCTGTCCACGCTCGTCCACGCGCTACCCTCACGCCATGAGCGACGGACGGAAAAGCAAGACGCGCGCCGGCAATAGTGAGCAGAGCGGGATTGGTGTCCAGGGCGTCCAGAGTGACGACCGCGGCGCGCGCATTCGGGAGGTGCGCTTTACGATCCTGCGCGACCCGTTTGCGGAGCGACACGCGGACCACATGCCGCGTCTGCGCGGCGATTGGTCGCTGATCGAGGTCTGCGAGGTGGAGCTCGAGAGTGGCGCCGTGGGCGTGGGCGAGACCATCATCCAGTACACCTGGGGCCGGGTGCCCGCCGGCGCCGCGGAGCGGGTGCAGGGGCGCAGCGTCTTCGAGCTGCTGTGGGATGACAGCCTGGGCTGCGGACTGCAGATGGCCATCTGGGACGCTGCCGGCAAGCACGCAGGCGTGCCGTGCCACCGGCTGTTTGGCCAGCAGGTGCGCACCGCCGCCCCCATCTCCTGGTGGTGCCTGGATTTCACGCCGGAGGAGTGGGTGGCGGAGGCGCACCTGGCGCTGGAACGGGGCTATACATCGCTCAAGCTCAAGGGACGGCCGTGGCGAGACGTGCTGGCGCAACTAGAGGCGGTGGCGGCGGTGGTCCCGCCCACGGTGCTGATCGATCTGGACTTCAACAGCTCGCTGGCCAACGCCGCCACGGCGGTGCTCTTCCTGCGCCAGCTTGAGAAGATCGAGAACGTCGCCATCGTGGAGACGCCCATCCCGCAGGGCGACGTGGCAGGCAACAAGCGCATCCGGGAGCAAACGAAGCTGCCCATCGCCATGCACTTCGGCTCGCCGCCCATCATGACCGCGCTGCAGGAGGAGGTCTGCGACGGCTTTGTCATCGGCGGCGGCGCCTCCCGCCTGATGCGTGAGACACAGCTCTCCGCCGCCGCCAATAAGCCCTACTGGCTGCAGCTGGTGGGGACCGGCCTGACCACCGCGTGGACCCTCCAAGTGGGCGCCGTGGCCACCCACGCACAGTGGCCGGCGGTGACGTGCATGCACATCTGGCAGGACGACCTGATCGCGGAGCCCATTCAGGTGTCCGGCGGCTACGCCAGCATCCCGCACGGCGCGGGCCTGGGCGTCGAGCTGGACCGTGCGGCAGTAGAGCGCCTGAAGCTGCCGGACCAACAGAACCTCCCGGTCCGCCCGCGCCGCCTGCACACTGTGGGTTGGCCCGAGTCACGCGCCGCCAATGGTGCGCCGCGCGGCGCCCGCATCGTGCCCGCCGGCAGCGCGAGCGTATCCGGCTTCGAAGACGACCTGTTCCGCGAGTTCACCCACGGCAACCTGCCTCGCTTCTCCCCCGGCATGGCGCTCACCCACCAGGACGACGATTCCACGTCCACCTTCGACACAGCCTTCCGCGCTGCCACTGGTCAGACTGTCCGTGCCTGAGCCGCGGGCGCCAGTACCAACACAACACTTGCTGCATCCGGTTCACCTGGACGGACGCAGATTGGAACAGAGATGACCCAGACACCTCCCACTCCCGTGAACTTGCTCTTCATCACTACCGACCAGCAGCGCTGGGACAGCCTGCCCTGCTACGGCCTGGACTTCATCCGCACGCCCAACCTCGACCGGCTGGCGAGCCGGGGTGTGGTCTTCGAGCGTGCGTACACGCCGGCGCCGGTCTGCGTGCCCATGCGCGCCGCCATGCTCACCGGCCAGTGGCCGGCCACGCTCGGCGTGCTGGGCAACAACGACTGGTTCCCGCCCGAGCTGCCGGGGGTGGAGGTCTGGCCGCAGCACGCCACAGCTGCGGGCTACCGCACCGCCGGCATCGGCAAGATGCACTTCTACCCCTGGGACGCGCGTTACGGATTCACCGAGCGCATCACCGCGGAGGACAAGCGGCAGTTCTTCTGGCCCGACGATTACGACAAGTTCCTACGCGCCAACGGCATCGAGAAGCACCACCCGACCGAGCTGCCAGAGTACTTCGAGACGCTGCAAGCCAGCATCTTCCCGCACCCCAAGCGCTTCCACGTAGACAGTTACGTCGCCGACCAGGCGGCCGACTGGCTGCGCCGCTACTCCGGCCCTAGCGACCTGCCCTTTGCGGCCTGGGTCAGCTTCCCCGGTCCGCACGATCCGTATGACCCGCCGGCAGAGATGGCGTCCATGTACTACGATGCGCCCATCCCGGAGCCCATCCCTCCGGCCGAGGACGCGGTGGCGCCGGTGCGGCGCGGCCGGGCGTCGCGACAGGACAACCCGCTCTACCAGCTCGACCTCTCCACGGCGACACCAGAGCACTTCCGGCGCTGGCGCGCCCACTACTACGCCAACATCACGCTTATAGATGAAGGCATCGGCAAGATCATTGCTGCGCTGGAAGAGACCGGCGCGCTGGACCGCACGCTGATCGTCTTCACCTCGGACCACGGCGACGCGCTGGGCGACCATGGCATGGCGTACAAGAGCTTCTTCTATGAGTGGGGCGCGCACGTCCCGCTGATCGTAGCCGGCCCTGGGGTGGCGCAGGGTGGGCGCTGCGCCTCGCTGGTCAGCACACTTGACGTGGTCCCGCTGTTCTACAACACGTGCGGCGCCGCGGTGCCGGCTACCGTGCAGGGAATGGACCTCCGGCCCGCCCTGGCGGATCCAACCAAGACGGTGCGCCCGTACGTGGTGAGCGAGCTGCAGGGCCGCACGATGCTGCGCGACGACCGCTTCAAATACGTACAGTACAGCGGCGGCATCTGCGAGCTCTTCGACCTGGCCGAAGACCCCCAGGAGCGCCGCAACCTGGCGGATGACCCGGGGCACATCGGTGACGTGGCGCGGCTGCGCGGCTTGCTGGTGGAGCACGCCCTGCAGGCGGCGTCGTGCCGCGAGACCGCTGCTCGGGTCGAGGGCGACTGGCTGCGCACTCACCAGCGCCCCCGCCGGGAGGCGCCTGCGCCGCGCTGACTGTGTTGGTCTACGCTCCGAAGAACACCGGGCTGGTCCAGGCGATTTCGCCGTCTGTCAGCTCGACGCGCAGGTAGCAGTTACCACCGGGGCGCACCTGGGCCAGTACGTCCCAGGCAGCGTGTGTGTTGCCCGGCTCCTGAGTCGCCACGTCTGCGCCGTCTACCACCAGGGCCAGGCGGCGGATGGGAGCGGGTGCGCCCACCCTGGCGACGATGCTTGCTTCAGATGCCGCGACCAGCGGCACAAGCTTGCCGATGCCCGCCGTGGTGCCTCCAGCGCTCAGCGAGAGATCGATCAGCACCTTCGCGCCTGTGACGGCGTAGCAGTGCCGGGCACGGATCGCGTCGAAGATCGCCTCGCGGGTCAGCTTGCCCGCCAGGACGGCGGTCATGGAGATGCCCATGTGGTCGCCGCCGGACACGAAGCCCAGGCGGTAGCCTCGTGCCAGCGCATCGGAGACGTAATGCCCCGCCACGTACTGGTTGGGCGGGAGCACTGCGCCGCCGGTGCAGCCGGGACGCTCGAACGAGCCGCGCCGGTCCTGATGGATCTCCACCACCGGCTCGTGCTGCTCCTGGCCCCAGCGCTCCCAGCTGCGCCGGAAGACGCCGACGGCGGGATGGTGCGCGGCGGTGAAAGCGGGGTAGCCCTCGGCCTCACCCTTGGCCAGCAGCTCCCACAGGCCCGTGGTGGTGCTGCTCTCCACGGCGTTGGCCGGCCAGAAGCGCGGCGGGTCGCCCCGGAAGTAAACATCCAGGTGGCCGTGGCCTTCCCCCGTAGTCGGGTCGAAGCGAGTGGTCCACTCGTACCCCAGCAGCGCCACGAACGATGGCGTGGTGAAGAAGGCGGCCCACTTGCGGTTCAGCCACCACTCGTACGCGGACTTCGTCTCCGCGTGGTCGGTGAGCACGGCGAAGTCCTGGCGCATGCAGTCCTGCGCCCAGCGGTAATTGAAGTCCAGCAGCAGCGAGGTCGCACGCCGGCAGAACGACTGCTCTGTGTGCATGTGGATGTTGCCGAAGAAGGGGGCGCCCGCCTTCCGCGTGCCGGACAGGCCGCTGCCGCGCGATACGCCGGCTTCACCTGACCCTGCTCGCGCCGAGACCGGGAGCAATCCGCCGGCTCCCGCGGTCGTGGCCGGCATGGCCGCCCGGCCGAGGCAGATGTCCGAGCGCGTGTTGCGCGTGCCCAGGTCGGCTTGCCACGCGGCGACGACATTGCCATCGCCGGCAAGCACGGCCGGAGCCGCGAGGATACCGCCGAGTGCCGGCTCGTGGAGTGGCGTGGCGCCGGTCCAGCCCTCCGGTGTCAGCCACAGCGCGGCCGTCTCGAAGGCGCGCAGGCGCATGACCTGCTCGCCGGTGTTCATTTCGCCCGCCTGCGGCTGGCCGTACCGGCGGATGACCAGCACGGGAACGTCCTGGCCGTCTTGCCCATCTGAGGTGTCCTGGCTAGATCCCGTGCACACGATGACCGGAAAGAGGGTGTGGCCGGCATCCCACACCAGGCCCGGCTCTGCCTCCGCCGGCACACGCGGCTCCGCGGCCGCCGCCCCCGTGTTGGGAACGTGCCAGCCGCCCCCGGAGAGAATGCGTACCACGGGACGGGCCTCGCGGAACCACGGAGCACGACGCGCACGCGAACGGGCGGTCTGCACGTATGGAATGTCGCTGGTCAGCTCCGCGTAGATCTCCGCGCCCGTGACGGCCGCCCAGGTCACCCAGACGCGGCCGCTCGCGCCAGCCGCGATTGTGGGGTGTAGGTGCCACCCGGCCGTCTGGTTGAGCCGCTCCGGGTGCGTCCAGTTGCCCCCGTCCCGATCCGGTACGTAGCGTGCGTGCCAGACGTCAGCGCCGGTGGACGCTCCGTCGTCCTCGCCCAGCGCTGCCTCACTACCTAGGGTATGAAGGTCGTCGGCCGTAGTGCCGGAGCGGGTTCCGGGACGGTCCCAGGACTCGCCTTGGTTGGGCGACCACCAGGCGACGTGGACGGCGCCGTCCGTTCCCACAGTGATGGTGGGATCGTACATCCGGGACGCGCCGGCGCGTGGCGGGGCCGGGACATGGATTGGTTCGGCAGGCCGCTCGTCGATGCGCTGAAGTCGCAGCGTCACTTGCTGCTGAGATGCATGAGGCGCCTCACTTCCGGAGCCGGCGTCCCACAGCTCGTAGACCAGCCAAAGCTCGCCGTTGTGGCCACTCGCAACGCGTGGGTTCAGCGGCCGGCCGGCAGTGGCGGCGCTACCGGCAAACCGGATCGGAGCGATGGGCTCGTGGGACCCGTCAGCGGCACCGGTGGTGAAGGGCCGCCCCCACAGTGAAAACGTAGCCTGCTCGGCCGGCGCATGGCCAGGATCGCGCGCCGTCCAGAAGACCCACAGCCGTCCGTCCGCAACGCCGATGGCCGGCGGAAAGACAACACCGGGCGGTGAGACGTCCAGTGGTGTCTCCCACGCCCCGCCGTGGGCATCGGCGGCGCGAGCCAGGCGCACGCGCTCGGCCTCACCGTCAAATGCTAGGTACGCCATCCACAGCACGCCATCCGTGGTGCGTGCTAGCGCAGGAGAGGCAGTGAACGCGTCGGTCTGTGCGCGGTGTGGCTCAAGGCCCGCGGCTGACGCCGCAAGGACAGAACTGTCGGTTGTCATGGTTGCCAATCTGAGGTCAGGCTGGTCCTTCACGGTCCTGTACCCTCCCTGGCATCCATCGTAGCATCGTGCCAGCTCTGAAGGAGGATGCGGAATGAGCGGAGCGGGTACTGGACGTGGAGCTGATCACCTCTCCGGTGGGTGCCAGCCGGCGATGATCCAGTAGCTGCGGACGGTGATCGCATCCGGATCGTCAGCCAGGTGCAGCGCCAGTACGGTGGCTCGGCCAATCGGCGTCTTGCCCGCCACTCGCAAGCCACCATCGATCCACTCAAAGTGCTCGAACCAATTGTGCGCGCGGGGGTTGAAGAGCGGCGTGGTATCGCCTGTCTGTGGATCGATCGCTCCGACCTTGTCGGCTTTGTGCCCGTTGCAGATCGGGCAGGCGAGCCAGAGGTTGGTCTCGTCGTCACCACCACCCTTCACCAGCGGGATAATGTGTTCGATCTGGAGGCGCGCCAGCACAAGCTGCTGTGGGCTGAGGCAGTAACCGCAACGATTACGCGCTGCGTGCCGTACACGTCGCTCGACCGCTGCCGGAATGGCCTTGCGATCTGGCACGGCTACTCAAGCGGCGGTTGCAGGCCGCGCTCGACGGCGACCTTCAGCGCGTGCGCCTTACGCACCAAGCCGCGGCGGTACATGGCCATAAGGGCATCCAGCCGCTGTCGGTCGCTGGGCGGGAGCATGCCTTCGCGCTGGGAGTTGAGCAGGGCGCTTAACTCTGCTTGATCAGGCCCCTTCATCTCTGTGTCGCGGAGTGCGAGCACATGAGCGTCCGTGAGCTGGTCAACCGGTAGGTCGGCGGCGGCACGATCCAGCCAATCGACCAGCACGTCTTCGACGCGCCTGTTTGATTGCGTGGCGATGGCGCGCGCGCTCTCGACCACCGGCTCTGGCAACTCAAGCGTGACGGACTGGGCCATTGATGCTCCTGTACCCTCCCTGGCACCCATCGTAGCATCGCGTGGGCCCTGACGGAGGACACACCGGGAGGGATCAGATGGCTGCTGCCGGTTGGGGCAACCTTGGACGCACGGAGAAAACACGACCATGCCAGGTGGCCCTGAGCTACAGAAGCACCGCTGGCTGATGGTGGGCGCGGGTGGCATGGCGCGCAACTGGGTGCAGCGTTTCCTGGCGCCGCACATGCAGCGCGTGGACGTGGTGGGTCTGGTCGATGTGAACCCCGCGGCGCTGACGCAGAGCGGTGACTTCCTCGGCCTACCGCCTGAGCGCCGCTTCACCAACATGGAGGCAGCGTTCAGCACCGTGGAGGCGGACTGCGTGGGCATCTGCGTCCCGCCGCCGTTCCACCGGCCCGCCGTCGAGCTCGCCGCCGCGCGTGGTTGGGACGTGCTCTCAGAGAAGCCCATGGCAGACACATGGGAGGACAGCGTCGCCATCTACCGCGCCGCCCGGCAGGCGCGCGGCGGTGCGGGCATCCGCCTGCAGATCATGCAGAACTACCGCTTCACACCGCGCATCCAGACGCTCAAGCGCGTGCTGGACTCAGGCCGCCTCGGCCGCATCAACTACGTCGTGGGCCGTTTCGGCGCCGACTACCGCCAGCCGCTTTCGTGGGGCGCGGCCTTCCGCCACGAGATGCGTCACGCCATGCTGGTGGAGGGCAGCATCCATCACTTCGACCAGATCCGTCACCTTTCCGGCCAGGACTGCACCACCATCGCCGGGTGGGAGTGGAACCCCGGCGCCCCCAGCTTCAAGGGCGAGATCATCGCGCTCTACACCATGCGCCTGGACGGTGGCGCCTTTGCCCACTATGAAGGAAGTGGGCTCGCCGCTGGGTGGCAGAACACCTGGCACGGCGAGTACTACCGCGTGGAGTGCGAGGGCGGCGCCGTGGTGCTGGACCGCGACCACATGGTGCGTATCCAGGAGCACGAGCGTGGGCGCGGCCTGCGCGTCGAAGAAGTGCCGGCCGTGACCACCGCCGAGCTGCCCCTGGAAGGGCACGCCGCGGTCATCGGCCAGTTCCTAGATTGGCTGGACGGCGGCCCACCGCCGCCCACCGTGGTGGACGACAATATCAAGAGTACCGCCATGCTCTACGGCGCCATTCAGGCGTCGGCCACCGGCCAGACGGTGGATGTAGCGGGTATGGTCGCCCTGGCCCAGCGTACGGCAGCGGGATAGCGGCCGTCCTTGATCGTGTGGCACGCATAGTGACCGCCGGGGGCTTCTCTTTTCCGCCGGAATTCCCCGCCCGTCGTAGTGCGGGGTTGCAGCGACTCACCGCGCTTCTGTCCAGTGTCTAGCGCGCCACTCGCTCTAAGCTGTCCTTGCTGATCCGCAGCCGGACCGCCTCCGACTCGACGCGCTCGACGTCCGAGGCCTCCACGTCCACTGTCTCACCACCGCCGAAGAGGGTGCGCAGCGTGCCACCAACCCGCAGTACAAAGCCTTGCAGCTGGCCGCTGACGGCGTCGAGCCGCACGTCATCAACCACGCCCACGTCGTCGCCGTTGCGGTCCAGCACGGCGGCACCCTTGCTAATCTCGGGAAGACCAGTTCCGCCACCAGCGGTGTTGCCGCCCCCCGCGCCGCCCATGCTGCCAGACCCGGTGTCAAGAACCTGCCCCGCACCAGAGCCCGCAGCGCCACCTCCATCCGCACCGCCAGCCATGCCGCGATCTGCATAGCCCCCTGAGGTGGCGCCGGCGAAGGCGCCGGGAGCGGTCATCGCGGGCGTCATGTCCGCGCCGACACCCATGGGCCACAAGAAGCTGCCGTGCGGGAAGCCGTAGCCGGCCGGTGGTACCCACCCTGCGGCCGGTCCGGCGTAGGCGGTGGGGGCGTAGATGGGCAGCCGCTCCAGCTCCGCCTTTGTCAGGCGCAGGCGCAGCGCGTCGCCGTCGCGGTCTGCGCGCTCGATCTCCTCCCTCGGCACCAGCACGTCGTGCCCCAGCAAGCCGCCGGTGCTGATCACGAAGTCGGTTACCTCATTGCTGCGCGGGTCCACCACCACGCGCTGCACGCTGCCAGCGTCCTTGCCGTCACTGGTCCTCACTTCTGCGTCCAGGTCCACGCGCATCGTATCCACGCTACCTTTCACTCCGCCTGTGGTGTCCCGTGCCGCGCCGCACAGTGCTGGCAGGATCACGGGGCCCCGCCGGCCATTTGGTCGCGCCCCTTCACGTTTCGTGCCGCTTGCCGCGTGTCGGCGGCCAGCTCGTGCTGCAAGAAAAAGTTCAGCGCGGTCCGGATCGCGGCGATGGCGGCCAGCCGGGCTATCTCATCCCACGTTGGTTCCACCGCCGTCCGCAGGATGTCCGCTGCCAGCAGGAACTCCAGCGCCAGGGTGAGCGAGCGGCCGAAGTTTAGGCGCAGCCCGTCCGGTGGGAACGGCACGTCCCGCTTCACCAGCGCCACTGTGTAGCGGAGCAGCGCTAGACCCACCGCTACCGCTACGACCAGGACGCCGATGCCCTCCACCACCGTGGCGACCGCCTGGGCGACGGCGCGCAGCGGGTCCGACAGGTGCTCCATGCTGCCCGGCCAGCAACAACCGGACCGCCAGCGTGCTGGCGCCGTGCCGCGTGTGACGCGACTCGCTACCGAGCACCCGTCCCAGGCGTGCCGGCCAGGGTGGCGCCGGCCGGCGTTGACGCGGCGGCGCCGGTGGTCGCGCCGGCCGGTGTCGTCGCCCCGGCGGCGCCGGTGGTCGCGGCTGGTGTAGTTGACCCGGTGGTGCCGGTGGTGCCGGTGGTGCCGGTGGTGCCGGTGGTGCCGGCTGGTGACACGGTACCCACAGCGGTGCCTGCCGGACGGGTTGTCGTGCCAACTGCACCGCCCGCTCCGCTAGGTGCCGGCGTACTGGGACATGGCGTGGCGGTCGCGCTGGCCCCAGTGGTGCCGGCCGCCGGGCTCGTCGCCGCCCGTGTTGCCGCTGCGGTGCCGGTACCAGTCGCGGTGCCGGCTGTAGCGGCCGGCGTTCCTGTCGTCCCAGTTGTGGCCGGAGTTGCTGCCGCGGCCGTGCCGCCTGCACCACTCACAGTACCCGTTGTGCCGGCCGTGCCCGTTCCCAGGGCGCTGGCCGCCGTGCCCGCGGCACTGGCCGCCGTGCCGGCTGCCGCTGCCGCAGTGCCCGCCGCTGCGGCTGGCGTCCCACCCGGCGTGATGCCGGCGCCGGGAGTTGTGCCTACCGTGCTGCCGGCACCCGGAGACGCGGTGCCGGCAGCGGCACCACCGGGGGTTGTGGTCTGAACGCCGCCGGGCGTTCCAGCCGTGCCTGGTGCGCTTGTGGCCACTGTTGTGCCCGTGGCGCCGGTGGTGCCGGTGGTGCCGGTGCCGACCGGCGCAGTGACCGTCCCGCCGGGACCAGCTGTGCCCGCGGTCCCCGCAGCGCCCGTGGGCGCCGCGGCACCGGTCGTGAAGCCAATGCACGGCGTCGGCGTGCCGCCGGCCGCGCCACGTGCACCGGTTTCGGTGGGGCTCGCCTGTTGTGCAGCGGGGCCGCACGCGGTCAGCAATAGGCCCGCTGTCAACAGGCCGCGCATGGTCTGTCGGTAATTCATACGCCGGTTCTCTCCTCGCACACCCGACGCTCGTGCGGCAGGGGCTACCCCGCCCGTAGAGGGCGAAGCCGATCGGACGGCGCAAGCATCGTGCCAGCGGCCCAAGCGCCACTCACTTTGTGGAGCGTCTAGGGCGAATTGGCGCCGGCGTGTCCACGTGTCCGCCTGCGGCGAGCAACGCCTCCCGCACGTCAGGCGTTCCGCGGAGGGCAAGCTTGGGCACTGGGGCTTTGCCGGTCCGAACATGTCTTGGCTTAGAGCCCCGTCGGACAGCGGATATGCTCAATGGTAAGTGCGCGCAGAAGACCGATTGGGCGCACGTGCGACGCCCACCACCCCCTACACCCGCCGGCAGAGCGGTGATCGCCTGAAGGCGCGGGTCGGCCTCGGCTTGGTCCTCGCGCTATCGCTTTGCTCGGTCGCGGTCTTGGTCTGGGTGGCCGGCACCGCTGTTGGCGCCGCGGCAACCGCGCTCCGCGGCCCCAGAGTGTCCGACCCAGCGCAGCCCGCGGCCAGCGCCACCACGGGGCCTGCCGCCTCCCCCACTCCTCAGATGGCTCTGACCGAAAGCCCCCAGCAGACGCCGCAGGTCACGCCCGAGGCCACGGCGCCACCGCCCGCGCAGTCCTCCCCCACCAGCACACCTCAGCCCACGCCGCAGCCCACGTCGCAACCTGCGCCGCAGCGCTCGCCTACGGCCGCCCTGCCACGACGGGAGCACACCGTCGCGGCGGGCGACACGCTGTTCGACATCGCGCGCCGCTACGGCACGACAGTAGACGCGCTGGTGTCCGCGAATAACCTGCCGAACCGCAACGCCACCTTGCGAGTGGGACAGCGCCTCCTTATTCCTGGCTAGCGGCGTGCTCTAGCTCTCTGCGCCGGCTACCGTTTCCGCTCCTCCCCGTGCTCGCCCTCCTCACCGCTCTGGTCGGCTACCGCCTGCCCGGCCTGCGCCCCTGCGGCCACTCCCAGGCCGCCACCCACCACTGCGCCTACAGGACCGCCAATAGCGGCGCCCGCCGCCGCACCCGCGATCAGGCCACCAACAGCGCCGATCCCCGCTTTGCCGTCGGTCGTATGCGGCTGGACCCGTTCGCCGCCAGGTTGGCGAATCTCTTCTGCCTGGACGATCTCCCCTGCCTCCACCACCGGCACCACGTCCCGTGTCTCATCACGCCGTTGCTCGGCCATCGTCAGTGCCTCCTTTGGTATGCCGTGTATTGCCCCACCTCAATCGGGGCAAGGCGCGTGCCAGTTCCCCAGGCTGCCTGGCCGAGCAGCCGTAACGTGAGTGACCGCGCTGTCCGCCCGCCGACTGCCAGTTCGCGCCAACGCGGTCCCGGATGGAATGGGCAGCGTGCCCGCGCAGAGCACTTAGACCTACAAATAGGTCTATAAACTTGAAGTAATGATTTCTGGGATGAAAGCCAACGCTAGCCCACGGGGCTCCGTAAACGCTATTGGAGTACTCTCGCGCCGCCGCGCCATCGCTGGGTTTGGGGCAAGCGGTGCGCTGCTGGCCGCGTGCGCCGGCGGTGGCAGCGGCAGCAGCGGCGGCTCGCAGTCCGCGCCCACGCCCGATGTGACCAAGCAAGCCGCTACGTTGACCGTCCTGAATCGCACCCCCTGGCCCCAGGAGTTCCTGAACCTCGGCACCGCCTTCACGGCCGAGTACCCGGCGCTCAAGGTCGAGCTCACCGCCACCGGCGGCGGCTCATGGGGTGAGTTCACCGAGAAGCTGCTCACGCTCGTCGTGGGCGGCACGCCGCCCGACGTTGCGCGCACCGCGGTGGAGGGGCTGCAGGGCATCGCCCACAAGGGCATATTCCTCCCCCTGGATGCGCTGCTCAAGCGCGACGCAAACACCAGTCCAATGAAGGACTTCATCGCCGACGTCCATCCCACCGTGATGAAGAGCCTGGCCTATCAGGGGAAGCAGCAGGCGCTGCCCGGCAACATCAACTTGCCCATGATCCACTACAACACCGAGCTGTTCAATCGCGCCGGCATCACGCGTCCCCGTGATGACTGGTCGATCGACGACTTCGAGCGGATCGCCAGGCAGCTCACCCGGCCGGAGAATGAGACGTGGGGCTTCTCCACCCCCAACGCCCTGTGGGGCGGCATCTCCCCCTGGCTCTTCATCGCGGGCACCGACTTCCTGACCGACGACTGGAAGCAGAGCAAGGCGAATGACCCCCGCACGGTGGAGGCGGTGGAGCGCTACCAGAGCTACAGCACGCGCTTGAGCGTGGCGCCGCCCAACGCCGACGCCGGCAACGACGCCTGGAACGCCGGCAAGCTGGCCATGCGCCTCGCGGGGGCCAGCGCGCGCGAGGGCTACGTGAGGGGCGGCATGACCAGCTTCGACGTGCTGACCGTGCCCAAGTGGCGGACGCAGGACCACTGCTTCGGCGGCGCCGGGTTCGGCATTTTTAAGGAAAGCAAGCACCATGAAGCCACCTGGCACTTCCTCAAGCACCTCAGCCGTGAGGAGAACGTGTCCACCTTCGCCTTCGGCAGCATCCCGGCGCGCAAGTCGGTCGCCTATCGCGTGATGGCGGGGCCGGGTGCGCCTCCCGAGCACCACCGCCTGTACGTGGACGTTCTGGAGCGCGGCGTGCGCAGCGTGCCTTCGCCGCCCGAGTACGACCTGCTGGAGGCCGCCGTCCGGAAGCACCTCCAGCCCGTCATGGCCAACCAGACCGCCGCGAAACCGGCCATGGATGAGCTGCACCGCGAACTGAGCGAGCTGTTAGCGAGGCGTCCCCCGGCGGTCTCCTAGCACCTGCGCACTTGTCTAGTGTGCTGCTGGCTCCTGCGGCCGGCCTGCGCCGCGCTCCAGGCGCGGCACGTGTGTCGGCGACGTCTGGGCCGCCCGTCCGGCATGGATGCTGCGATACGCCTCAGTACGTATGAGCTCTGGCATCCAGAACGCCGCCCCTGGTGTACTCCCCGACCCGGTGGAGGCCGGTCCTGAGCCGCCGCGTGAGCGGCAAGAGCCACAGGACACGCAGGGGCTCCCCCGGCGCTCCAGACTCGACGTCACGCGCCTGGATCCCCCGGCCGCGCTCATCTTCAATCCCCAGGCCGGGCAGAAGCTCGGCGTCACCACCAACAGCGATGGCGCCGAGCGCGCGCAGCAGGCGCTCCGCGCGGCCGGCATACCCTTCCAGGCCTTCCCGACGCAGCACGCCGGGCACGCCATCGACCTTGCGCACGAGGCGGTGCGGGCCGGGCGCAAGCTGGTCGTCGCCGCCGGTGGTGATGGCACCGTGGAAGAAGTGGCGCAGGGGCTTGCCGGCACAGAGACCGCCCTCGGCATCCTCCCGCTGGGCAGCGTCATGAACATGGCCCGCGCGCTGTGCGTCCCGCGCGACCTGGAAGAGGCCGCCAGGGTGATCGCTGCCGGGAACGTGCTGGCGATCGACGCCGGCAAGGTGAACGACCTCTACTTCTTGGAAGCGGCCGGCGTTGGCCTGGACGCGGGGCTGTTCGCGTACTTCAACCGGCTGGACAAGCTGCTCGGCGATGGCATCGGCAAAGCGCCGCCCGCCATGCGCGTACTCCGCGGCGCGCTGCGCTTCCTGCGCCGTCTCGGCGCCCCCCGCTTGCTCCTCGAGCTCGACAACGGCGTCTCGGTGCGCCAGCTGCGCGTCCGCGCCGCGCAAGTCACCGTCGCCAACGGTCCCTTCGTGGGCGCCGCATACACCATCGCGCCTGACGCGCAGATCGACGACGGCATGCTGGACGTGGTCATCTTCCACGGCGTCGGCGTGCCGCGCCTCCTGCTGCACCTCGCGCTGATTGCACGTGGGAGGCGCGCCGATCCGCCACGCGTCGCAGGGACGATGCGCGTGCGCCGCATCGACGTGCGCGCCGCCGGCCGGCGCCGGCTGCCCGTACACGCCGACGGCGAAGCCATCGGCGCCACACCCGCTCGCTTTGAGGTGGTCCCCGCCGCCCTCATGGTGCTGGTCGGCGTCCCCGAGGACGGCGCCGCGTGCACCTGGATCGCGTCCGGCGACCGCGACCGGGACTTAGCTCATGATTTAACCTCCCTTGAGGCGGGGAGGGGGGCGGCGTAGCGCGGGAAGAAGCGTCAGGCGGCGGCCGGCGCCTGCTCCGCGGTCGGGTTTTCTGGTGGCGGG
>CADCTC010000173.1 GCA_902805635.1 uncultured Chloroflexota bacterium
TTCACCTTTATAGACGACGCGGTGGACGGCCTGGCGCGCTGCCTGGAGCGGCTGGTCGCGAGGGACGAGGGGGTGGTGGGAGAGACGTTCAACCTGGCCTACGGCGAGGGCAGCCGGCTGGTGGACGTGGTGCAGCTGATCGGACGGACGCTGGAAGAGCACGTGACACTGCAACTGGAGCAGTCGCGCGCCGGCGAAGTGACGTGGTACGTGGCGGACATCTCTAAGGCACGGGAGCGCCTCGGCTATGTGCCCAAAGTGCCGGTGCGCCAGGGCATCCCGGGCGCGTTGGAGTGGGCGGGTTTGGTCGGCCTCCCGGAGTAAGCGAGAGGGTGGCGTAGTCCCACACCGTTGCTAGACTTCAGCAAAGTGGACGAGCGACCTTTAGGCATCCTGTACGAGCACCCGGAGTGGTTCAAGCTGCTCTTCGGAGAGCTGGAGCGGCGCGGCATCCCGTATGAGCGCCTCTACGTCAACGAGCACTGGTTTGACCCCGCGGAGCACCACAGCAAGTACAGCCTGGTGGTCAACCGAGTCAGCCCGTCTTCCTACCTGCGAGGCCACGCCGGCAGCATCCTCTACACACGGCAATACCTGGCGCACCTGCGTGCCACCGGCGCGCCGGTCGTGAACGGGTACGACGCGTACACGCTAGAGACCTCCAAAGCGCTGCAGCTGCTGCTGTTCGAGCGATTGGGAGTGCGCTATCCCCGCGCGCGGGTCGTCAACCATCCGTCACAGCTTGTGGCGGCGGCACTGAGACTCACATACCCGGTGATCGTCAAGCCAAACGTCGGCGGCAGCGGCGCGCTGATGCGGCGATTCGAGTCGCCGGAAGCGCTGCGTGATGCCGTGGAGGCGGCGGCGGGCGACGAGGGCGCGCTGGACTTCGGCATCGACCGGACGGCGCTGGTGCAGGAGTACCTGTCACCCGCGGAAGGGTTCATCGTGCGGGTGGAGGTGCTGAACGGCGAGTACCTCTACGCGATCAAGATCCAGACGAACCCCGATGAAGGATTCAACCTCTGCCCGGCCGACATCTGCCAGGTACCGGCGGCAGGTACCCCCGTCGATACGACGTCAGCTGGTTCGCCGAATGGCGCCGAGAACGGCGTGGCTGGCAACGAGACGCTAGTCGACGGCGAGGCATGCGACTTCGGCGCTGGCGCGGTGGCTCTGGTGAAGAAGCCGCTGCTGATCGAGGCGTACACGCCGCCGCGCGAGGTGGTAGAAGACGCGATTCGGCTAGTCAAAGCGGGTGGATTGGACGTGGGCGGCGTGGAGTACCTCGTCTCTGCCCGCGACGGCTTGCCGTACTTCTATGATGTGAACGCACTCTCCAACTTCGTGACCGATGCGGTCAATGTGGTTGGTTTCGATCCGACGGCCAGGTTCGTGGACTTTCTGGAGCAGCGCGCGGGTATTCGTCAGCTGGTCAGCGTGTAACTCGCCTGCATAGCGTGCAATCCGCAAAGGCGACGGACGCGGCGGTTGCCTAGGCGCGCGTCCTGAGCAAGCGCGGCCAGGCGGTCAATAGCGCGACCGCCGCAAAGCGCGGTAAGCTGTTTCCGGAGCATCACATGGCCATCGCCGAAGCCGAGGCAGTCGCATCCCGCACCTTCACGGCCCCGAAAGAGGCGGAGGGAAATCGGAAGCCGGCGAAGCTTCTTTCCAGCGGCCGGGAGATCGATACCCGGCCGGAGGTGTTTGGGGCGCTGCGCCGGTCGGATGACCTGGCGCGCGGGCCGGACGACCTGGCGGGCGTGGTGGAAGGACTGCGCGAGCGCATGCGCGAAGATGGGTACGTCTACCTGCCCGGGTACCTGGAGCGTGAGCGAGTGATGGAAACGCGCGCCGAGGTCACGCGCCGGCTGGCGACGGATGGGTTCCTGGACCAGCGGTTTCCCTCCATCGATTCGGTGGCGGCCGAGGACTGTAAGCTGAAGTTCAAGCCGGACCTGGCACGCAACAACGCGCCCTTGCACGACCTGCTGTACGCCGGGCGTATGACGGCGTTCTTCCGCGCGCTGCTCGGCGGCCCGATCCTGCATTTCGATTTCACCTGGATGCGCGCCGTGGCGCCGGGGAAAGGCACGAGGCCGCACGGGGACATCGTGTTCATGGGCCGCGGCACGCCGAACCTGTACACCGCCTGGACGCCGCTGGGCGATATCTCGCTGGAGCAGGGCGGGCTGATGATCCTGGAAGGCTCACACCAGCTGGAGCGCGTGCACGCCACGTACAGCAAGCAGGACGTGGACGCCTACTGCGAGAACTACCCCACCGCGGAACAGTACGCCAGCGGACAGAAGAAGGGCTTTGCCGGCTACATCTCCACCAACCCGGTGAAGCTGCGCGAGCGCCTGGGCGGCCGCTGGTTGACCAACGCCTTTACGGCGGGTGACCTGCTGGTGTTCGGCATGTTCACGCTGCACTGCAGCCTGGACAACCAGTCGCGCCACATCCGCCTGTCTACGGACTCGCGCTACCAGCTAGCATCCGAGCCGGCCGATCATCGCTGGATCGGGGAAGCACCGATCGGCCACTCGCTGGCCGGCAAGCGCGGCCGGATCTGCTGAGCACCGGCGCAGCACACGTAATACGCGCCGGGCGTTCTGCCTAGCGTGACGACGCTACGCAGGACTGCGCGACCCGCGCCGGGCCCGCGAATTACTCCTGCTGTGCGGGCTACCGCGGCGGGCCTGCTGGTGTCGCTGATCGCCACGTTGCCGGCATGGGCGCCGTGGCTCGATCCGCGGCTCAACCTGCTGGACCTCAACGACGCGCGCAACCACATGCATCGCCAGTACATCCTGGCATGGATGCTGGAGCATGGGGTGTGGCATCCGCGGTGGGCGCCTGACCTGTTCATGGGCTACGGCTACCCGGTGCTCAGCTTCTACTCGCCGGGCTCGTATTACCTGGGCGCGCTGTTCGACAGGCTGCTCGGCCTGGACACGTGGGACGCCTTTCGGGCTGTGGGGTTGCTCGCGGCGCTGCTCGGCACCTCGGGCGCGTACGCCCTCGGCGTGTCGGTGTGGGGGCGTGCCGTAGCCGGCGTCATCACGGCGGTGGCGCTGCTCTACGCGCCGTATGCCTTCCAGCTCAACCTGTTCAAGAAGGGGGACGTGCCCGAGGCGCTGGGGCTTGCGCTGCTCCCCTGGCTGCTACTCGCGCTGCGGCGACTGTGGCTGGCGCCAAACCCGCTGAGAGCGTGGGGTTGGCTCGCGCTGGCGGCGGGCGCTGGGGCGGGCGAGCTGCTGGCCCACAACATCAGCGCCGTGCTGGCGGCGGTAGTTGCGCTGGTGTGGATTGGAGCGCTCGCGCTGGGGCGACCTGCATGGCCGGCCCTAGGCGCGGTCGCTCTCGCCGGCGCCACCGCGGCGGGCTCAACGGCGTTTTTCTGGATTCCAGCGTTGGGCGAAACCTCGGCGGTTCAACTGGAGCGGCTGCATGAGGGGCAGCTGCACTTCGAGAACTGGCTGGTAGATCCTTCGAGCGCCGTCGAGGCGCAGCGCGGCCCCGGCAACCGTCAGACGCAAAGTGGTCTGATCGATACGCACCTCCTGTACCCACATCAGTTCCTGCCGCCACCTCGTGTGAGCCTAGCTCAGGCGGTACAGGGGGTGATCGCCCTGGTGGCTGTGGCCTGGATGGCGTGGCAGGCAGCGCGACGCCGCGCACTGACTGAACCGCTGGCCGTGGCAGCCACCTTGCTCGTGCTGGCGGGCGCGTGCTGGTTCCTCACGTTCAGTGTGTCGCTACCGCTGTGGCAGCATGTACCTGGCCTGGCGCTGCTGCAACTGCCGTCGCGGCTGCTGGGGCCCTTAGCGTTGGCTCTGGCGATTGCAAGTGCCGGAGGCGTCGCCGCCATCGCCACCGCGCTGGAGTCTCGTCTTCGGCCCTGGGGGCGGATCGCCGGATGGGGTGTGAGTGCGGCGCTCATGGTGGGGTACGCGGTGAACGGCGCGGGCGACCGTCCGCTTCCGTTCACCGATGCGCCGCGGCCCGAGATGGGGCGGCACACGCTGCTGGCGAACGAGAGCGAGGACCGGCTCGGCATGGGCAGCACCGACACGCGCGAATTCACACCGCGCGACGTGCAGATTGCCGTCTTCAACGAGAACCAAGCGCCCGACCGTGGGCTCTGGCAACGGCTCTACACTGAGGCGGAGTGGGTGGGCGGCAGTCTCTATCCGCTTGAGGGCGATCTGCGTCTGCTGGGCTGGCGCGCAAAGCCGCTCGCGCTGAGCGTGCGCCTGGTGAACGACGCCGCGCAGCCGGGACGGCTTGCGATCCACCAGCTTCGATTCCCCGGCTGGCGCGCCTGGATTGATGGGCGCCCCGCGGAGGTCGGTGCCGCGCCGTACGTCGCAGGGCAGCAGGCGTCGCTTGGATTTCTCACCGTAGCGGTTCCGCCTGGAGAGCACACGCTCACGCTTTCCTTTGGGCCGACACCACTGCGACTAGCGGGAATGGGACTGACGCTTGCCACTGTGATGGCTGCCACCGCGGTGGTGGCCGGCGTCTCCTGGCGACGTGCGCCTCACCAACGCCACGCCGCCCTCTCATGTGCCTTGGCGGTAGCCGTAAGTACCGGCGCGACGTACCTCACGTGGCGTGGAGTACGGCCAGCCTTCCATCGATTCGTCGCGCTGCCCGTCGCCGCGATCGAACCGGGCGGCGGCGTGTGGCGAGCTGCGCACCTGGGTGCACACGAGGCGGGGTTGGTGGTGAACGTCTCAGAGGCAGTACGGGCCGGGCAGGCACGCATCGCTTCGCCCAGCGGCAGCGCGATCGGTCCCGACCGGTTCGTGGACGTGAGGCAGCTCACCGTTGTCAACCAGGCCGATCCGCTGCTGGATATCGCGGGTGTGTCGCGCCGGGCGTGGCTGCTGCTTCATCCAACGTCGTCGGTCGAAGTTGACGTGGCGCTGCCGGCAGGACGCGAGGTGTGGTTCCACACGACGATCGCGCTGGACCCGGCAGTGTGGGACGCCCCGACCGGAGATGGTGTTCGGTTTGTGGCTGAAGTGCTGCCGGCGAGCGGTGGCATAGCGGCGGCCGGAGCGCGTACAGAGACGGCCGTGGTGTCGGTGGAGCGCACGCTCAACCCGCGCGCACGAATCGAGGACCGCCGTTGGGTGCCGCTGGCGCTGGACCTGTCGCCGTGGGCGGGGCAGTCGATCCGCCTGCGTCTGCGGACCGACCCGCTGGAAGACGCGACCTTTGACTGGGGCGGGTGGGGCAACCCGGTAGTAGTGGTGCGTGAGTCGGCCCGCGCAGCGCCGCCGGTGATGCCGTAGAGTCACGGCATGCGTCCGCGGGGTGAGCGCAAGATCGTCGTCATGGCTGACGGCGGGTTCGACCTGAACGAGGCGAAGACGGCAGTCGGCGTCATGCGCTACGGGCGTGACCGGGTGCTGGCGGTGGTGGACCGCACGCAGGCCGGCAAGATGGCCAGCGAGGTCGTGGGAGTAGGGACGGACGTGCCCATCGTCGGTTCGGTGCGTGAGGCGCTGGCCGCGGGTGAAGGCGCCAACACGCTGCTGCTGGGCACAGCGCCGCGTGGCGGGGTGCTGCCCGACTCGTGGCGGGCACAGATCGTCGAGGCGATGCGTGCCGGACTGGACGTGATCAACGGGCTGCACGCCTTCTTGTCCGAGGACCCGGAGCTAGGCGCCGCGGCGCGTGAAGCGGGCGTTGAGATCTGGGACGTGCGGCGCGCTCCGGAGACGCACAGCGTGGCCGACACGCGCGCGCACCGGCTGCCCGCGACGGTGGTGCTGGCGGTAGGCTCGGACTGCAACGTGGGCAAGATGTCCACCATGCTGGAGATCGACACCGCCGCGCGTGCGCGTGGCCGCCGCGCATCGTTCGTACCCACGGGGCAGACGGGGATCCTTATCGCGGGATGGGGTGTGGCGCTGGACGAGGTCATCTCTGACTTCGCCGCGGGCGCTGCCGAAGACCTGGTGATGGAAGCCGCCAAGGAGGCCAGTTCGGCGGGCGACCTGATACTCGTCGAAGGGCAAGGGTCGCTGGTACATCCCGGCTACTCCGGCGTGACACTCTCCCTGATGCACGGCTCGGCGCCGGATGCCATGATCCTCTGCCACCAGGCGGGGCGTACTGCAATCCGGCGCTATACCCTGCCGATCCCGCCGCTCAAGGAACTGGTGCAGCTCTATGAGTACATCACACAGCCCGTCAAGCCGGCCAAGGTGATCGGGGTGGCATTGAACACATTCGGCATGGCCGAGGACGACGCCCGCGCCGCCGTCGAACGTGCCACACAGGAAACTGGCCTGCCGGCAACCGACCCGGTGCGCTACGGCGTCGAGGCGCTACTGGACGCCATCGAGCGGTTCTCCACCACTATGCCCACCAAAGGAGGCGCCTGACATGGCCCTTGCCGAACAGCCACGCGAAACACAGCAAGCGCACCAGACGCACCAGGCGCGACAAGCCACGCCACCGGAGGTGATGGACTACGAGCGCAGCTACGTCGAGCGGCGGGCCGGCTCGCAGCGGCTCTACAGCGAGGCGGTGGGTGTCTTCCCCAGCGGCGTGACGCACGACCACCGGTTCCTGCAGCCGTTCCCCATCTACTGCACTCGTGGCCAGGGGGCGCGCAAATGGGACGTGGACGGCAACGAGTACGTGGACTACGTGGGCGGCCACGGCGCGCTGCTGCTGGGCCACTCGCACCCGGACGTGGTCAGAGCGGTGCAGGAGCAGATGCCGCGCGGCACCCACCTGGGGGCGGGGCACGAGGCGGAAGTGCGCTGGGGTCAGCTGGTGCAGCGCCTTGTCCCGTCCGCCGCGCGGGTGAAGTTCACCGCCTCAGGCACCGAGGCGACGCACCTAGCGATCCGCCTGGCGCGGTCGTTCAGCGGCAAGACGCGCATCGTGAAGTTCGAGGGGCACTTCCACGGCTGGCACGATTACGCCACTGCTGCCGTGGAGCCGCCCTACGACGTGCCCACCAGCAGTGGCGTGCCGGCTGAGGCGCTGGCCACGATGCTCGTACTGCCAGGCGACCTGGTGGCGGTCGAACAGGCGCTGGCGGCGGGTGACGTGGGCGCGGTAATCGTAGAGCCCACCGGCGGCGCGTGGGGCACGCTGCCGCTGGACCAGGCGTTCTGCGAGGGGCTGCGGCGTCTGACCAAGCAGCACGACGCGCTGCTCATCTTCGACGAAGTCATCACCGGCTTCCGCTGTTCGCCCGGCGGGGCGCAGACCGCGTACGGCATCACGCCCGACCTGACCACGATGGCGAAGGTACTCGCCGGCGGGCTGCCGGGGGGAGCGGTGGCGGGCCGCGCCGACGTGATGTCCATCCTGGAGTTCGACGGCAACCGGCCGGGCTGGAACCGCGGCGGGCGCATCGCCCACCCCGGCACGTTCAACGGCAATCCGCTGTCCGCCGCTGCTGGCATCGCGTGTCTTGAGATCGTGGCGCGTGGTGATGTCCACCGCCACGTGAACCGCCTGGCCGAGCTGCTGCGCCGCGGGATGAACGATGCGGCCCGGCCGTTTGGGCTGGACGGCTGCGTCTACGGCACGTTCTCCATGTTCCACGTCTCGCTCGACCGCTCGCTGCTCGGTACAGGTGGCGAAGCCCGGCGTTACGCCAAGTCCAAAGGCGCAGCGGATGCCAAGCTGCGCCGTGCGATGTTGGTGCAGGGGATCGACCTGATGGGCACCGGCGGGATGCTCTCACTGGCGCACACCGAAGCCGACGTGGAGCGAACGATCGCGGCCTTCGGGCACGCGCTCGCGGCGTTGGAGCACGAGGGTGTGCTGTAAATGTGGGCCTGTGGAGGCGTGTAACACGTGCGACACCCCTTCGTGGGCCGGCTACTCGCCGCCGCCGCACTGACGGCGGCGGCGCTGGCGCTGGCACCACTGCTGTCAGACTTCGGGCTCTACCCAGCGGATGGCCGTCGCGCGTTCGTTTGGCTGGCGCTCACCGTGTACGTGCTGAGCTACCTGGCGGTGCTTACCTTCACGGTGGCGGTACAGGTGGCGCTGCCGGGACTTAGCGCCCGGCGGCAGGACCACCCGGAGTAGCTGGAGCGCTGCGGGCGGGGAAGTGGGCGACCTGAAGCGTCTCCCTGCCGCTTGGATCGCGCGCGACGTACACGACCTCCAGCCCGGCCGGCGGGCGGCTGCCACCCTCCAAGACGTAGAGCACCGTCGGGTCGCGTGGCTCACTGGCCCAATCGACGCGACGCACGTGGTACGGGTCGAACACCAGTGGCCCCGGCTGCGGCCAGAACGGAGAATCTGGAGTGGCGCGCGTGCCGCCCTGCGCCAGGTAGCGCGCGGGATCGTACCCGGTGGCATAGAGTGCGTAGATGTACGTCAGCCCCATCTCCTGGGGGATGACGATGCGCGCGAAGCGTAGCCTGTCGGGACTGCCGGCGCCGCTCGTTCCGTCTGCACTGCCTGCACTTCCGGCACCCACAGGAGAGCCGGGGATCGGCTGGCCGATATACGCGTCGATCTCTCGATAGCCCTCCAGCAGGCCCGCGCCCCAGGAGCGGCCGTGCTCGTAGGGGTAGTAGCGGTAGTAGCCGTAGAGGTAGAAGGTAACGCTGATGGCCAGCAGCGCGATCCAGTCTAGGTGCAGCCGGCGCGGCCGGAGCCAGGACCAGAGCCGGGGCACGCCCGCCGCTGCGAGCAGGTAGAGCGGCGGCAGCATGGCGATGCTGCGGATGGCGTGCGGCGCGTTTTCGGCGAAGGTACCCGGCAGGGGAGCGAGCAGCAGCCAGCCGCCAATCAACTGCATGGCGGGCAGTCGCCAGCGGCGCCACAACGTGACAATGCCCGCCAGGAGCAGCGGCGCGTCCCACAGGTAGAGCTGGCCTGAGTCGGTCGAATGGTGACGCCATTCGGCGTCGCCGCGGGTGAACAGCAGCGCCAGGACGACGACGAACAGCGTGGAGGTGACCAGCGGCGGGATCGCCCCCAGCAGGAAGAGCTTGGGCCGTCGCGCCACCAGGCTCAGGCCGCGGCCGAGCAGCGCCGCCCCGGCCAGGGCCT
>CADCTC010000174.1 GCA_902805635.1 uncultured Chloroflexota bacterium
GCTACCTGCCGGCCCTGAGCGCCTGGCAGTTCGGTCCCGAGGAGGCCTCGCGGATCTCCCAGCCGCTGCTCTCGGTGCTTGGCACACAGAGTGGGCCACTGTTCGAGGAAGGCGACGCCCTGCTGCACGTCTGGTTCCCGCAGGTTGAGGACTGCACGATTGAGGGTGTCACCCACCTGCTGCACCTGCAGCGTCCCGGTCCCGTGGTGCAGGCCGTGACCGCGTTCTTTGCGCGCCACCCCATCACCGGCAACGGACCGAGGCAGCACCCGGCATGACGTCCCCTCTCCCTTCGGGAGAGGACCACGGTGAGGGCTCACCATCCGGACCTTCACGTTGCACCACACAGGAGGCTACATCCATGTCTGCCTTTCGCCTACTCGCCATCGTCCTCGCCGCACTCGCTCTCTCCGCGGCGCCAGGTCGTGCCACTCGTCCAGACTGCCGATGGGCTGCTCTGAGCGGCTGACCACCCGGACGGGTTGTTCGTTCATATCGGCCCCATCGTCACATACGGGCCGCTCGCTCACCGACTACCTCATTGTGGACTCGCCGCCCTGCTGCACACCCACACCATCTCAGGGATGCGGTTGCTCTACCACGGGCGGATAGCCACGCTTTCGTTGCGCCCGTCTTCGCTGCAGGGCCTTGAACATCACCTCAAGGCCCATCCACACCAGCACAGGCATTGACAAGTTGAGCGGCGTCGTTCCCGTAGGATCAGGTGGTGCCCGCTTCGCCCGCCCGTGACCCACTGTACCGGGGCTACCGCTTCCCGCCCGAGATCATCGCCTGCGCCGTCTGGCTGTACTACCTATTTCACCTGAGTTACCGGGACATCGAGGACCTGCTGGCGGAGCGCGGCATCGAGGTCAGCTACGAGGCCCTCCGCCTGTGGTGCCGCGCCTTCGGCCGACTCTGGCCGCGGGGCTGCGCCGCCACCGGCGCCGCGCAGGGGGGAAGTGGCACCTGGACGAGGTGCAGCTGAAGATCAAGGGCAAGCGCCACTGGCTCTGGCGGGCGGTGGACCGGGAAGGACTCGTGCTCGACATCCTCGTGCAGGAGCGGCGCAACCAGGAGGCCGCCCAGCGCTTCCTGGAACCCTTCAGCGCCGTGCACAACCACTTCCGCCCGCGCCGCCACCTCCTCGCCGCCGACCAGTACCGCCAGCTCAGGACCGAGCGCTTCGAGCAGTGGCGGGAGGCGGCGCGGCTCCAGCCCGCCCCCTGAACACCACGACCACGTGGCTACCGCATGCCCGTACGCCGTTACGCCTTCCTCAACTTGTCAATGCCGCTTGCGGTACATGTGGGTGGCGGAGAGAAAGACGCCGGTCTCGCGGTGGACGCGCCAGAGCTCGGCCAACTCGGCCTCGTTCATCGCCAGTGGTTTGTCGGCCATCACCGGGATACCAGCGCGCAGGCACTCGGCCACCACCGCCGCGGTGCGGTGTGGGCGGACGCAAACCTGAACCGCGTCCACGTCGCCGGCAGCCAGCAGGGTGCGATGGTCGGCGTGGCGGGTCGTCTCTGGGGTGACACCCGCGGCTGTGTCGAAGCGACCGAGCGCCTCGTCAGGGCCGGCAGGCGCGACGGCGGCCAAATGCATGCCCTCCACCTCGCGCAGGGTGGGGACGTACTCTTGCCAGTGGCCGCCGGCGCCGATCAGGCCTAAGCGCATGAATCCTGGCCGTTCCGCGCGACGGCCGCTCGCCTCGTCTCCGGATCGGCGTTACCTACCGCAGATATAAGTCGAGCAGTCAGGGCGATCATGCCTCCTACTTCCGCTGCAGCACGGCGTTCACCTGTGGCGCAGCGGCGCTGACAGCTTCCTGGACCGACTTCTCTCCCTTGGAGATGGGAGCAAGGATCTGCTGCTGCACGATGGTGTGCCATTCGACGTAGTTGACGGTCCAGGGGAGGCCCCGCACGTCGTTGGTGAGCTCCTGGTACAGCTTGAGGTAGGTCTTCGGGTCGTTCTCGGGGATGCCCAGGTTCTTCATCTGCTGCGAGATGAGCGAGGTGCGCGCCGGGTCGCGGCCGGTGAGCGCGCCGTAGCGCAGCATGCTCTCGTCGGTCATCAGGAACTTGAGCGCCTCCACGGCGGGACCTTCGTTCTTGATGCCTTTCCAGAGGTAGAGGCCGTTGGTGAAGAGCACCGGCACTGGGCGCTTGCCCGCCGGCGCTGGGTGGGGCACCACGTCCCACTTCCACTGCGCGCCGTTGTCCTTGACGTACTTCTGGATGGGGCGGATGTTGCCGGGGTGGCTGGAGTACATGGCCAGGTTGCCGCTGTTGAAGGCGCCAGTGAGCGCCGCACCGATGGGCGTGGCCGCCTTCTGCTTGGTGGCCAGGTCGGCCCACATGTTGAGCGCCGCCACGCTTGGGCCGTCGCCTAGTGCGAGCTTGGTGCGGTCTTTGTCCAGCAGATCGCCGCCAAGCGAGCGGAGGAAGGAAACGTAGTCGCCCTCCCAATTCTGGAGTGCGAAGCCGTAGCGCTGCTGGTCGGGGGTGGTGGTGCGGGCAAATGCGGAGGCGGCCTGGACGAAGGCATTCCAGTCCCACTTCTTGTCTGCCCAGAGCTTGCCGGGGTCGGGGATGCCTGCCTGCTCGAAGAGGCTTTTGTTGTACTCAATGAAAGCGTAGCCCGGATCGTAGGGCAGCGCCAGCATCTTCCCCTTCCAGTCAAAGTTGTCCAGCACCGGCTTGGAGATGTCCTTGAGGTCGATCTTCTCGCGCTTGACCACGGTGGACATGTCCTGCGTCAGGCCGGCCTCGAAGATGGTGGGGCCGTTGCGCGTGACGGAGTAGGTGATGTCCGGCGGGGTGCCGCCCGCGCCGAAGGTGAGCGCCCGGTCGATGAACTGAATGCCAGCTGGCGGTCCGCCAATCTCGAACGTGACGTGGGGGTACTTCTCGGTGAACGGCGCGAGCATGGCGGTCCAGTCGCTCACGTCCTGCTGCGCGCCGGCCTGGTTGAACATCTGGAGCCGCACGGGCTCTTTGCCGACGCCTGCGCCGGCAGCCTGCTGCTGGCCGCCGGCCCCGCAGGCCGCCAGCAACGCGGCGCCGGCGGCAATGCTGGTCTGTGCCGCAAGCGAGCGGCGGGTGCGAAGTGTGGTGCCAGGGTTCATGGATGGTTCCTCCTGTGGGTGCTGGGTGCTGATCCGGTCATCGCTCAGCGAGGGACGAGCCCTTGCCCTACTGCTAGTACGCGGCGCTATTTGAGAGGCTCCCGTTTATGCCAGGCGGCCGTGGGTATTGGGAAGCCACCTCCAAACGTCCGTGCCGGCAAAGTGCGCCGGGGTAGTCACGGGAGTCGTGGTTGGTTGCCAGTCGGGGCAGAAGCGGCGGATGAGCTCCGTCGCGTTACGCCAGGCGATGTTGTCCTTGACCTCCTCCGAGATCGCCGCCGCCTCCACCTGTTGCTGGAGCAGCCGGTGGTCGTAGTAGGGTGAGTCGCTGCCGAAGAGCAGGCGGTCCGGGCCGAAGTGGCGCACGTGGGCAGCGATGTCCCACGTTTCGTCGTCGGCGGTTGGGTGCTGTGCGAAGTCCACCCAAACGTTGTCCAGCTTCGCCAGGTGCTGGACCGCGTTGGGGAAGTGGTCCTTACGCATTGAAACGTGGGCCATGATGAAGATGGTGTTCTTGAAGTGCCTGGCGTGCGCGGCGGCGCGGGGCTCATAGCCGCCACCGCCAACGTGGAGCAGCACCACGCCGCCGCGGGCGTCCACCACCTCGAGGAAGGGGGACAGCTCGGGTCCCATGGCGTGGCCGGAGATGCCGGGGTGGATCATGAAGCCGTGTAGGCCGCCGTCGCGCATGGAGCGCTCCAGCTCGTCCGCTCCGGCCTGCAGATGGCGCACTTCCACAATGCCCAGGCCGATGGGGAAACGGTCCGGGTGGGTGCGGCACATGCCTGCAACCAGCTCGTTCTGATCGCGCGTGTCCAGTACGCCGCGCGCCTGCGGCCCGCCCGCCGCAGGGCAGGGGATGGCGGCGATGCAGCTACTTTCCGACATGCGCGCCAAATACTTCTCCGGCGTCTGGCCCACAGGCGGGGTCCGATTCACCGTATCGCCGATGTGGGCGTGCACATCAATATACGGGCGGGTCACGTGTCCACCTCCATGCCGCGGCGTTGCGCGCTGGCCTGGCGGGCCGCTTCGATGATTGCCAGGTTGTGTCTCGCTTGCGCGGCGGTAATGGGCATAGGGCCACCGCGCTCCAGCGCTTCGACGGCCGCGCGTAGGTAGGCGCCGTGGCCGGTGGCGTCGCCAGCCAGGCCGGGCCGTACGTCGTACAGCTGGGCCGCGTCGACAGTTTCCCAGTGGTTGCCTTTCCCTACCGAGCGGGAGAGCGGCGCGTCATCCGAGTACACCAGGCGCAGCGCGCCCTCGGCGCCGTTGATCCAGACCCAGCGGCCGCGGTGCGCGGGTCCGCGCGTGTGCCAGGCGGCGTGCACGGTGGAGAGGCGCCCGTCGTCATGCTCGAACGTCATCAACGCTGTGTCGTCCACGTCGATGGCGGGGAACTTGAGCGTCGCCAGGCGGGCTTCGACCCAGCGCACGGGGGAGCCCATCAGCGACTCGACGGTATAGATCTCGTGGTAGGAAGAGTCGATCAGCGCGCCGCCGCCCATCTTCTTAGAGGCGCGCCAGTCTAGGTCCGAGCGCGTCATCTCGACGGGCTTGTTGCCCAGCATCTGGCCGTGGCCGAGCAGCGGCTGACCGAGCGAGCCCTCCGCCAGCAGAGCGGCGGCGCCGAGCACCGGCTGGGAGAACAGGAGGTTGTGCACTACGGTGTACGGCACGCGGTGGCGCTCGACGGCTGCCAGGATGGCATCCGCCTCGTCCAGTGTGACGGCCATGGGCTTCTCGGAGATGATCGCCTTGCCGGCCTGGGCGGCGGCCACCGCCTGCTCCACGTGTAGGGCATGCGGCGTGGCGATGGCGACCGTGTCGATGGGCGCGTGGGACAGCATCTCACGGTAGTCGGCGTAGCGCTGGTTCTCCGGGATGCCGAACAGCTGGCCCGCCGCCGCGCGGTTCTGCTCGGACACGTCCGCCAGGGCGGCGATCTCCGCCAGCCCTTCTGCCACGAGCGCCTGGTAGCCGATGGCGTGGGTGCGCTGGACAATCCCGCCGCCGCCGATCAACCCAATTCGTCTCATCCTGCTGCCCTCTCGGCCGGCAGTATGCACAACGCGTTGTGGTGGACGCAACTCCCATAGGACCCACGGCGCCAGGTTACCGGAAGCCCCCAGCGCAGGTCAGCGAGTTGCGTGTGGGCGTTGCCTCGTCGTATGCTGCGGGTGTTGCGCGGCGGACAACGTGTTGAAACCATGATTGATCTAGAAATTACCGAACCGACGAAAGAGCGGGCGGCGCGCGTGGAAGTGGTGGACCGCGCGCTGCGGGCGCTGGAGGAGCTGGGCGAAAGCCCGGCCGGTGTCGGCGTGACCGAGCTGGGGCGCCGGTTGAGCGTGGACAAGAGCACGGCGCACCGGCTGCTGATGACAATGGCGGCGCGCGGCTTCGTCCGGCTCAATGCACATACGCAGCGCTACCAGCTGGGATTGCGCCTGGTGGGATTGGGAGCCGTGGCGGCGCACGGGGTGGAGATCACGGAAATCGGACGGCCGGTGATAGAGGCGCTGCGCGACGATACGGGAGAGGCGTCGTCGCTGGCCGTGCTGTCCGAGGGGGAGGTGCTCTTCGTGGCCAAGGCAACCAGTGCTGGCGCACTGACGGTAAACCACGGCGTGGGAACGCGCCTGCCGGCGCACGCAAGCGCGCTGGGCAAGGTGCTGCTGGCCGGGACCATGGGGCATGATGCTGAGCAGGTGGACCGGGTGATCGCACAGCGCGGGCTGGCGCCTGCCACGCCCCGCACGATCACCGACTCAGAGGACCTGCGCCGCCACCTGGCGCACGTCGCGACGCGCGGCTGGGCACTGGACGACGAGGAATACGCCGTTGGCCTGCGCTGCATGGCCGCCCCCGTACGTGACGCGGCCGGCGACGTAGTGGCCGCCACCGGTATCTCCGGCCCGACTACGCGCGTGACGCTGGAGCGGGTGGACGCGCTCTCCAAACGCGTGCGCCAGGCGGGCCGAGACCTCTCCGCACTGCTGGGGTACC
Organism: uncultured Chloroflexota bacterium; assembly: GCA_902805635.1. GTDB lineage: Bacteria > Chloroflexota > UBA11872 > UBA12225 > UBA12225 > CADCTC01. The sequence goes on from CADCTC010000174.1 coordinate 6,143, forward strand.
GGCAGGCGGCGCAAGCGGGGTAGGCGGGGCCGCCACGCCACGTCAGGCGCGGCGGAATTGCCACTAGGGCAGTTACTTCGCCGACGCGTGGTCGTTTGTCCCTCCCTCGCCACGCGCGAAGGTCCTAGCGCATCGATCCAACAGACGTTGGACTGGCTCAGGCCGCGTTGCTCCACCGTAATCAGCCCGGCTGTCGTCCTGGGGCTGCGCGGCGGCGCCCGGCGCACCAGCCGCTGGGACGCCTCGTGCACCAATGCCATCGGTGCGCTCTTGGCCCGGTGGGGCCCGCGTGCATCCGCCGGACTTCGTCCCGCCCGCGTGGCGATACGCGTGAACTCGGTCCTCCGCCCGTTCGCCGAGCGGCCCCGCGTCGCGTGCAAGCGCCGTAAGGGTGTCATCGTCGCCGTCATGCGTACGCTCCTGCTGCTGGCCTCGACCCTCCTCCGCAGCGGCCAGCGCTTCTCCCCCACCTACCGGCAGGAGTGCGAAGGACTCGCCCAGTGACCCCTGCCGGTACTTGACAGGGGAAGATGGTATCCACAACCCCAACTCGTTCGGCTGCCTAATCCCTTGGCAATAGAGGGGCGTCGATCCCCCACCGCCGGAGACGCCGCCGGCGTGCGGCGCGCCAGCGGCGGAAGGAACGAATTGAGAGTTGGATGAGCGCGTTGGTGGCTTTGGTTGCCAGAACGGTCAGGCTGACCGTGGCGGCGGTCTCGACGGCTTCGGCGATGAGCGCGAGCAAGTGACGATCCATTGGTGCCTTCTTTGGAGCCACAGGGACAGGGGATTGCCAGCGAGAGTGAAGGAGCGGGCAGGCCGTGGGTGCTCGTTGCTGCACAGTGCGGCGTTCCGTTCCCGGGACCGCGCGGTCGGAGCGACCGTTGGACCGCTCCAACGTGCTATGCCCGGAGGAGAGCGGTCGCGCCGGGTAGAGCGGCGGCTGCGAACGGCGGAGCGGTAGGTGCGGGTCTGCCCGACCGTGAGCGGCTGCGCCGGCGACTCTTCGGAAGTAGACGAATGCGTGCCGGCTAGCGCGGGCGGCGTGAGCGTGACGGGTGACTCGTGCGGGGCCATGCCTACGGAGCGCCTCCTTCACATTGTGGAACACATGTTCTATCCTGCGTCTGAGAATGGTACGCGCTGCGGCCGCTTTTGACAAGTATTTAGTACGTCATTTCCCGAAGCCGGCCCCTGACGTATGGCATGTGAGCGATATTTTGTACACTATGGGTGTGGCAGGAGCAGGCCTGGACCTGAAGGAGTTGGCGCGGCGAGTGCTGACGCTGCGGACGGCGCGCGACCTGAGTCAGCGCCAGCTGGCTGCCGAGGCCGGCGTGTCGCACAACTGGGTGGCGATGGTGGAGAAGGGGCGCATCCCCAATCCAGGCGGCCAGAAGCTGGACCAGCTGGCGCGGGCGCTGGGATTGGGGGGGTGGCTAGAGCTGGCGGGGCCGCGGGCGCCGGACTCCGTCGGCGCTCCGCGGAACGTGCCGGCAGCGGCCGCGAGCGACGCGGACGGGATAAATCCCGGTGAACTGGTGTACCCGGCGCGAACCGGGGTAACTGCCTCTGATACTGGCGGCGAGCGCGCGGCGCTGGAAGCGGCGTTGCGGGAGATCCAGGCGCGGATAGTGGAGCTGACGCGGGCGACGCAGGTGCGTCTGGCGCCGGTCTACCAGTGGGGAAGCTGTGGGGATCCGCTGGAGGGGGAGGTAACGCCGGTGGGGCAGCGGCCGGTGCCGGTGGGGATGGAAGGACGGGTGGGGCAGCGCGGGTTCGCCGTGCAGGTGGCGGGGGAGAGCATGGCGCGGCGGCGCATCTACGACGGCGATTTCGTGTGGGTCAATCCCGATCGCGGGTGGCGCGTGGGGAGCATCGTGCTGGCGCGGGTTGATGGGTACGGGATGGTAGTCAAAGAAGTGGCGCTCGACGGCAGCGGACGGACCACGCTGCGCGGCGCCGGCGCCAACGGGGAAAATGGGAAGGTCAACGGGCGGGAGCACGTGGTGATCGGCCCGGTGGTGGTGGTGGAGCCGGCGGCGTTCGCCACGGACGAGCAGCCGGCGCTGTAGGTCGTGAGGCGCCGACTGCCTTAAGACGCCAGGAGGGGTTTGAGCTGGCCGCCGTCAGAACGCGAGTGCTCCGAGTCGAGGAGATCCGGAATCGCCTGAGCGACCGCTTTGCGCTGCTCACCGGAGGAAGCTGCGCCGCGCTGCCCCGCCACCAAACGCTCCGGACCACGATCGACTGGAGCCAAGCTGCTTCCCGACCTCGTCGGCGGTGATGAACTTGCACCCGGGCTAGGCCGTCCAAGCGCTGGCGCTCGCTTCTGTTCTGCTCGTCATGGACACCATCCTTCGTCTTGCCTTCGCCGGGAACGGGTGCAGTCCCGGGCACTTCTCCAGCGTAGTGACACGCAACTACCGGAGCGCTACATGGGAACTACATCGGCGTTCCCGGCGGGAATTGTTGCCGCCAAAGCGGACAGCCCCCGGCCGCGACTACACGGCGACTATCTGGCAGCTACCTCCGAGCTACTTGGCACCTACATGTGCGAGGGAACACGGAAACGGTAACGAAGGAGGAGTTGCCGGCGGTGTGCGATGTGCCCCACGGCGACGGCAGACCTCGCGGCCGGCTGGTCATCGATCCCAAGGAGGCAGAGATCGTGCGTCCCTGGCCCGTCGCCCGACCGCGTGTTCAGACACGACGGGCCGCCGGATCGCTGCGGCCGCGCCGTATGCTAC
>CADCTC010000175.1 GCA_902805635.1 uncultured Chloroflexota bacterium
GTGCTCAGCGGCGACCAGGGCCTCTACCGGACCCCCATCGTTTCTAACGGCACCGTGCTCGCCACCGTCACAGAGGGCGGCCAGAAACGCGCCGTCTGGTCGGTCACCGGCAACGCCATGTACCACGGCTTCTGGTACAGCGCCAACGGCCAGAACCACAACGCCGCCTACTGGACGCTGTTTGACCGCAGCGTCCTGCTCCTGCTCGGCAAGGACCCTCTGGCCGCACCGTCCCTCGCCACCCCCGCCCCCACCCGTCCGCCTGCCCGGTAGACTAGCCTCTCCCACGGGGAGAGGGCGCGCAGCGCGGGTGAGGGCAGCGGCGCCCTACTCGTACTCTAGCCGCCACCCGATCCGGCGGCCATCCAGTGGCGTTTCGGCTACCGAGTACTCGCCGTTGCGCCCGCACACCGTGCCGGGCCGCCACTGCATCTCGCCCGCGTCCACTCTCAAGAGCTGGTGAGACTCCCCCAGCTTCCAGTCCGCTATTTGGTCGCCGGCATGTCCTTCCCCCATGTGGCGCTGGTCGCTGAATAACAGCGGCCAGCGCAGCAGCGCGCCCTGAGGGTCGCCTCCTTCCAGCCGTTCCGTCATGCTGATGCCAGATCCCGTCAGGCGGCACTCGCTCGCTACCGCCGTGACCGCCTGGTCCTTGAGTGCATAGCGCAGCGTGAACTCCAGCCCATCGCGATCAGAACGGAGTACTCGCACGTCGACCCCGGCCGGGTGAAGCCCCGCCAGGGTCGTGTCGGCACTCGCTGCCCCCTTCCACCCCAAGCCACAGCCAATAGCAATGCCGTTCCCCTCCGGAACGCCGTAGCGCGGCTGCGCCGGGATGCCCGACGCCGGTCCCAGCAGCGGGTGCTCCCCCACCTTGCGCACGCTGTTGAGGCCAGTCACGTCGTATTTGCCATCGGCATCCAGGTCGAACGACAGCGTCAGGCCGCGGCAGGTGGCCAGCAGCGTGTGGAACGGGGCCGGGTAGCGGACAACGAAGCTGCCCGTCTCCACTGGCGCCGGCGCCTCGGGCGTCTCGCAATCGCCGAACAGGATGGCCGTGGCCAGCATGGCCGCCGGGTAGAGCCCGTAGTTGGAGTGGAAGCTGTAGCCCTCGAACCCCCAGCGCTGAACTGGATCGAAGTGGTTCTTCACCACGTGCAGTTCGCCCGACGACCGCTGCCAGTGCAGCATTGACCGAAACGCCAGTGTCGCCACGCGCCGGAACAGCCCGGCGGCCACGTGCCGCCCGGCGCGGGCATGCCGCCTGGCCGCCGTCTCGGCCAGGGCTACCAGCGCCGCGTCGTTCCAGAGATGCTCGCTCGAGCGCCAGCCCGGCGGGATGCCGCCGCTGCCGGTCTGCGTCAGTGCCGACGTCCACTCGCCGCGGTGAAGCCATGCCGCCAGGTCATGCCGCAGCAGCTCCGGCAGCAGGGCCGGCACGCCCGGCGCGGCCAGCGCATAGCCCAGGTGGTGGCGCGGGAACAGGTCGTACGGCAGCGGGCAGTTGGGGTCGCGGTACAGCCCCCATTCCAGGTCGGCATGGCTGCGCAGCTGGTAGTCCAGGTAGCGCTCCACCCACGGCAGGTCCGACCCTGCGCCGGCCGCGGCGCGCAGCAGCTCGCCGCTCAGCGCCACGACGTTCCAGTTGTGGACCGTCTCCTCCTGCCCCTGGCTCCGCTTGTGGCTGAACGTGTTGCGGTACGTGCTCTCCGGCCCGATTGACCGCAGCTCTGCCAGCCAGCGGCCCGCCCGGCTGCGCTCCACGAACGGCGCCAGGAGCTGGTAGCCAAGCACCACCAGTGGCGCGAAGAAGTCGGCGTGCCCCTGCGGCGTGTTCTTCTCCACCGCCAGGCCGCGCAGCGCATGGTCCTGCGCCCGCGCCGCGCTCTCCAGCAGCCCCAGGTCGGCGGGCGCCTCACCCTCCCGCGGGCGCGCGGCGCCCCAGGCCCCTGCCGGCGCACGCCCGTCTAGCGCCACCAGCGCCGCCGCCACGGCGTAGCACGGCGTGGCGTACTGCTTCTCCTCCCCGGCGTAGGGATCGATGATGGCGCCGCGCTCGTCCTGGTGCTGCCGGAAATACCCGCAGATCCCGCGCAGCATCCCCAGGTAGTCGCCGGCGGTGTAGCCCAGTGGCTGCCAGCCCGCCGGCGGCGTCGCCGCATCGCGCAGCGCCCTCTCCGCGGAGGCGCGCAGCGGGTACGGCTCGGGCGGCAGCGCCCCCAGCTCACCGGTAATGGGATCGTCACTTGACGCGGACACCTTTGCGCCGACTATACCCCTGAGTGGACACTGAAGGAGAAGGCTACTTGGGCACACAAAGTGATGGGGAACAACTGCGCTTCTGTTTCGCGCTCGACCGCGCGCGGCTAACCCAATGCTTTCGGCCTGAGGCGGTGGACGAGATCGCGCGGCTGGTGGACCTGGACCGCAACGTGCCTGACACGCTGACCGACGATTGGCTGCGGCCTCGCCTGGAAGGGGTAGACGGCGTCATTTCTGGCTGGGGCAGCCCCGCGCTGACCGAAGAGCGCCTGGCCGGCGCCCCAAAGCTGCGCTACGCGCTCCACTCGGCGGGCAGCGTCAAGAGCATGGTCACCGAGGCGGTGTGGCGGCGCGGCATCCGCGTCACCAGCGCAGCCAACGTGAATGGCCGGCCGGTGGCGCAGTTCGTCCTGGGCCTGCTCTTCGCCTGCCTCAAGGACGTGTTCCGCTTCCAGGAGGACTTCCGCCAGCGCGGCCGTGCGGCGTGGCGCCGCGGCCCCGAGGTCGCCGGTTACTACCGCACCACGCTAGGGATCATCGGCGCGGGCAACGTCGGCCGCCAGCTGCTGCGTTTGCTCCAGCCACACGACTTCCGCGTGCTGGTGTACGACCCGCACCTTTCCGAGGAAGGCGCCCAGGCGTACGGCGCGGCCACGGCCGGCATGGACACGCTGCTGCAGGAGTCCAGGGCGGTGGTCCTGGTGGCGCCGAACATCCCGGAGAACCGCCACATGATCGCCGCTGCCCAGCTAGCGCTCCTTCAACATGGCGCCTATTTCATCAACGTCGCCCGTGGCGCCCTCGTGGACCACGACGCGCTGATAGCAGAGCTCCAGCGCGGGCGTATCACCGCCTGCTTGGACGTGGCCGACCCCGAGCCGCCGCCCGAAGGCTCGCCGCTCTACACGCTGTCCAACTGCATCTTAACCCCCCACGTCGCCGGCTCGCTCAACGACGAGTGCCTGCGCCTGGGCGACCAGGTGCTCGAAGAAGTCCGCCGCCTCGTCGCCGGCCAACCCTTTGACAACGAAGTCACGGAAGAGGCGCTCACGCGGATGGGGTGAAGCGTTGCAGCACTACCGCAGCCAGGAGCGCTGCTGGAGCAACTGGTCGCCGAGGAGGCCGAGCTGGACCTCGTAGGGGGTGCCGGCGTGCTCGGGGTGGTATTCGAAGCGCGCGCGCTGGAAGTACTGCACGGTGTAGCCGCCCTCCACCAGCTCCTCCGAGATGGGGTAGCCGAACGCATCGAGGCCGCCGCGGTTGCGCCAGAACGATAGAAAACCGTGGTGCAGGCCGTGCGCTGTCTCTGGAAAGTAGTGGTGGTCGGCGGATGGGTCGAACGGCGTGGTGGTGGGGAACGGCCGGCGGGACGTGGTCACCGTATCGCCCAGCAGCGCCGCCTGCACCTCGTACAGCGTGCCCGCCTTGTCTACGTGAAACTCCAGCCGGGCGCGCTGGAAGAACTGCACCGTGCGTCCGTCCTCCAGCAGCTCCTCCGTGCGTGGATAGCCGAACACGTCCAGGCCGCCCGCGCGCTGGAAGAACGCCAGAAACGCCCCGCCCACGTTATGTCCCGTCTCCGCGAAGTAGGCGTTGCTCGGCCCGCTGGGCCGGGCCGGCGCCGGCTGCGTCAGCTCCAGCCGGTACACCGGCGTCGGGACCGGGGTTGCCGTCGGAGGAACTGGCGTGGACGCCGGCCGGGGTGTGCCCTGCGGGGCGGCCCCGGTGCCAGGCATCGCCGTGGGGCTCCGCACGGCGCCCGGCGTGCCGGGAGTACCAGGGGTGCCCTGCCCGCTCGGCGTGCTCTGCCCGCCCGGTAGGGCAGTGCGCGTCGGCGGTGGCGGGCCGGCCGTGGGTGTGGCGGGCACGCCGCCTTGCGAGAGTACCAGCGCTTCCGTTGGCGCCCACTTCAGGTCGAAGTTGGTGCTCAGCAGCTGCGCCACACCTTCCGGCCTGCCGCGGTTGAAACGCACCATCAGCGTGTCCGACCGCAGCGTCTTCACCCCGGCGGTGCCGGTGACGACCACTTCCAAGAGTCGTCCCGACGGCGAACGCCGGGTCAAGTCCAGGCTAAGCAGCTTGCCGATCTCGGTCGCCTCGTGGCCGTTAAGCAGCACCTCCAGCTGCGCCACCGTCAGCGCGCCGGTGCTCCACGTCGAGCGGGGTGAATCGGCGTCGTAGGGACGTCCCGCGGCGTCAACGTCGCGGATGCCACGCAAGTAGGGCAGCGGCTGGCCGCCCGGCCAGACCACCTCGTTATTCTCGGTCCAGCCGGCGCAGGTGGAGAAGAAGAACCCCTGCACGGTCTGTGCGCCGTGCAGGATGGCCTGGCCAGCGGTCGCGTCGATCGCCGCGTTGCTGCCGGGGTGCTCGGCGTTGGCGCCGCGGTAGACCTGGTACGCGGTGGTGTCGTCCACGTCGTAGCGCTCCGCCGAGCGGTTCCGCGCTTGCCACACGGCGTACGAGCGCGCCGCCAGCGTCTGCGCCTTGACCGCCTCCGCGGGCCAGGAAGCCGGCACCTCCGCGGGCACCACCCCACGCAGGTAGTCCTCCAGGCTGAGCCGGTTTACCGTCTCCAGCCCACCTCCGCGCAGCGCCAGCACCAGCTCGCCGCGGTACGCGTCGTAGTATTCCCCCTGGCGTCCCGGCACCGCCGCGGCCGGCTTATACCCCACCACAAAGCGGGTGTTGCCGTCCAGCGGCCGCAGCACTATCGGCGCTGCCACAGTGCCCGCGCCAGCAATCGCACCGTCGGGCGCCTTCACTTGGTAGCGCCACAGGTTGCCCTCCGCGGAGAGCTCCAGTGTCGCGCCCGCCGGCGCCTGGATTGCCGGGGTGCCCGCCGCGGCCAGCTGCCACGCCCCGCCCTTTCCGGTGACCTTGCCGGTCTCGCTGGCGTCGAGCTGCAATCCGGAATGGACCAGCACGCGGATGGTCGTCTCCGGCGCCACGGCCGTCTGGACGGTGGTGCCCGCGTAATACGCGGCCACGATCTGCTCCGCGCTCTGCCCCGCTAGGGCCCTCCCACGCGCGCCCCACTGGCACAGACCCACGCCGTGGCCCCAGCCCTGGCCCTCAAAGACCAGCGCCTGGTTAGGGTCAGGGAACTGGTAGACGGCCGCTGCCGCCGGTGCTGCCTGCTCAAACGGCGACGAGAGCAATGCGGCCGCCGCCGGCGGCGCGGCCAGCGCGGGGGCCGCGCCCACGGCCAGGATGAGCCCAATGAGCGGCCCGGCGGCCGCGCCTCGCAGCGTGTTGACAAACAGGGGGATCAGAGGACCATGCTCCATGAACCGGCGTATGATGGTGCGGCCGCGCCGCGGCTCCTAGTTCAGTAACGCGTGCCTCACCCCTGGGGTTTGGCCGTTCCAACACAAGTAATGAGTTTTCGCATCGCCTGCATAGTCCGCATGGCCTGCTCTGTCTACTTTGCTCGCTTGGTCCGCGTGCTGGCGCTCGCCTGTCTTGTGGCGGCCGGCGTGCTGCCCCTCTCCGGCGCCCTCCTACGGCCGAGCGTGTCGGTGGCGCAGGCACAGGGCCTGCCGCAGGCGCTGCCGGCGAGGGCGGTGCGCGCGCCCGCTGTCCAGGCACGCTCCGCGTTCCTCCTGGACGTGGCTAGTGGCGCGGTGCTCTTCCAAAAGTTCCCGGACACGCGGCGGCCCATGGCCTCCACCACCAAGACGATGACCGGGCTGCTGGCCGTCGAGAGCGGCCGCTTGGACGAAGTGGCGACCGTGAGCCGTGCCGCCGCGAACGTGGGGGAAACCACCATGGGATTGGTGGAGGGGGAGCAGCTGCCGCTGCGTGAGCTGCTCTACGGTCTGATGATGAACTCCGGCAACGACGCGGGCATCGCCATCGCCGAGCATCTGGCCGGATCGGTGCGGGCGTTCACGGCGCAGATGAATGCGCGCGCCGCCGTGCTGGGATTGAGGAACACGCGCTTCGCCAACCCACATGGGTTGGACCACTGGATCTATGACTCGCCGGACCACTTCGCCTCGGCGCGCGACCTGGCGACACTCGGCGCCGCCGCGTTTGCCAACCCGGTGCTGGCGCAGGCGATGGGCACGGCGCAGCGCCTGGTGCCCGGCCCGCGTGGTGAGCCGCACCGCCTGCGCCACAGCGTCTCCGCGCTGTGGTGGTATCCCGGATCGCTTGGTGGCAAGACCGGCTGGACCGAAAAGGCCGGGCAGGTACGCATCCTGGGCGCCGAGCGCGCCGGCACGCGCCTGGTGGCGGTGGTGATGCACTCACCTGACCACGTCGTCGAAACGCGCGACCTGCTCGACTACGGCTTTGCCCTCAGCAAGCGCGTCGAAGCGCGCACCAGCGTGCCACTAGGGGCGCCGCTGGGCGCGGATGCGTCTGCCGTTCCCGCCACGCCCGCCATGCCCGATCCACGGCTGGCGCAGGCGTGGGCAGCGTACAAGCGCCTGGTGCTGACCGGCGAAGGGCGCGTGCGCCAGGGGCGCGATGGCGCGAGCGCCACCGCTGATGCACAGGCCGACGCGCTGCTGCACGCCGTTTGGCAGCGCGACCGGACCGCCTTCGACGCAGTGTGGGGCTGGACGCAGGTGGCACTCTCGCGGCAGCAGGCGCCGCCAGGCACGGTACGCCGAGACTTCCTGTTTGCCTCACGCTGGACGGCGGGAAACGTCACCGACTGGAGCAACTCGACGGCGGCCGACCAACGGCTGGCGGCGGCGCTGCTGCTGGCGTCCCGTCTGTGGGACGACCCGAGCTACGCCGCCGCTGCCACGAAGATCCTCGCAGCGGTCATCGACCGCGCCGCCATCTCCTGGGACGTGGGTGGCGTGCCTGCCGTTGGCTGGAGCGTGCCGGCGGCGAACAGCGCGCTCAAGGAACTGGATCCGGCTACCACTTCCGGCGCGACGCTGACTCCCGCCTTTTACCGCATGTTTGCCGAGGCGGCGCGCGAGACGGCCTGGCTGTGGGCGCTGGAGGGGACCTACACCGCCGTGGAGCGCGCAACAGCCGCGAACGGCACGCTCGGACCCGGCGCCGGGCTGCTGCCCGGCTGGTTTTCGGTCTCACGTGAGAGCGGGAGAGTGGGGCAGCCGGTAGACCCCACCTGGCAGACCGCCGGCTTCACGCCCGAGTCGGCGGCGCTGGCTTGGCAGCTGGCGCTGGATGACCGCTGGCACGCCGGCCATGCCGGGCAACCCGGACAGAGTGTGCAGGGCGGGCCAACTGGATCGGGTGAGGGTCGCGCCCGCGGCTTGCTCGCATCGTCGGCCCGTTTTCTGGCGCGCGACCTGGCGCAGCGTGGCCGCATGGACGCGACCTACACGCGCGGTGGCACGCCAGGCGGCGCCGAAACGGAGCACTATGGCGCCCTGGCGGGCGTGGCGTTGGTGGAGCCGGAGGCCGAGGCGGCGCTGCGCGCCAGAATCGAGGCGCAGCTGACGTCGAACGAGCCGGAGCGCGTGCTGGACGGGATCGGCGGGTTGTGGCTGCTGGCCGGTGGGCCGCCCAACTGGTGGCGTATCTGGAACCCGCCGCTGGACTTGCCGACGACGCGCAACGACGGCGTGGTGCCGCCAGCGGACGGCTACCCCTGGCGCTACTTCACCGAGACTGGCCATACCGTGCATGGCGCGGCGCTGGAGCATTTCAACGCCACCGGCGGCTTGGCGGTCTACGGCCTGCCCCGGACCGAGGAGTTCGTCGAAGACGGCAAGACGGTGCAGTACTTCCAGCGCGGCCGGCTGGAGTTCGGGCCGAACCGCCAGAGGCTGTCGCTGGCGCCGCTGGGCGAGCGCGTGGCGCAGCAGCGCGGTGTCCTCTTACGTCCGGAAGCGCGTCGCGTGGCGCCTTTCGAAAGCGACGAGCAGCGCCTGTACATCCCGCAGACCGGCCATTCACTGGTGGCCGGGTTCAAGCGCTTCTACGAGCAGCACGGCGGCGCGGCCATGCTCGGCCACCCGCTGACCGAAGAGTTGGTGGAGGAGGGCTTCACGATGCAGTACTTCGAGCGCGTGGTGCTCGAATACGTTCCCGGTAAGGCGGTTCAGCCCAGCCTGCTCGGAGATGACTTGCTGCGAGAGAAGGGCTGGCTCAAGTAACGAGTAGGGCGCAGTCCATTGAGTAGCGAGCACTATCTGACCCGCGGTGAGTGAACCTTGCCCATGCCCCTTACGCAGTTCTCATCGTATAACGTGCCCGTGACACAGGCGTGGTAAAGATCCTGGCGGTGGCGGACACGACCGACCGGGCGCTGTACGAGCACTTCAACCAGGCGCGCTGGGCCAAGGAGCGCATCGAGCTGATCGTCTCGTGCGGCGACCTGAAGCCGAGCTACCTGGACTACCTCGTCTCGCGCTTCAACGTGCCGTGCTTCTACGTGCGGGGCAACCACGACACGACCTACGCGCAGGATCCGCCGGGCGGCTGCACCGACATCCACGACAAGGTGGAGGAGTTTAAGGGGATCAAGTTATTCGGCCTTGGGGGCAGCTACTGGTACAACGGCGGCCCGGCGCAGTACACCGAGCGCCAGATGTGGTGGAAGGCGTTCTGGGCGCAGTTCCACCTGCGCCGCACCGGTGGCGCGGACGTGTTCGTCACCCACAGCGCGCCGCGCATGTGCCCGCTGCCGGAGAAACAGTGCGTCTGCGTGCACCCGCCGCCCGGCAGTGAGCCGAACCCCATCGGCAGCACCTGCCGGGTGGACCCGGAGCGCTCCACCTGGGACCCGTCCGACCTGCCGCACCGCGGGTTCGACACGCTGCGGTCGCTGATCCTTAAATACCAGCCGCGCTTCTTCCTGCACGGCCACACCCACCTGGGGTATGGCACGCGTCCGCGTGAGCTGCAGCTGGGGCGCACGCGCATCATCGACGCGTACGGCTACGTCATCCTGGACGTTTAGTGTGAGGTGAGTACTGAGGCGCGCATCCTGGTGCCGCTGGACCTGCTGCCTGCGGGTGAGGCCAAGCTGCCGGTGGCCGAGGCGCAGGCGCGCGCCTTTGGCTCGGAGGTAATCCTGCTGCACGTGCTGCCGGAGCGCGTCGAGAACGACGAGGGCGTCTCGCCCATCGAGGCGCACGCCCACGCGTACCTGGACGCGCTCGCGCTGCGGCTGCGCAGCGACGGCGTGCGTGCGCAGCCGCTGATTCGCTATGGGTCAGTAGCCGCCACCGTGGTGGGTGTGGCGCGCGAGCTTGCGGTGGACCTGGTCATCATCGGCACCAACATGCGCGGTGGCCTGGCCCGCTTGTTCCCCGGCGCCATTGCCGACGAGATCGTGCACAACGCGCCCTGCCCGGTGCTGCTGGTGCGGCCGGCGCTGGAGACGGCGCCGCCGGCGCCGCCCGTGCGCAGCTTTGTGGACGACGCCGCCAAGGCCGGCCCACTGGCGCCGCGCGCATTGGGTATCCGCACGGTCGAGGTAGCGCGCATCGTGGGCAGCGTCGGCCGCCCCGCCGAGCTGGGAGTGGACTTCCGCCCGGTGAAGAGCAACGAGGAGGATGATGCCCGCCTCAAGCGACTGAGGCAGGCCATGGAGCGTGGCGTCCCGATCCCACCGATAGAGCTGTACAAGGTCGGCTACGGCTACTACGTCCTAGACGGCCACCACCGCGTAGCGCTGGCCAAGCAGGACCACCAGCTGTGGATCGACGCGATCGTCACCGAGTACCTGCCGTTGACCGAGCCGGAGGCGCAGCGCATCTTTACCGAGCGGCAACGCTTCGAGCGCGCGACCGGCCTGACACGCATAGGCGTGGCTCGCCCCGGCAACTACGCCCGCCTGGAAGAGCTGATCCATGAGTACGCCGAGAGCCAGAGCGTGGACGTCCTGCGCGAGGCCGCTCGCCGCTGGTACTCGGAGGTCTTCCGCCCGCTCCAGCTGCGCGTGCGCGCCCGCCGTCTGACCCAATACTACCCCGGCGAGCGCACCGCGGACGTCGTGCTGCGCGTCGCGGACCACCGCCGCCGGGAAGCGCAGCGCCTCGGCCGCACAGTGGAGGAGGTCTCCTGGGAAGAGACGCTCTCCACCTTCAAGCCGGCGTAGGCTTAAGCGACGAGCGCCGCTCAGTCGAGTGGGAGACCCACCGGCAGGCGCCACAGCTCGACGTCCGGCAGAGCGACGACCGGCGCGTTGATGCCGCGGCGGGTCAGGGTCTCCAGTGAGGAGACCCAGCGCAGCCCACCCTGCTCCACGTAGTGCAGCCGGTCTGACGCACCCTTCACCAGCACGCCATCACGCGGTACGGCCCGCGGCGCCGGCCGGCTCAGCAGCGGCAGGCTGTGCGCGCCGGGAGGCGCTGGCGCGGCGGCGCTGCTGGCGGTAGTCTGGAACACCGCGGGCTCGTGCAGCGCAGGCAAGGCGGGAGCGCCAACCGAAAACCAGAGCCAGGCATCGATCCCGGGTGGCACGCGTCGCAGAGTCACGACGCGGACGTGCGCCGATGGGTCAAGTGGGATTTCGTCGCTGGCGCTTTCATCTGCGAGCCAGAGCGTTCCGCCCCGCTGCACACGCGACGTGGTGGTGGCCAGGTCGCGTGTCAAGTTGACGAAGGCGATCAGCCAGCGAGGGTCGGCCGCAGGGAGAGCGGCGGCAGCGACGAAGTCGGTGCCGCCGGCGGATCCGGCTTGCGCAATGTGCCGGCCTACGATCACCAGTGGCGCGTCCACACCCGCCACGGAGCGTTCGAGCGTCTCGCCGGCCCCGGCCCCGACACCGCCTCCGGTGCTGTCGGGGCCGGCGAGTGCCGCCACCAATAGGGCGTGCGTCTCCGCAGAGCCCGCAGCCTGATCGAGCCGCACGTTTGAGGGTGCTGAGAGCGGTGGAGGGGAGTACCAGGTGAGGCCGGGAAATACCGTCAGCCGGCGGGCCCCATCACGACCGCCAGCACCACTACCAGTATCAAGTGCGCTCCAGCTCACGGTCACCTCGCGTTCGGCCGGCGAGAAGATGCCAAGCCAGACGCGGACGGGAGCATCAGGCGGCGCAGCTGCCGTGCGGGGTGGCAACGGAGGCGCCAGCAGAATGGTGGCGCCGGTGCGGCGGCCGGGAGACGTCTCGCCGATGGGCAGTACCGGTGCCGGCCTGGTCGGCGCTGTGGCCCTGCCTGCTGCTGGTGCGGTGGCCGCTCCGGAAGCCGCTCCAGTGTTCGAGCGACTTGCTTCCCCAATGGCCGAGGCAGCGGCGGCGAGCGTGCGGTCGAGAGTCAGGTGGGGGGAGATTGTCCCTTCGGAGTTCGGCAAGGGGAGCGACTCCCAGGTGAGCGCAGGCCGGTGTACCTGCCGGTAGAGGCGCAGCCGGCCGGCCGACGCGACCCGGTCATCTTCGAGCAGTCCGAATAGTCGAGGGTCTTCACTTATGTCGAGCAGCAGGTAGTCGGCCAGCAGCGGGTCGAGCGGCAGGCGCAGCTCGGTGCTGTAGCGCTGCACCGCGCCATAGGGTGCCCGGCCACCGAACGCCAGCAGCGCCGTGACTACGCCCCGCCAGCGCGATGCTAGTGAGGACGCCCCGGCCTCGCGTGAAGGAAACCCGGCTCGGTGGGCGGTCACCACGCCCTGCCACTGCACCGCCGCGTCGGGTGCCAGGACGCTTGACACCCACACCGCTGCGCCGCGCGGCGGTACGGCGGCGATTTCGCGCGCGGCGGCCATCTCACGCTCCGGCAGCGCCGCGCCCCATGGCAGGGCCACGAACACCCCGACATGGGCGCGCGTGGCCAGCAGGCCAACGGCGAACACGAGGGCGCCAGCCGCGGCTACCAGTGACACCACCGTCGTCCTCGCGCGCGGGGGGTGGCTAATGCCTGGTAAGCCAGTGGGTGCTCTGGTAACGCCTGCCAGGAGTGCCGACGTTCCCACGGCTGCCAGAGCGGGTACGAGGAACCAGGTGGTGGTCAGCAGCTTGAACTCGCCATACGGGAACGGCCGGAGCACGCGCAGGTACAGCTCGAAGCCCGCGACAGCGAGCAGTACACACGTGACGTATGCCGGACGCCTCCTGCTCTTGACCAGGCCGGCGGCGGCAAGCAGCGCTCCCGACGCTGCAATCAACGCCGTGCCGGCGTCGCCGCCCAGAGGGCGCCATTGGACGAGCGACTCGCCGCCGAGGGTGGTGGCGGCGCCGAACAGGTCGAGCGGCACCACGCCGAGCGTCGCAGCGGCGCTGGCGACGGTGGTCACGTGGGTCGATCTTCCGGCGAGGTCGTCGGGCCGCAGCCCTCCCCACGCTGAGCGCCCGAGCAGGTAGCCAAGCGCCGAGAGATGGGAGAAGAACGCGGCGGCCGCTACGACGCTGCCTAGGGTCAGGAGGCGCCTGATTGGGCGGGCGAGGGCGCCTGCGCTCCCGACAGGCAGGCTAACGGTTCGGCCGTGGGCGCTGTGGCGCTGGACCAAGGGGCGGAGCGTCAGCCACACCGTGTATGCCACGGCAGCGGAACCCACGATCGGTGCAGAGGCGAGGTAGAGGGAGCAGGCGCCGAGCGCCGCGAGCAGGCCGCCGCACAGGACCGATCGGCGATCGCCGGAACGCAGTGCGATGGCGACGCCTGCCAGCGCGATGGGTAGTGCCGCTATGGCCGCAGTCTGCTGGCGCCAGCCGAAGGCGGCCACGCCGAGTGGCGTCCCGCTAAGCGCAAAGAGGGTAGATGCCAGCAGCGCGGTGTATGCGCCAGCGCCCAGGCAGGTGCGGGCGAAGACGTACACGGCGGCCGGCGCCATCGCAAGCAGCAGCAGGAGGCTAGGCACCGCAGTCGAGAAGGCGTCCAGGCCGGAAATGGCGTTGAGCGTGGCGTGGGCGTAGTGGGAGCCTAGGCCGATGGGGGTCGCGTCGAGTCCCTGGTGCGCTTCGAGCGTCCAGCCGATGGGGTAGTGGAGCAGCGCCGTGGCCACGTCGGCATAGTGCTCGACGTCCGAATCGGTCAAGATGGTGGAGAGCGACCCCGCGCGCACGTACGGAATGGTCCCCAGCGTGTACGAAAGGCAGCCGATCCCCAGCGGCGCGTACCGCACGCACGCTGCCCAGACGCGCGGGCGCCACGGTCGGTGCGTGTGCGGGCGAGGGGACGATAGGCGGGATGGGGACTGCAGCCGGCGGTAGATGGCCGGGACGAGCAGTGCTGCGATGCCCACAGCGCCCAGGCCCAGGAGGACGGGCCGCGCGGGCAGGAACGCGTTGAGGGGGTAGGCGACGGCGGTCACCACGGCCCAGCCGAGCAGTGGCGCCACCGCGGGGGCCACGGGGCGCCAGCGCCAAGGCAGCAGCCAGCGCGCCGTGGCGGCCCCAATGAGCATGAAGTAGGCGAGGCCGCCGATCCCCAACAACGCAAAGGCGGCGGCGACGTGCATCCTGTCAGACTCTCAACGTGACCACCACCGTTGCCGCACCTTCTGGCTCGCCTATGTCGCCCACCATGCGCCTCACAGGCGACGTAGCATCCGACACCGTCGGCGGTTTGGCGGGGGCCCGGAGTGCTGCGTGGCGGATTAACGCGGAGATGGTGCTGCTACTGGGGTGGGGGCGCGCAATCCTGATGCAGTTCAGTCATCCGCTGGTCGCGTCGGGCGTGGCGCAGCACAGCCTGTTCATGAAGAGCCCGGCGCTGCGCCGGCAGCGCCTGCTGCAGACGGTGAACGCGATGCTGGCGCTGACGTTCGGCACGCGCGAGGAGGCGGGGGCAGCGGCGCGCGGCATCAACGCTATTCACGACCACGTGCACGGCACGCTGGAGCAGACTACCGGACGGTTTGCGTCGGGCACCCAGTATTCGGCGCACGATCCGGAGCTGCTGCGGTGGGTACACGCTACTCTGATGGACTCGTTCCCGCTTACCTACCGGCGGTTAGTGGGACCGCTCTCTGAGGCTGATGTCGAGGGCTACTACCAGGAGGCGAGCGGCCTGGAACCTTTGCTGGGCATTCCAGATGGGTACCTGCCGCGCAGCAGGGACGAGCTCGACGCATACATGCGGGAGTTGGACGCGAGTGGCGCGCTGCGGGTGGGTCCCGCAGCGCGCGGGCTAGCGGCCACGCTGCTGGACCCACCGCTAACATCATGGCCGCGAGTGCTGTGGCCGCTGGCGCCGGTGTACCGGCTAGCGCTGTGGTGGGCGCGGCTGCTGGCGGTGGGGCTGCTACCACCGGGCCTGCGGGCCGAGTACGGGTTCCGCTGGACGCGCGGGCACCAGCTGGCGCTAGATCTGCTCTGCTCGGTTTCGCGCCGGGTGGTGCCACGCCTGCCGGGGCTGCTGCGCTACTGGCCCGCGGCGCGCAAGGCGTTCAGGAGACAGGAAGATCGGTCTTGACGTGCAGCTCGCGGAGGCTCTTGTCGGGGACCGGGGAGGGTGCGCCCATCATGAGGTCCTGGGCGGCCTGGTTTTTGGGGAAGGCGATCACCTCGCGGATGGACTTCTCCGAGCCCAGGATGGCGATCAGGCGGTCGATGCCGGTGGCGATGCCGCCGTGGGACGGCGCACCGTAGCCGAGCGCGTCCAGCATGGTGCCGATGGCATCGCGGGTCTGTTCGGGCGTGTAGCCCATCAGCTCGTAGATGCGCGCCTGCACGTCCGGCCGGTGGATGCGCACGCTGCCGCCGCCGATCTCGAACCCGTTGCAGACCAGGTCGTACTGCTTTGAGAGCGCCCTGCCGGGGTCGCCGCCCTCGCGGTCGAGCAGCGGCAGGTCGGCGTCTTTGGGCGCGCAGAACGGGTTGTGGGTGAAGGTCCAGGCATTGGACTCGTCGTCCCATTCCAGCAGCGGGAAGTCCACCACCCAGCACATGGAGAGCGCGTTGTCGTCGGCCATGCCAAGCTGCACCGCCAGGTGGTCGCGCAGGCGGCTGAGCGTCGCGTTGGCCACCTTGGGCGTGTCGGCCACCAGCGCCACCAGGTCGCCCTCTTTGGCGTCGAACGCGACGCGCAGCTGCTCCATCAGCTCGTCGCCGATGTGCTGGCGGAAGGGGCTGCGGACGCCCTCGGCGGTCCAAGCGGCGGTGGCCAGGCCCTTGGCGCCGAAAGTGCGCGAGAGCTCAATCAGCGCGTCCACCTCGCGCCGGCTCCAGCTGGCGCCGCCGGGCGCCTTGATGCCCTTGACGATGCCACCCTTCTCCACCGCGCCGCGGAAGACGCCGAAGCCGCTCTGGCCCAGCAGCTGGGAGACATCCACCAGCTCCAGGCCGAAGCGCAGGTCGGGACGGTCGGAGCCGTAGCGCTCCATCGCCTCGGCGTAGGTCAAGCGCGGGAACGGCTTCTGGAGGATTCGCTTGGTCGACAGCTGCTCGATAAGCGTTATGTACAGACCCTCCACCAATCCGGTCACGTCGGCCTCGTCCACGAAGGACATCTCGACGTCGAGCTGAGTAAACTCAGGCTGACGGTCGGCGCGCTGGTCCTCGTCGCGGAAACAGCGTGCGATCTGGAAGTAACGGTCCATGCCCGCCACCATAAGCAGCTGTTTGAACTGCTGCGGCGATTGGGGCAGGCCATAGAAGCCGCCGGGGTGGACGCGCGAGGGGACCAGGTAGTCGCGCGATCCTTCAGGCGTGCTCTTGGTGAGGATGGGAGTTTCCACTTCGACGAAGTCACGCTCGTCCAGGTAGTCGCGCATGAATTTGATGGCGCGGTGGCGCAGCAGCAGGGTGTCTCGCTGGCGGGCGCGGCGCAGGTCCAGGTAGCGGTAGGTCAGGCGCACCGTCTCGTCCACCGGCGCGTCCTCGTTGATGTAGAACGGCGGCGTCTTGGCGGTGTTGAGGATCTCTAGGCGGTCTACCGCGATCTCGATCTCGCCGGTAGGCAGGTGCGGGTTTTCGGTGCCTTCCGGCCGGCGGTTGACCTGACCCTGGACGGTGATGACGAACTCGGAGCGCAGCTGCTCGGCGAGCGCGTGCGCGTCGGGCGAGGTGGCCGGGTTGAAGACGAGCTGGGTGAGGCCGTAGCGGTCGCGTAGATCGATGAAGATCAAACCGCCGTGGTCGCGGCGGCGGTGGACCCAGCCTTGGAGAAGGGCGTGCTGGCCGGCATCGGCACCGCGCAGGGCGCCGCAAGTGTGTGTTCTGATCAAGGTAACCTCAGGCAGCCACGCGGGCGTGGCGGGCGATCCAGCGGGATGGATCGTGGATCTCTTCGAGCGTGGGCAAGTGACTTTCGGCGGACCAGACCTGGTTGAGGAAGCCGATGTCGTGCTCGGCGACCACCTGCTCGCAGAAGCGCTCGCCGAGGATGTACTGCTCCAGTTTTATGTCGAGCCCGGTGAGCTTGATGAAGAGCTGCTCGGCGGCGCCGCGCGACTTGGCCCGGCTCTCGAACGTCTGCTTGAGCGTAGCGTGGTCCTTGAGGTGTCGTGCGCCCACGCGGTTCATAACGTGGTTGCTATAGCCCTCCATGAGCGCCATGAGCGCCTGGAGCTTGCGGAACACCTCGCGCTGCGCCGGAGACATCATCATCTCCAGCACGTGACCGCGCTCGAAGAGGTTGTCCTTGACGCGACCGGCCAGCATGGTGAGCGCGCCGCCGGGCCGGTTGCCGAACAGGTCGTCGGAGAGCGAGCGGAGATAGACGGTGAGCAGGTCGTTCATGTAGGCGCGCACCCACGGGTGGGCCTCGAACTCGAAGGCGTGGGTCACCTCGTGCAGGGCGATCCATGCGCGGAACTCGTCACGCGGCAGCTCGTAGCGGCGCACCATGGCCGCGATGTTCGGCTCGACGAAGTAGAGACGTCCCTCGGTGACGGGCTCGCGCCCCAAGAGGGAGAGGTCGTACTGGCCGAGTACGCGGCGCGCGAGGTAGCCGAGCAGAATGCCCATCTGGCCGCTGAGCATCACCTGGCCCATGATGCCGACCGGCGCGGCGCCTCGGGCGCGGGCGATGGTCTGGGCGTAGGACTCGTCAAGCGGCGCGAACATGAGGCGGAACTGCGCCAGGTTGGCGTCCACCCACTCTGGCCGGTCGAAGACGTGCACCTGGCGCAGCGGCGCCGGCAGATTGATCCCGGTGTAGCTCGCCACGAGCGCGGCCGAGCGCTCGACCAGGCGGGCGTACTCGGCACTGGCGGTCTCGCGCTCAGTACCGTCCACGGCAGCGTCTGCGTCGTTGTCGGATTGCGAATCGTGCGCGCCCCGCACGGCGATGTTGCGCGCCCACTGCCAGTTGATGAGGCGCGGGTTCTGCGCGTCGTCGCGGCTGACGCCGTCGTTCAGGACGCGCCCGGCGGCCCAGGCCGCGCCCGCTGCCAGTCCGAGCACCAGCCCGCCGCCGAGTAGCGCCGTCGCCGCCGGCCCAGGCAATCCCGGCAGCCCGGCGCCCCGCCGGGCAAGAGGTGTCACCTGGAGAGTGTACCGAGAGTTTGACTGCGCCCCTGCTGCTTCAGAGTTGGTAACTGAAGTTGAGCTGGTAGGTGCCGGCGCAGGGGGGGGTGGACGATTCACCGGGGGTAATCGCGAGGTAGACGCGGCCGATGCGGAAGACGCGGGTGCTGCCGCCCAGGGAGCGCCAGGCGCTGTCGCGGGCGGTGAGGTGGTCCAGGTAGAAGCGGCGCACGGTGTCAAAGTCGGTGGGGGCTGCCCAGCAGCTAGCCAGGGTGCGCGCTTCGCCGCCGGGGGTGGCGCCGTGGACTTCGCCGACGCGGGAGGCGCCGGGGTAGGGCGGTAGGGTGCGCTCGGCGTCGCGGATCAGGTCCAGCTGGCGATCCAGGGATCGGGTGCGGCGGCCGAGCTCGCCGGGTAGGGAGGCGCCGGTGCGGGAGAGGACGGTGGACGGCACGGTCAACGCTAGCAGGGTGGTCGCCACGACAAGCGCGCCGACCAGCATGAGCGCGCCGCCGATGATCAGGGGGCGGGGGAAGACGTCGCGCGTCGCCAGCAGCCGCGCGCTGCCGCACGCCGGGCAGCGTGCGGCGCCGTCGTCCGCCCGCGCCCCGCACTCGGCGCACGTCAGGCGCTGTGCCATGTGTAGCAGGCAGTATGCAGTACGCAGAGGGCGCCCGGTGTTACCCGTCAGGCTGCGCTGCCAAGGCGGTTGAGGGCAACGCCGTCGCGCCAGGTGTAGTAGAAACCCAGCAGGGTGACGGGGACGACGAGGGCGGCGTGGACGACCAGGATGTACGCGAGGGCGGTCTCCTGGGGCAGGCCAAACGGCGAGAGGGCGAGCATGCCCGCGGCTTCGAAGACGCCGACGTAGCCGGGGGTGGAGGGGATCAGCGCGCCGAAGTTGGCGACGGCGGTGGTGAGCACGGCCAGCGCCACCGAGGGGGCCAGGGGGAAAGCGTACATCAGCACGTAGTACATGCCCGCTTCCAGCAGCCAGGCAGCGCACGAGAGGGCGAAGACGCGCAGCGCGGCGCCGGCGCCGCCAAGCGAGCCAAGCCCGGTGAGGAAGGAGGTGACGAGGTCGCGCACGCGGCCGCCGATGCCGGCAGGGACGGGACGCAGCACCAGGTCCAGCAGGCGCAACGCGAGCGCGGGGCGCACGGCGAGCAGCACCAGGCCGCCCAGGACGGCGATGAACAGGACGGCGGCGAAGCCCATCACGCCATAGAGCTCGGCGGTGAAGGTGAGGAACGGCACGGTGGCGGCCATGAAGGTGAGCATGGTGAGGCCGTCCATGACGCGCTCCAGCAGCACCGAGCCCAGCGCCGCGGGCTGCGGGATGCCCTCACGGCGACGCAGGACGTAGCAGCGCGCCACCTCCCCCAGGCGGAACGGCAGCACGTCGTTGGCCATGTAGCCGATAACCACGACGGGGAAAAGTCGCGCGGCGGAGACGTGCTGGATAGGGGCCAGCAGGTAGCGCCAGCGCACGGCACGCACCCACACGCCGGCGAAGTAGAGCGCGAGCGCGGGCAGCAGCCAGGGGTACTCGGCCGATGCGAGCGCGCGGGCCACCTCGTCGAGCGCGAGACCGCGCGCGGCGAGCACGAGGCAGCCCAGGCTGACGGCCAGGCCGATGGCGAGCTGGATGGAACGCTTCACGTGTGGCTGCTAACGCACCAGGAAGCGTAGCTGCCAGAGGCGCCAGAGGGCTTCTACGGCGATGCCGGGGGTCATCTTGGAGGCGCCCGCGTCGCGCTCGCGGAAGAAGATGGGGTATTCAGCCACGCGGAGGCCGGCGCGCTGGCAGCGCAGCGCCATCTCCACCTGGAAGTTGTAGCCTTGGGAGCGCACCTCGTGCAGGGGGATGCGCTCCAGCGCGTCACGCCGGAAGCACTTGAAGCCGGCGGTGGTGTCCTGGACCCGCAGCCCGGTCACCAGGCGGGCATAGACGTTGCCTCCGCGGCTGACGAAGCGCCGCAGCCAGCTCCAGCGCGAGTCGAGCCGGCCGCCGCGCGTGTAGCGCGAGCCCACCACGACGTCGTAGTCTTCGGAGAGCCGGAGCATGGCGGGCACGGCGTCCACCGGGTGCGAGAAGTCGGCGTCCATCTCGAAGACGCGCTGGGCGCCGAGCTCCAGCGCGCGGCGGAAGCCGGCGATGTAGGCGTCGCCCAAACCGGTCTTCTCGCGCCGGTGCAGGACCGAGAGGCGATCGGGGCGCTCGGCCGCCAGGCGGTCGGCGATCTGCCCCGTGCCATCCGGCGAGCTGTCGTCCACCACCAGCACGTCTACCGGTGGATCGAGGGCGAGCAGCGCCGCCACCATGCGGGGCAAGTTCTCCGCCTCGTTGTAAGTGGGAAGGACGATGACGGTCTTGGGGTAGCGCGTCTGCGGCTCAGGCGTTGTGGGTGGCGCGGCGGGCGCGGAGTCAATCACCGGGGCAACCGGTAGATGGCGGTCTGGCCTTGCTGGAAGGCGGTCTGTAGCTGGCCGGCGCGCGCGGCGGCGTCGAACTTAGCCAGGCCACCGGTGGCGCCGTGCTTCTGCTGTTCCAGGTAGCCGACCACGATGTACGTCACGCCGTATTTGTCCAGCAGGGGCTTCGCAGCATCCAACGTGGGGGCAGTATAGATGGCGTCCACGTCGGCCTTGCGGCGGTCCACCTCGGGGTTGATCGCCGCGCCGCGCCAGAGTCGCTCGTGCTGGTCCCAGCCGAGCACGGTGGGAAAGCCGGTTTGAGTGGCCATGCGCGCGAACTCGGAGTATGCGCCGCCAGTCGCCTCCAGCACTACCGGTGCCGGCTGCGCGGCGGTGGCGCCGTCCTGGCGCAGCCACTCGGCGGCGGCGTAATCGTCCGCGTGGAAGCGGCGCATCCATTCCATGCCGTTGAGGGTCGACGGGTTCTGGAACGAGTTGGTGCGCAGCAGGGTGACCTTCACCGGGAAGTGCAGCGCAGCGACGAGCAGCAGTGCACCCAGACCCAGGAACGCCGCGTACTGGGGCGTACCTCCGGGGAGGACACGCCTTGCCCGGAGCGTGCGGTAGAGCCAGAAGGAGACTAGGCTGCCGCCTGCGGCGAAGAGCAGCCACGCCTGGTAGTAGAGCTTGAAGACGGTGTTCATGCGCCGCAGTGCACCGCCGTAGAAGTCTCGGATGTAGACGACCTCGCACGCGGCGAGCAGCAGCGCCGCGAGGCAGACCAAACCAAACGCGAACGCCAGCGGCCGCCGGCCGGCCAGCGGCCCGGCGGGCATGCCGGGCTCGGGCATCTCCAGCGCGCGGCGCGCCGCGTACGCCGCTGCGCCGGCCATCGCCAGCGCCAATGCGCCCGACCCCAACCGGTCGGCCAGCGCGAGCGCAAGCACCGCTGCGCCGAGCAGCAGCGCAGGCTCCCAGCCGGCCGGCTCGCGCGCGATAATGGCGACGGTCTGCGCGCGACGCAGCGACCCGGAGAAGCGCGGCGCCCAGCGCAGCGCGCCGCCGAAGGCGAGCGCCGCCCCCAGCGCGGGGGCCAGCAGCAGCAGCTGGATCCCCCAGAACTGGGTGAACTGGCTCAGGAAGCTGCGCTGGGCCACCAACCCCAGGGGGAGGGGGCTGGCGGCATCGGACACGACCGGCGGCCGGAAGGTGAGATGGAACGGCAGGAACAGCAGCAGGGCAAGTAGGCCGGTGAGGGCGATTGGGACCACGGAGCGGAGGAATGGCGAATGGCGAGTGGCGGGGGTTGAGTCGTCTTCATCGTCCGCTTCGGCTTCGCCGGGTCCCAGCGGGGACTCGGCACTTACCGCGCTCTGGCTCACCCAGTACGCGCCGGCGAGGGCGCCGGCCTGGGCGAGCATGAAGTAGGCGGGGAAGTCCCAGCTGTTGAGGAAGTAGAGGCTGCCCAGCAGGAGGGCACCGGGGAGTAGCTCGGCGTAGGGGGAGAAGCGGCGCCAGCGCGCGCGGGCGTTGGGGAGCGGCTCGCCGGAGACCGCCCAGCGGTAGAGCAGCGGCGGGCGCATCAGCCAGGTGTAGGCCATGGCCACGGCCAGTACGGCAAAGGGCAGCGCCAGGACGTGCGGGTGCAGGTCACCCAACAGGAAGGAGAAGGCGGGGAACTCGTTGATGGTGTAGTCCAGGTCCTGCTCGCCGTTCTTAATGACCAGCACGCGCGTGGCGTTCCAGCCAACGCCGCCCCAGAAGTCTTTCTCCCACGTGCCTGAGCCGTCCAACCGGCGCAGGAAGGTCCAGAGGTTGCCGGAGACCAGGAGCAGGAAGGCGCCGAGCAGTCCAACAACGAGGTAGGGGCGCGCGGCGCGGAAGGACCAGGAGGGGGTGCGGGAGGTGATGGCGGACGGCGCGGATCGAGCGGCGGGTGAGGGACGCCGTGCCCGTTCTGCCACCAGGTCCCTGGCCAAGCCGTAGGTGAGGCTGAAGATCGTGACGGCGGCGAGGGCGAAGAGCATGGAAAGGGCGAGGTTGTAGCCGACGGCCGGGGCGACGCCGGTGAGCGTGAGCAGCAGGCCCTGGAGCAGGTAGCCAAAGTGGTAGTAGTTAATGGTGGGATGCGGGTGATCGGGCCCTGGGGCAAGCCACGGATCGAGCGGTGGGAACGTGGGGGAGCGGGTGACGGCGTTCATGAACGCGAAGTCCATGAACTTCTCGGTGCCGGAGATATCGGCGTTGTAGCTGCGGATCCAGAGGAAGCCGAGGAAGGTGGCCAGGAAGAGCGCCTCCTGGATCAAGAGCAGGCCGCGCCGGCGGCGCCAGAACTCCAGGATGTCGTGCAGGCCGGCGATCCAATCACCGCGCGCTGTGCCCATGTTGCCCGCGCGGTGCAGGGCGAGGAAGGACCCTCCCAGAATGAGGAGCAGCGCGGCGCCGTAGGCGAAGGGGCCGTTGGGCAGCAGTTGGAGCACGCCGAGCAGCCAGACAGCGTAGCCGAACAGCAGCAGTCCGAACGCCTTGGACAGCCCATGGCCGCGGTCGGCCAGCGGGTTGAACAGCGCCAGGCACAGCGGCATGGCGGCCAGCGCCAACACTTGGACCGCCAGCCACCACTTCAGGGCGTCAATCATCGAAGAAAACGCGCGATCCGTAGCGAGTTAGGCGTGGCCACTCCGAGCCGCAGCGCATTACTCGCTACGCATTATCCCCCGAACGTCACCGCCTGGATACGATGGTTGCCCGAGTCGGCGACATAGATGGCGTCGCCGATGGCGATGCCGAGCGGGACCTCGAACTGGCCGGCGGCGCGGCCGGGGGCGCCACCCACGGCTACCACTTCGCCGCCGGGGGCCAGCTTGACGATGCGGGCGTTGGGCGGGTCGGTGGCGATCACGCTGCCGTCGGTATCGACGGCGAGGTAGGGCTCGTTGCGCGCGCCGCCCTGCCAGCCGGCGAGCGGCCACTCGGCGACGAACCTGCCATCGGGCGCGAGCTGCTGGATGCGCCGGTTGTTGGTGTCGGCGACGTACATCTGCCCGTCGGGAGTGACGGCTAGGCCAATCGGCTCGCGGAACTGGCCGGGGCCGGTGCCGTCGGCGCCAAACTGGGCTAGGAAGCGGCCGGTGGTATCGAACTTCTGGATGCGCTTGTTGCCGGTGTCCACCACGTAGACGTTGGCCTGGCCGTCGAGCGCGACGGCGCGCGGGCCCCAGAAGCCGCCTTGCCCGCTCCACTTGGCGACGAAGCGGCCGTTGCTGTCCAGCTTCTGGACGCGGTGGTTCCAGGTGTCTGCCACGTAGACGTTGCCCTGCGCGTCCACGGCCACGCCCATCGGCTCCTTGAACTGCCCGTCGCCGGTCCCCTCGGCGCCCCAGGCGGCGAGTGGCTGGCCGGTGCGGCTGAACTTCTGGATACGGTGGTTGAGCGTGTCGGCGACGTAGACGTTGCCCTGAGTGTTCAGCGCGACGCCGCGCGGCGTATTGAGCTGGCCCTGGCCACGGCCGTTGGCGCCCCACTGGGCCACGGAGACGAGCGGGACCTGCCTGGCGTTGAGCTGCGTGGGGTCAAGGCGCGCCTGGCCTGCCTGGCCGGGAGGGCCAGAGGCGCCCGCCGCGGCGGGCGCGCCGGCACTGACAGGGCCAAGACCTTCCTTGAGGTAGAGGTAGAAGTCGTAAGAGCCGAGCGGCTGGGTGGGCTCGCGGTAAATCAGCCACTTCCACAGACCGTCGCGCACGTCCTTCTTGGTGAAGAGGTCGGTGAAGCTGGACGGCTTGAGGTTGCGGTAGTCCTCCGGGTACCACCAGCGCATCTTGTACTTGGTCTTGGTGTAGCCGACCAGGAAGGGCCGGTTCTTCTCGTCGTCTTCCAGGGCGATCAGGACGATGGGCTTGGTGGCCTGGGTGGTCAGGTTGGCGGGGTACTCGGCGTTCTTATAGTCGCGCATGTACCAGGAGAAGGGCCACCAGGTGCCGCTCTGCACCACCACGCCGATGTCGCGGACGTTGCCGGTCTGTTCGAGAGAGATGCGCTCAATGTCGGCCATCACCTTCTTCACGTCGGGCGCGCTCTGGGTGTAGACCAGGATGTCCTTGGGCGTGTCGGGCCGCTCGAAGTTCACCGGCCAGCCGGTGTGCAGCGTCCAGAGCGAGAGCAGTCCCAGGCCGCCAAAGGCAATGCGCTTCTCCCAGATGCTGCGGGCGCCCACGACGCCGAGGACACCGGCAGAGGCCGGGGCAACGGCGACGGAAGCGCCCAGGGGACCGGGAGCACCCGTAGTACCGCGCGTGTTGAGCGTGTTCAGGGCGCTGCGCGTCGCACTCATCGCCAGCTCACCCAGGTACCGCGCGGAGAGCAGCACCAGGGGTGTGGCGATGTGGATGATGAGCCAGGGCATCTTCTCGCCGGCCCAGGAGTAGATGGTGAGCGCCAGCGCCCACCACCAGATGAGGAAGCTGGTCAGCCAGGTGCCTTTGCCGGGGCGCAGATAATAGACCGAGGCGACAATGCCGAAGACCCAGGCCAGCGTCTCGTAGACCGAGAGCAGGATCAGGTAATAGAACCACGGCTGGTTGCCGCGCTGGACGTCGTGCTGCTCCAGCCAGTAGCGGATGGAGCCGATCATCCCTTCGCGGATTCCCGGCAAGTTTGTGAACAGGCTGGAGAAGAGCACGATGAAGATGGCGAAGAAGACGATGATCCCGCCCCAGAACGTGCCCACGCCCCAGAAACCCTCGCGATCACGCCAGAGTGAGACGAAGGCGCCGGTAAACGTGCCGAGCGGACGGACCGGACCGGCCAGCGCTGCGGTGCCCGCGGCGCCGCGGCGGCCGTCACGCGGGCGGCGGGCGCGGGCGCCCGGGCCGCTGACGGCCAGGACGCGCGTCTCTACCGGCGTGAGCTGGTTGTAGACGAATCCGGCCGCGGCCCCGATGAGGATGCCGATGAGGCCGCCGGTGACGTCGGCCACCAGCTTGCCGCCCAGGGCAGCCTTGCCGACGCCGATGACGGCGACGAGGAAGGCGCCCACCAGGCCACCGGCGGCGGCGCCGGCGATGATGCGCCGGAACCACGTGTCGCTACGCTCCCAGAGCACCGAGAGGATCATGAACGTCCCCCAGATGAAGGCCGTGATGTAGGTGCTCTCTTTGGTGGCAAAGGCGAAAGAGAGGCCGGCGCAGAAAGCGTAGAACCACGCCCGCTTGCGGTGCAGGACGTAGCCGATCAGGCCGGTGGCGGCGAGCAGCGTCCAGGTGGCGGTGTAGCTGTCCTCGCGCAGCATGCGCGCGAAGTAGGTGAACGAGGGGGAGAAGACCAGGATGGCGATGGCGAAGAGCCAGCCGGCGGTCCCGAGCCAGCGCCGCCAGAGGAAGGTGAGGCAGACCAGCGCCACGCCGAAGATGGCCGGCACGGCGCGCGCGGTCCATTCGGTGGCGCCGAAGATCCAGAAGCTGGCCGCAACGGCCAAGAATTGGAAGGGGCCGTGCAGGAGGGGGTTGTACTTATAGATGGGCGTGCCGTGGAAGGTGTCCCAGGCGAACTTGGCGTGCATGCTCTCGTCGTGGTGCATGGCGCGGTCGCCCAGGTTGAAGAACCGAGTGATGATCAGCGCGACGAAGAGGAAGAACAGCAGGGCGCCCTGCCAGTAGGTCAGCCCATACAGCCAGCGACGCTGCAGCCACTCCCCCAGCGTCAGCTCGCCGTCCGCAGTGGCAAGCGTGGCCACCGCGGTGGGAGCCATGGCGACGGTTGAAACAGGGACGGCTCGCTCCACCACGGGGGTGGATTCCAGCTCCTCCGGGTCGTCGGAGTCGGGGTCGTACTCGTATGCGTCGTCCGCTTCGCCGGCGTCGGGATCGGCGACAGCGGCGCCACGGCCGCCGCGTGCAGTGGACGGGCCGTTGCCGCCCCGGCCGTTGCTGCCGCGCGGGCCGCGGACGTCTTCCGCCTCGACGGTATCGAGGTCGTCGAGCGTCACGCCATCCACGGTCTCGTCGGGCGCGACGTCGAGTGAATCGTAGTCGGGCTCCTGGGGGCGGCCGGAGCCGGCGCCGGGAGCGGCAGGTCGGGAGGGTGGGCGTCTGAGAGACATGGCTAGGACCCCTGTTGCGCGCGTGGGCCGTTCTGGCCCAGCACTTCGTAGATCGTCACGCTGCCTTGCTGGTACACGGGGCGGAGCGTGTCGGCCATCTGGTCGAACTTGCCGATGCCGGCGGCGGAGTAGTAGGCACGCTCCAAGTCGCCGACGTAAATGTAGCGTACGCCATATTTATCGAGGAGCGGTGTGACCCTGGCCGGATTGGGGTCGCCGAACATAGTCTGCACGTCGCGCAGGCGGGCGTCCACCTGGGGAGCGTAGGTGCCGCGCTGCTGCACCTGGTGCCAGCGCCAGCCCAGCACCGCGGGCAGGCCGGTGTACTTGGCCACGCGGCTGCCCCAGCGGTACTCCGGGATGGAGGCTTCCAGCACCACGAGCGACCCCTGCGTGTTCTCCAGCAGCCAGCGGATGGCCGCGTAGTCCTCGGCGCCGCTGAAGCGCACGCCCTGCGGGTGCTGGCCGCGCACCTCTGAGTTGCCGTCGTCGATGGTGGCGAACGGCATGTAGGCCATGCCGTCCAGTGTGGGCGGCAGCGGGTTGAAGCGGTCCGCCAGCCGGGCCGGCGTGGCGCCCAGCGGATACGCCAGCGCCGCGAGCAGCAAACAAGCGGCGCCGCCGGCCCAAGCGTACTGCCACCAAGAAAGTGCTGAGGACTGGGGACTGAGGACTGAGTCCGACGGCGTGCCGCTCGCGAGCGCGGCGGCGGGCGCATCGAGCGGCTCGCCGGCCCAGGGGTCGCCATCGCCGGCGCCAGCGGCCACGGGGTCGTCGAAGACTAGGGCGCGCGGCGGACTGGCGTAGACCGGCGCGGCGGGGGCCGGCAGCACCACAGTGCGGGCGGCGGTCATGATGCGATCGAAGCCCCAGGCAAGGGCGGCGGCGGAGACGAGCGCCCACATGACCCACAGCTGTAAATAGAACTTGAAGACGGTGTTCATCCGCCCGATGTCGCCTTGCAGGGCGAAGAACTCCACGAAGATGCTGAGGGCGGTGCCGGTGGCGGCGAGCAGCGAGGCGAACAGCAGGGCGGGTGAATCGCGCCGCTCCCAGGCGGCGGCGACGAGCAGCGCAAGCAGCGGCACCAGGAAGGCGATCAGGCCCAGACCGCGCAGCAGGAAACCGAGTGTCAGTACCGCGGTGACGCTGAGCAGCACGGCGTAGCCGGTGGCCGGGGCCCGGTACTGCAGCAGGAAGGCGCGCTCGAGCTCGCCGAAGCGGTCCCAGGCCGAGAGCGACCGCCAGCGCGCCGCCAGGTAGCGTCCCCAGCCGGTGCCCGCCCAGCGGCCGGCGCCGAGCAGCAAGGCAAACGTGATCAGCGAGAAAACGAACACGCCGTGGATGACCAGGTAGTGGTCCAGGCGCGACTTGTCCTGGGTCCACGGCGTGACCGACGAGTAGAAGGTGACATACCACTGCCAGAAGGGTCGGAAGAGCGGCTTGGCCAGCAGGAAGACGCCCGCGGCCGAGATGCCGGCGCGGACCAGTCCGCCGAGGGTCAGCCCGCGCTGGGCCACGAACTCAGCGATGACAAAGGTGGCGGCGGTGAGCAGCAGGTAGGTGGGGAACTCCCAGGAGTTGATGACGTAGAGCGCGCCGACCAGCCAGCCGGCGAAGACGATCTCCGCCACGCGGCGCCACCCGAACAGCCCCCACAGCCAGCCCAGCAGGCGGCCATCGGTCGGGAGGCGGGTAAGTGAGAGTGCTGAGGACTGAGGAATGAGGACCGAGTCAGGGTCACGCGCGGGCTGCTTGCCGGTGTGCGCCAAACCCAAGAGCGCGGTGAGGGCGGTGACCTGGAAGGGGATGGAGATCAGGTGGGCGTGCAGGTCGGAGAAGAGGAAGGTCCAGAAGGGGAACTCGTTGATGGTGTTGTTGGGGATGATGCGTGAAGAGCGCCAGAAATCGAACTCGGCGAGCTTCTGCCCGCCGAAGATGACGGCGGGCAGGCCGGTGACGATGCTCCACAGCCCGGCCACGCCGGGCAGTCCCGACGAGACGCCGGCGCCGCTCGCGCGTGCCAGGCGCTCGATCAGCTGTGAGAAGCCGTCCAGGTTGCCGGCGAGCGCCACGAGCACGAAACCGAGCACACCGGCGCCCAGCGCCGCGCGCAGGCTAAACCGCGGCCGGCCGCCGAGGCGCGAGAGGTTGTAGACGAACGAGAAACAGCCGGCGGCGGTCAGGCCGTACAGCGTGGCCAGCGCCACGTTGAAGGAGACCGAGGGCATGACGCCGGTGAGCTTCACCAGCGCCGCGATCAGCACGTAGCCGAAGTAGTAGTAATTGAGATAGCCGCCGGCGTACCAGGGGTCGTAGGGTGGGAAATAGGTGGTCTTGATGACGGCGTTGAGGTACGAGAACTCCATGGGCTTCTCGCCGCCGCGCCCGGGGTGCCAGAGGTCGGGGTTGGCGGCGCGGAAGAGCAGCACCAGCAGGTAGGCCGCCAGGAACGTACCCTCGGCGGCGAGCAGCACGCGCCGGTGGCCGCGCATCCACGCCAGCCAATCGCCACCGGCGCGGCGCAGCGCCAGCACGGCGACGCCGGCCAGCACCAGCACCGCCAGGAGCAGCGTCAGGCGCGTCCACGGCAGCAGCCGGTAGCCGGCCAGGGTCCAGGCAACCCACGACACGAAGAGCAGCCCCAGCGCCTTGGCGATGCCATAGCCGCGATCGGGCAGGCGGGGCAGCAACAGCCACAGCAGCGGCGCCGCCAGCAGGCCCAGCGCCTGGATGGCCAGGTACCAGGTCAGCGGCGCCAGCGCATTGGCGATGCCGTCCAGCGAGAACTGATCCGACCACGTGCCACCGTTGAGGTTGGCGGCGCGCAGCGCGGGCGGCATGACTAGGTTAGGACGGCCCACCTGGATGGGGGTCAGGTTGACCACGTTGTCCAGCGGCACCTTGCCGAGCACCTGGCGCACCTTCTCGGCGGAGAAGTCGGGCTGCTTTTGGAAGATGAGGACCTTGGGATGGTCGTAGACGGTGAACGCTTCTTCGGCGCGGTCGTCGTTGATGACCCACGGGCCAAGGGTGGGGTAGCTGGCGATGGTGGCGACCAGCTTGTAGCCCAGCTCCCCCGCGAAGAGCGCGCGGTAGTACTCGGTCGCCATGGGGTAGCGCTGGGGGATGCGCGGGATGCTGCCGTACAGCCGGTTGCTGGTGATGTTGATGTAGCTGGACTGGGTGAGCATCTGGACGATGGTGTCCAGCTTGCGCGGCTCGTCCACGTCGTAGAGTGGCAGGGCCGGACCGGCGTAGGCGCCGTGGTCGAAGTTGGGGATGGGGACGGGCAGCGGGTCGTCCCAGTGCTCATTGGCCATCACGGCCGGCTTGGGCACGTTCTGGTAGATCCACTGCGACGCCATGACGCGCGAGGTAGGACGGGTGTAGATGCGGGTGAAGGCGACTGCCCACAGTGTGCTGGCGACCAGCACGAAGCCGCCCAGCGCGACAGCGGCGGAGGGGCCCCACTCGGCCACCAGCGGGCGCAAGCGGCGCCATGTGACGCTGGCGCGGTCGCGCAGCGCCGGGCGCGTCCTGATGGGACTGGCGCCCGTAACACCGTCCGCTTCGACTGCCGCGTCCAGCGCGCCGGGCGCGGTGGGTGCACGGTCCACGAGGAAGGCGTCGTTGAGCACTTCCAGGCGCTGGCGCTTGGTCCAGTCGTAGAGCGCGACGAGCGCCCATGCCCCCAGCAGGATGATGAAGGGGTACATGGGGAGCACATAGCGCATGGTCTTGTTCAAGACCGACGCGAAGTAGACGAAGCAGAGGGCCGACCACGCGACCAGCAGCAGGTGCTGCCAGCGCCCGCGGCGCAGGAAGGCCAGCGCGGCGGCGGTGAAGCCGGCCCAGGCGGTGAGGCCCAGCGGGATGCCCATGCCCCACGCGACCATGTGGCGCCAGGGGAAGAGCAGCGGCTCGGTGCCGGCCCACTGGATGCTGGGCGGCAGGTCCACGCTGCCATCCTGGCTCTTGGCCTGGTACTGAATGTTGTCCAGCCAGCGCGGGTTGAGGCGCAGGTCCCACAGGTTGGGACCTGCGAAGGCGTATGGCTGGAAGACGCGGAAGGTGAACCCCGCCACGAGCAGCGCCACCGCGCCGCCGGTGACCATGCGTATGATGAGTCCGTCCGCCCACAGCTGCGCGATGACGTCGCCATCCAGGCCGCGGCGCGAGAGATCGGCGGTGCGCCAGAGGTAGACCAGCGCCGCGAGCGCCAGGATGGGGACGAAGGTCACCATGGAGAGCTTGGTGGCCAGCGACAGGCCCAGGAAGACCCCCGCCAGGGCAAACGAGCGCAGCCGGCCGGTCTCGGCGATGTCGACGCAGAAGTAGAAGCACGCGGCGACGAGGGTGACCAGGAAGCTATCGAAGACGAAGAAGTGCGCCTGCTGGATGTGCATGACGCACGCGGCGGTGAGCGCCGCGCCCAGCAGGCCCACGCGCGAGCCGTAGAGCCGCCAGCCGATGAGGTAGACCAGCGCCACGGTGACGAGGTCCGAGAAGGCGGAGAGGAAACGACCGATGACCTGGAAGGGCATACGCTCAAAGCCAAGCCCCAGGCCCTGCAGCTGGTCCACCAGGAAGCGGGTGGCGAAGAGCGGGAAGGTGCCGTAGACGAAGAAGCCGTGCCCGACGTTGTGCGGGTTGAGGCCGGAGCGCTGGGCGTCGAAGTAATAGGAGAGCAGGCCGGCCTGCTCGAAGACGGGGGCGCCCTGGGCCTGCTGGCCGGGCCCTGAGGGCCGTGGCACGATGGCGGCGGGCTTGATGGCGCCCTCCACCATGGTGAGGAAGCGCTCGTCCGGGTGCAGCTGGGTGCCGCCGTCCCAGTTGAGGCCGGTGAAGCGGAAGTAGCCTCCTATTAGAAGGATGAGCGCCAGGAGCAGCAGCTCGTTCTGGCGCTGCGCCATGCCCTTCTGGAGAGAGTCGGTCCAGCTCCCGCGGCGGGCGCGCCGCGCGGGGCGCAGCGGCGCCTCGTCGGGTTGCGGCGCCGGCAGGGGTGCTGGTGCTGGTGGTTGTACGGGTACAGCGGAGGCCGGGACGGGTTCGTCCATGGACTCGGCGTCGTCGGGCGCGCTCACGTCAAGAAAGCATACGCTTAGGGTGGCCGAGTATGCCTACAAACGTTGCCCGGTACTGGTCGAAAAGTACGGCAAGCATCTGGCCGCGCCGTCTACGCCTTCCTTGCGGCGAAGAAGTAGTACGCGCCGTTGGGGATGGCGATCTGCTCGGCATAGCCAGCCAGGCGGCGCTCCAGGGCGCGCTCCCAGGGGAGGTAGTCGCGCTTGTTGGGCCAGAGAATCCAGCGGCCGGTGAGGCGCTTGGAGAGCAGGGTGGGGGCGCCGTAGTAGTGGCTGAGGTCAAAGACGGCCATGGCGCGCGGATTGAGGTAGGAGGTCCAGCGCTCTACGCGGAAGCCGGCGGTCTCCAGGCGGCGCGTCCACTCCTGCTGGCTGTAGGTGTGGTAGTGGTAAGAGATGCCGTTGAACCAGCGGCCGTACGCCGCGGCTGGGCCGTGCAGCCCCACGGCGGAGAGCGCCTGGGGCCAGAAGAGCGAGCCGGCGAAGCGCTCGCTGGGCACGGTGATCACCAGCGTGCCGCCGGGGCGCAGCACGCGCGAGATCTCGGCCAGCGATTCGTCGAGCGGCGGGATGTGCTCCAGCACGCAGTTGCTGACCACGCTAGCAAACGACGCGTCCGGGAAGGGGAGCTGCGCGGCGCTGCCGACGTAGACCTGCTTGTAGGCCCCCGCGCGCGCCGCCTCGGCCGCGGACGCCGGGGAGGGGTCAATGCCTGCCTCCAGCGTGCGGCCCAGGCAGGAGGCGGCGAAGTGGCCGTCGCCGCAGCCCACGTCCAGCGTGGGGGCGGGGAGCTCTTCGGCTCCCACCAGCAGGCACTCCACCACCCGGATCATGGCGCGGTGGACCGGCAAGGTCTGCAGGTGGTGCCGCGCGATCTCGGGCGCGCGTGCGAGCAGCTCCGGGGTGGGGCGGACTAGCTCAGGAGCGGTGGGGGACGCGGGGGATGTGGAGGCAGTATTCGTCATGGGGTTATGGGCCAGCTCCGCTCATCGTACTCCGTGGGCTTTAGCCGGCGGCGCTGTGTACCGTTGCGCTCCCGTTACCGGAGGGGGTGGGACCGGGGGTTAGGTCTGCGGGATGGGTCCGCCAGCGCCAGAGGTCGGCCATGGAGTAGTCCTGCCGCGCCAGGCCTAGCATGAGGATGGCCGCGCCACCCACCAGGAAGGAGCCGAAGGCCAGAGCGTGCAAGGTGACCGCCACTGCCAGCGCGGTGGACGAGTCTACGCCGAAGGGTGAGAGCGCGAACACGGCGATGCTGTGGTAGACGCCGACGTAGCCGGGCGCCGAGGGGACGGTCATGCCCAGGTTGGTCAGCGCCAGCACCAGCCCCGCCGCGGTCCACGGCACGTCCAGGCTAAAGGCGCGGATGATGGCGTAGGTGGTGAGCAGCGCCAGCAGCCACATCAGCGGGGCCAGCACCAGGTGCAGCGCCAGCAGGCGCGGCTGACGCAGACTATCTGCCGCGCTGAGCACCATGTCTACCAGTGAAGAGGGGCGCAGCCGTCCGATGACGGGCGCGTTGTCCAGGTAGCGAGCGACCCAGGCGACGACCGGCGCGCGGAAGTTGCTCAGTGCGAAGAAGACCACCGCCAGCGCACCAAACACCACCGCGGCGGAGGCGCCCGCGGCCGTGGCCTGGGGCGGCAGCGGCAAGAAGAACATCAGGACGCCCAGCAGCACCAGGAGCGTCAGTACGTCGATGATCTTCTCCACCAGGATAGTGCCGAAGGTGCGCGCCGTGCTCACGCCATCGGTCTGGCTGACTAGCGCGGCGCGGGCCAGCTCGCCAACGCGGCCGGGCAGCACGGTGTTCAGCATGTACCCGATCATGGTGGCGGAGATGGTGCTCCACAGCCGGACGTGGTTGTCCGGGAGGAAGAGCAGCTGCCAGCGCCAGCAGCGCAGCACGATGGAGCCGGCGATGGTCAATAGCGAGAACCCCAGCCAGCGCGCGTCGGCCTGTCCCAGCGCGTCCCCGACCTTGGCTAGGTCCACGGTGCGCAGCAGCAGCCAGATACAGACGCCGCTGACCAACGCGCCTAGCAGCAGCGACCGCCAGTTGCTCACGTCTGTCTAAACGCGGCTAGGAGACCGCCCGCGCCCCGGCGGGCACGAGCACGGTGACGAACCAGGGGTTGTTGCCGGCCTCTTCTAGCGCGTGCACCTGCTGGATAGCGCCGGGATACCAGCGCCGCAGCGCTTCCTGGGAGGCGGTGTCCGCGGGGTGCAGCACGTACAGGCGCGGGCCGGCGGCGCCGTCGTGCCCGCGGGCCTCGTCGATGTTCTGCAGGAGCGCCTGCCAGCGCACGTCGCCGGCCTGGATGGCCACTAGCCGCCAGTCCACCCAGTTGGCTCCAGGGAGGATGTGCGCGTCCTGGCGCCGGCCGCCCATGGCGATGAAACCGTTGATGGCGCGCGCCACGTGCCAGGAGTGCTGCGAGGCGCGCGCGTGCTGCGCCGGATAGATGCGGAAGTACTGGTCGAAGTTGACGCGCAGCATGGCCGCGAGCACCAGCGCCAGTCCAACACCGGCGGTGATGGCGCCGGGGCGCCCACCCATCCAGACGCGCAGGCGGCGCGCCAGCAGGAAGAGCGGCAGCGCAACCAGGATGGCGGTGATGGGGATGGCCATGCCCATGCGTACCGTGCTGGGGTTCTCCACCGGGAAAGCCAGGCTCATGATGGACGGCAGCAGCCCGGTGAACAGCAGCACCATCAGGTAGGCGTAGGGCAGCTCGCGGTGGCGGATAAGGCGGTAGAGCGCGTAGGCGCAGCCCAGCACGAAGAGCGCGCCGCCGATGGGGTCGAGCATGGGCTCGCCGGGGATGGTGTTGACCCACACCTGGTCGCCCTTCCAGTTGAACATCAGGTAGGCGTTCTTCACGTTGCCGATGAAGACCTCCGGGATGTTGGGGGGCGGCTTGTCAGCGCTGTCGGAAGCCATGCGGGTGACGCCGCGGAAGAGGAACATGCGCGGGTCGTCGTAGCCGTAGCGGGCGAGGGGCATGAAGACGAGCACTGAGATGGCGAACAGCAGCACGGTGTTGACCGCTAGCGGGCGCAGCGCTGCGAGAGAACGCGTCTTCCAGTAGTCGGCGGCGGCGGCGATGGCGATGCAGGCGATGACGCCGAAGGGGGCGATGCGCAGCGCGGTGTAGGTGTGCTGCGCGATGCCGAGCATCAGCCCGCACAGCAAGAAGTCGTTGCGGCGGCGGTCGCGCAGCGCGCGGATGAGGAAACAGAACACCGCCGCGCCGAACAGTGGCGGGAAGGGGAAGCGCAGCCCCACCCGCCCTACCTGCCACAGCCAGCGCATCCCGGCCAGCACCGCGGTTGCCAGCAGCGCGAAGTGCGTGCCGAACAGGGTGCGCGCCAGCACGTAGGTGAACGGCAGCGTGCCAAACGCCAGCAGTGCGGTGCCGAGCTTCATGGTGAGGTAGCTCACGCCGGTGAGCGGCGTCATCAGCGCAATCCAGTAGAACTGGAATGCCTCGCGCCCGGTGTTGCGCGGGAAGAAGATGCGGTGCTGGCCTTCCAGCACGTCGGCCACGTCCAGCAGCTTCTCGGCGTGGTCGCTGGTCATCTCGCGCGGCACGCTGTCTATGCGATAGAAGAGCAATCCAAAACCCACTGCCAGGATGGCCGCCAGCGCCAAGGCGGTCCACGACAGGCGCAGCGTCAGTCCCCCGGCGGTGGTGCCGGTGGTGGTGGAAGTAGTAGTGCTGCCGGTGGGAGAGAGTGCCTGGCGCCGGTGCAGCCAGGCTGCCGGAGAGAGCGCCCGGCGCAGCGCCGCCGGCTGGGGCCGCGGGTGCCAGCACGCGGCGAGGCCGAGCACGACGGAGGCGAGCCAGGTGGTGACGTTGAGCAGCGTGAACGCGTTGCCGCCGCTGAAAAGGAAAGTCAGCACGGACAGCGCTAGTGCCGCTCCTGCCAGCCGTGCGTCGATACCCAAAGATGACGCGAGGGCGCTTGCCCGCTCGGTTGTCGCGGCGGCGGCTCCCGCCAGGGGCGCGTCGCGCCAGGTGAGCAGGCCGGACCGGCGGCTCAGCGCCACGCCCGCGGTAAACACGCCGGCGCCGAGCGCGAAGCCCAGGAACGAGG
The DNA here is from genome assembly GCA_902805635.1 of uncultured Chloroflexota bacterium. Taxonomy (GTDB): domain Bacteria; phylum Chloroflexota; class UBA11872; order UBA12225; family UBA12225; genus CADCTC01. Next base: position 35,252 of record CADCTC010000175.1, read on the forward strand.
ACTCGGCGCCCAGTCCGCGCATGACCGCCAGCTGGGTATACAGTGCGATGCAAAAGCCGGCCAGCAGCAGTGGCGCCGACCAGAACGACGCCCCCAGGCCGGGCTGGCCGCGGGACGCCTGCGGGCGCCCGGAACGCGCCGCGCGCGCGTAGACTTGAGGAACGTGCGCCGGCCCGGCGAGCGTCTCAGCCGTTTCAGCGGACACAGGTGCGTTGTACACCAATTGACGGGTGCTCGGCGGAGAACCGGGACCCTCGGATGATCCTATGGTCATGACAGGCAACGGTGCGGCGGCGACCGCGCAACTGCAGCCGGCCGGCGATTCTGGTCAGGCAGGCGACATTGGCGCCGGTACAGGCGCCGGCAGCGCCAGTGTCGCCGCGCCCGCGGGCGGTGCAGGGCCCACCGCGCGGCCGGTGGTATCGGTGATTATTCCCGTTTACAACGAGGAAAACCACATCGGCGAGGTGCTGCGCCGCGTGATGCAGGTGCCCATCTCGAAAGAAGTGATCGTGGTGGACGACGGCTCCACCGACGGCACGCTGAGCGCGGTGGAGAAGGAGCGGCGCGAGACCGGCGACCTGATCCGGGTGCACCAGGCCATGGTCAACATGGGTAAGGGCACGGCGATCCGCATCGGGCTCAAGTACGCCACGGGCGACGTGGTGCTGATCCAGGATGCGGACATGGAGTACGACCCGGCCGATTACCCGGCGCTGCTGGAGCCGATCCTCTCCGGCCGCGCGGACGTGGTGTATGGCAACCGGTTCCACCGGCGCATCCAGGGCATGGCCATGCGCTACTGGCTGGCCAACCGCATCCTGGCCACGGCGGCCACGCTGCTGTTCGGGCGGCGCATTCACGACGAGGCGACGGCGTACAAGGCGTTCCGGCGGGATGTGATCCTTGGGTTGGACCTGCACTGCTCGCGGTTCGAGTTCTGCCCAGAGGTGACCGCCAAGGCGCTGCGCTCCGGCATGCGGCTGGCGCAGGTGCCCATCTGGTACGCGCCGCGCACGGCGGAGCAGGGCAAGAAGATCAAGTGGCGGGACGGCTTCCACGCGCTGTGGACGCTGGTTTGGTTCCGGTTTATGCGGTAGGTACGGGCGCGGCACCGCGGCTGGCGCTCGTCGCGTCAATCGGGTAGTTGCGGGTTAGAGCTGCGGGCCAATCGTGTACCGTATCTGTACGTCGGTGCACACGATTGGTGGGATGAACGTCTCGGGGTTTCTCAATACGGGGCAGTTTGCTCTGCCCGTCAGCGCCTAGCCGGTCAGTGAGCTGGATGAGCACAATCACGGCCCCTTTGCCGCCGGCGCCGGCAGCACCTGGGGCAGCACCGCGGCCGCCGGCACGGCACGCCGACAGGGCTCGCATAGCACCCGCCTGGCGGAGTCCACACTCCGCAGTATGGACTGTGGCGCCTTTCCTCGTGGGCGCTTTGGAGCTGACTCTGCTCGCGGTTTGGGCAGGATACGTTGCGCGTCCGTACCTGAACCTGGACACCCAATGGGTTCCCGCTGGGCGTGAATACCTTTCAAACATCCAGACTCACCACTTCTGGACCCGGCTGTTGGAGTGCGGCTCGTGCGCGTTCTGGAATGGGAGCTTCCGCGGTGGCTATCCGGCATTGGCGGATCCCCATGGCAGCATGCTTCATCCGCTGGTTGCCATCACCACGCTCATCTGGGGTGTCTTTACCGGTTCAAAGGTGGCGCTGGTAGCGGCGCTGTTCATGGCCGGCGTGGCCCAATGGTGGCTGGCGCACCTCCTCCGTGTGAGCGTGGTGGCTCGTCTCTGGACCGCGGGGCTGGCAGTTGCCGGCGGCCATCTCTCCGGCCGGATGGAGCCTGGCAACTTCGGCCTGCTGCTCTCCACCGCTGCCTGCGCGCTCGTGCTTCCCGCCGTGATGCAGTACTCGCGCGCGCTGAATGCGCGAGCGGCTGCGATCCTGTCGGTGACGGTGGCGTCGGTGGCGGTGTCAGGCCAGGGCTACATGCAGTTCGGCCTCGTTCTGGTCTTGCCTGTCACGCTGCTTGTGCTGTGGCGGCCCTCTGAAACCGGCAAGTGGCTGCGCTCTAGCGCGGTCGTGGTGCTGCTGACGGCGCTCCTCTCCGCACCGCTGCTCGTGCCGCTCGTGCATTTCCTGCCGGAATTTGGAAAGGACACCGATGCTGGGTTCCGTAGCGCGCAGGCGTTCCCGTACGTCCCGCTGAACCTCGTTATTTCGGATCCCAAGTTCTACCTCTCGGAGTCACTTGGCAAGTTGCCCTATCCCTACCTGTACACGCTGTACGTGGGATGGATGGCGGTGTTGATGGGGGCCATTGGGGCGGGTACCGCCGTCATCGCCGCCGGCACGGACCCCGCAACAGAGCGGGGGCGCAAGCGTGCCGAGCGCGTGTTTCTGGTGGTGTATGCCGTTGGCGCGTTGTGGGTCGCGAGTGCCGCGCCGCTCCAGTGGCTGATCTCAGCCATGCCCTGGCGGTCCGTTACCAGCCAGCTTGTGGGCTTACGCTATCCGCCGGTGATTGCGGGACTGGCGGTGCCCCCTCTTCTGGGCCTTAGCGCTGTCGGCTATTCGCGTGTGGAGCAGTGGGCCCGGGAGCGCTACCGCACCATGCGCCTGAAACCACGCCGGTCACGCGGTCCTGCGGTATTGCTCGGCCTCACAGGTTCGGCACTGCTGCCACTGGCCCTGCTATTTGCTGCGTGGGGTTCACTGCTGGACGCGCAGCGATTCTCGGGCAACTGGCTAACGGTGCAACGTCAGAGCACCGACCTACGGGATGTGCTCATGGCGTTGAAGACCTCGGATGCGCAGTGGGTAAATACCCCCTACGGTGAGCAGTTCTGGATTGAACCTGCCGTTGCTTTTGGCCTCAAACTCAATCTAGGGACACAGGGCTGGTACTGGAAGGGGCGACAGCCGCCGCCTGCCGTGCGAGAGGCACACCGCCAGGTCGTCGCGGCCGACATGACCCTGAAGACCACTGTTGGTGGTGTGCCAATCTGGGAGGCATTCAGTGGGCGTGAATATGCGGCTGTCGTGCACGCTGATGGTCAGCGAACGGTTTGCGCGGCGTTGGCTGCCGGCGGTCACATCGATGTGACCTGCGGGCTGTCGGCTGCGGGCACACTCACCGTGCGGGAGAACAACTGGAGTGGGTGGCGCGCGTCCGTAGATGGTGAAGCTGCGCCTCTGCTCCCTGGCACCTGGTTGCAAGTGGCGCTCCCTGCCGGGCAACATCGTGTGGGCATGCGGTACGAGCCTCTGGATGTCACCATAGGAGTCATGCTCTTTGCGATCGGAGGTGTGATGGTCTTTGCCATGGTGCTGGGTCTGGGGGCGCCGGGGAGCCTGAGGCACCTGAGGCGCAGTGCACATCGCTGGAAACGGGCGCCTCGTTGAGCGGCGCGCGATTTCCTTGGTGGTGTCCTTTTGGTTGACTTATCTGCTGTAGTGCTGGTAGCATCTGCTCGCGTGCCGGAACTGTGTTCTGCATGTAACAACACAAGAGTACGCGTTGACGGGGAGTAGTACGTCCCCTCTCTCGCCAAGATCAGAGAGCCGGCGGTTGGTGCAAGCCGGCAGGGCACCAGAGAGGCACTGAACTCGCCCCCGAGCTGTTGAGCCCAACGTCTGGCGACCTGAATTTTCGGGTTGAATGACAGGCAAGTAGGCTGGACCGGTCCCCGCCGTTAACGGGTCAAGTGGGCGCAGCCACGTTTGCGTTGCCGGCGTTGAGTGCTTTTGGGCACTCCAAAGCGGGAATCGCGGTGTGGTGTGCCAAGTGGGGTGGTACCACGGGAGTCAGCTCTCGTCCTCTGGGACGGGGGCTTTTTTGTTGCCCCGGACCCAGGCAAGCGGGACGGGCAGGCAGGCTATCGGGGCGCCGCGGCTCCGCCTGGTCGCGCCAACTGAGGTGGTACCACGGGGTTCCTGAACGGAGCGGCCCTCGTCCTCAGGACGGGGGCCGCTTCTTTATGTCACGAGGAGAACTGACTTGGCGAAGATGTATTACGACACGGACGCCGATCTTGGGCGTCTGCGCGGCAAGACCGTGGCGATGCTTGGCTATGGCGCCCAGGGACACGCCCACGCGCTCAACCTCAAGGACAGCGGCATGAACGTGGTGGTGGGCCTCTACAAGGGCTCGTTGTCCAAGGCCAAGGCCGAGGCGGCGGGGCTGACGGTGCTGGAGAACGCCGAGGCGGTCAAACAGGCCGACGTGATCATGTTCACGCTGCCCGACCAGGTGCAGCGCCAGGTCTACCTCCAGGACGTGGAGCCGCACCTGCGTGAGGGGCAGACCATCATGTTTGCCCACGGCTTCAACATCCACTTCAACCAGATCGTGGCGCCCAAGTTCGTGGACGTGAGCATGATCGCCCCCAAGGCGCCGGGCACCCGCGTGCGCGAGGTCTTCACCGAAGGGTCGGGTGTGCCGTGCCTGATCGCGGTCCACCAGGACGCCTCCGGCCAGGCGCACCAGAACGCGCTGGCGTATGCCAAGGGCATCGGCGGGACGCGCGCGGGCGTGCTGGAGACGACCTTCCTGGAGGAGACCGAGACCGACCTGTTCGGCGAGCAGGTGGTCCTGTGCGGCGGCGTCAGCGCGCTGATCAAGGCAGCGTTCGAGACGCTGGTGGAGGCGGGTTATCAGCCCGAGTCGGCGTACTTCGAGACGATGCACGAGCTCAAGCTGATCGTGGACCTGATCTACCAGGGCGGGCTGACACACATGCGCTACGTGGTGTCGGACACGGCGGAGTACGGCGACTACGTCACCGGGCCGCGCGTGATCGACGACCGCGTGAAGGCGACGCTCAAGCAGGTGCTGACCGAGATCCAAAACGGCGAGTTCGCGCGGCGCTGGATCTCCGAGAACCAGGTGGGCCGGCCGGCCTTCCTGGCGATGCGCCGGCGCGAGCAGGAGCACCAGATCGAGACGGTCGGCAAAGAGCTGCGCTCGATGATGAGCTGGCTGAACGCGAAGTAGTTAGGAAATCACCCCCTCTCCCTCCGGGAGAGAACCTCGCGGGGCTTCGCCCCGCACCCGCTGGGGCGCTGCCCCAGACCCGGTAAGGAAACGACCATGCGACGGATCAAGATATTCGACACGACGCTGCGGGACGGCGAGCAGGCGGCGGGCGGCGCGCTGACGCTGGAAGAGAAGATCGACATCGCCCAGCAGTTGGAGCGGCTGGGGGTGGACTGCATCGAGGCGGGTTTCCCGGCCACGTCGCCGGGCGACTTCCGCGCGGTGGAGACGGTCTGCGAGCTGGTCAAGAACGCGCAGGTGGCGGCGCTCTCAGACGCCAAGCTGGCCAACATTGAGACGACCGGCGCGGCGCTGAAGAAGGCGGTGGCGCCCCGGCTCCACACGGTGCTGTCCACGTCGGACATCCATCTGAACTACCAGCTGCGCATCACGCGCCAGCAGTGCCTGGAGATGGCGGTGGCGGCGGTGAAGCTGGGCCGCAGCCTGATCGGCGAGGTGGAGTTCTCCGCCATGGACGCCGCGCGCTCGGACTGGGACTTCCTGTGCCGCGTCTTCGAGGCGACCATTGGCGCGGGCGCCACGGTGATCAACATCCCGGACACGCTGGGCTACATGCAGCCCCACGAGTTCGCGGAGATGGTGAAGTACGTGATGGACAATGTGCCCAACATCGACAAAGCGGCGGTCTCGGTCCACTGCCACAACGACCTGGGCATGGCCACGGCGCTGTCGCTGGCGGCGGTGAACGTGGGCGCCGAGTGGGTGGAGTGCACCGTCAACGGCGTGGGCGAGCGCGCCGGCAACGCGGCGCTGGAAGAGATCGTCATGGCGCTGACGACGCGGCCCGACCACTTCAAGTGCACGACGGGCATCAAGACCGACCAGATCTGGCGCACCAGCCGCATGGTGTCCTCTTACATGGGTTTCCCGGTGCAGCCCAACAAGGCGGTGGTGGGCTCCAACGCCTTCTCGCACGCCAGCGGCCTCCATCAGGACGGCATGCTCAAGGAGCGCAGCACCTACGAGATCATGACGCCGGAGAGCATCGGCCGCTCGGACAGCCGCCTGGTGATCTCCAAGCACTCCGGGCGCAACGCCTTCCGCGACCGGCTGGTCAAGCTGGGCTACCGCCTCGACGAGGACGAGTTCATGCGCGCCTTCCGCGCTTTCAAGGACATCGCGGACCGCAAAAAGGAAGTCACCGACGGCGACATCGAGGCGGTGGTGGCCGACCAGGTGCTGACGGTGGAGGAGCACTACAAGATCGAGTCGCTGCAAGTGATGTGCGGCGAGCCGGCGCTGCCGACGGCGACGGTGCGCGTCATATCGCCGGACGGCGAGTCGCGCCAGGACGCCGCCATCGGCGACGGACCGGTGGACGCGGTGTGCAAGGCGATCGACCGCATCGTGGGTATCCCGAACAAGCTGAGCGACTTCAACGTCAGCTCGGTCAGCTCGGGCATCGACGCGCTGGGCGAGGTCTCTATCCGCGTGGAATCCGAAGAGGGCACGTTCATCGGCCGCGGCATCAGCACCTACATCGTGGTCGCTTCCGGCCGGGCGTACCTGAACGCGCTCAATAAGGTTGTGGCTGCCCGCAAGGAGCGCGAGACCGGCGGCGACAAGCTCAACACCGGTAAGCAAGGCGCGGCGTCCAACGACACACGTGCCGAAAAGGACGAGAAGCGCGCCGCGACTCCCAAGAAAGTCGCCAAGCGCCAGCCGGTGATGGCGTAAACCAGCTGGTCAGCCCAGCTAGCCCAGTCAATCCTGCTTCCATAGAAGGAATGGGGTAGTCTTTTCCGATCTGGACCACACTATGTCAACTACACCAAAAACACTCTTCGAGAAGATCTGGGACGCTCACGTCGTCCACGAGGCGCCGGGCGAGCCGGCGCTGCTGTACATCGACCTGCACCTGGTGCACGAGGTGACGTCGCCCCAGGCGTTCGAGGGGCTGCGCCTCACCGGGCGCACGGTGCGCCGCCCGGACCTGACCGTGGCCACCATGGACCACAATGTGCCCACCAGCGACCGCTCGCTGCCGGTGGAGGACGAGGTCGCGCGCGCGCAGATGGACACGCTGGCAGCCAACTGCGTCGAGTTCGGCGTGCCACTCTACGACATCCACTCGGACAAGCAGGGCATCGTGCACGTGATTGGGCCGGAGCTGGGGCTTACCCAGCCGGGCATGACCATCGTGTGCGGTGACAGCCACACCGCAACCCATGGCGCATTTGGCGCGCTGGCGTTCGGCATCGGCACGTCGGAGGTGGAGCACGTGCTGGCGACGCAGTGCCTGCCACAGGCGCGGCCGAAGACAATGGAAGTGCGCGTGGACGGCCGGCTGCCGGAGGGGGTGACCGCTAAGGACATCGTGCTTAGCGTCATCGGCCGGCTGGGCACCGCGGGCGGCACGGGCTACGTGGTGGAGTACACCGGCGAGGCCATTCAGGCGCTCTCTATGGAAGGCCGCATGACGGTCTGCAACATGTCCATCGAGTGGGGCGCCCGCGCCGGCATGGTAGCGCCGGATGAGAAGACCTTCCGTTACCTGGAAGGGCGGCCGCACGCGCCGCAGGGCAAGGCTTTCGAGCGCGCGGTGGAGCACTGGCGCGGCCTGGTCACCGACCCCGGCGCGACGTACGACCGCGTGGAGGTGTTCCACGCCAACGAGCTCGTGCCTGTGGTCACCTGGGGCACCAACCCCGGCCAGGTCGTAGCGGTGACTGGGCGCGTGCCCAAGCCAACCGATTTCAAGGACGAGAGCGACCGCAAGACGGCCGAGCGCGCGCTGGAGTACATGGGTTTGGAAGGCGGCACGCCGGTGACGAAGATTGGGATCGACCGGGTCTTCCTGGGGTCGTGCACCAACGGGCGCATAGAGGACTTGCGCGTCGCCGCAGAGGTGATCCGCGGCAAGCAGGTCAACCCGCGGGTCTACGCCATGGTGGTGCCTGGGTCGGTGCAGGTGAAGCTGCAGGCCGAGGCCGAGGGACTAGACAAGGTCTTTAAGGCGGCCGGGTTCGACTGGCGCGAGGCGGGCTGCTCGATGTGCCTGGGCATGAACCCGGACATCCTCAAGCCGGGCGAGCGTTGCGCATCGACCTCCAACCGCAACTTCGAGGGCCGGCAGGGCAAGGGCGGGCGCACCCACCTGGTCAGTCCCCAGATGGCGGCGGCTGCGGCGATCGCGGGTCGGTTCGTGGACATCAGGACGTGGGACGGGAGCAACTAGCCATGCAGCCATATCGCACGGTGACCGGGAAAGTGGCGCCGCTGGACCGCGCCAACGTGGATACCGACCAGATCATCCCAAAGCAGTTCCTCAAGCGGATCGAGCGCACCGGGTTTGGCCCGTTTGCCTTCTTCGACTGGCGCTACAACGAAGACGGCACGCCTAACCCGGACTTCGTGCTGAACAAGCCGGAGTACCAGGGGGCCACGGTGCTGGTGGCGGACCGCAACTTTGGGTGCGGGTCGTCGCGCGAGCACGCGCCGTGGGCGCTAGAGGACATGGGCTTCCGCACCATCATCGCGCCGTCCTATGCGGACATCTTCTACAACAACTGCTTCAAGAACGGCATGCTGCCCATCACGCTGCCGGAGCAAACGGTGAAGGAGCTGATCGCACGCGCGCAAGAGCGTCCCGGCTACACGCTCACCGTTGACCTGGAGAACCAGACGGTCAACGATGAGGAAGGCGTGGTCGCCACCTTCGACGTGGACGACTTCCGGCGTCACTGCCTGCTGGACGGTTTGGACGACATCGGCCTGACGTTGAAGAACGAGGACCGCATCACACAGTTCGAGCGGACACGCTCCGAGCTGCTGCCGACCGCCAAGGAGGTTGCCCATGTCTAACAGCTCAGGCTCTTACACTCCCCTTCTGGCGGTGCTGCCCGGCGATGGCGTGGGCGTGGAGGTGGTCGACCAGGGGTTGGTCGTGCTCGACGCGGTGTCGCGCCGCTTTGGGTGGCAGTACCGCACCGAGCGCGCGCTGGTGGGAGGCGCGGCAATAGACGCGGAGGGGACGGCGCTGCCGGACGAGACGCTGGCGCTGTGCAAGCGTGCTGACGCGGTGTACTTCGGCGCGGTGGGCGGCCCCAAGTGGGACGACCCGCGCGCCTCGGTGCGTCCCGAACAGGGCATCCTGGCGCTGCGCAAGGGGCTGAAGCTGTACGCCAACCTGCGCCCGGTCAAGCTGTTCTCGGCGCTGATCGCGCAGTCGGTGCTCAAGGAAGAGATCGTGCGTGGGACCGACGTGATCGTCATCCGCGAGCTGACCGGCGGCCTTTACTTCGGCAAGCCGAGCAAGCGCTGGACGACGGCCGGCGGGACGATGAAGGCGGTGGATACGCTAGCGTATTCTGAGCACGAGATCGAGCGCGTGCTGCGCACGGGGTTCGAGCTGGCGCGAGGCCGGCGCAAGAAGCTGGCGTCGGTGGACAAGGCCAACGTGCTCAACTCGGGCCGCCTGTGGCGCGAGGTGGCGACGCGCGTGGCCAAGGAGTACCCGGACGTCGAGGTCGAGCACGTGCTGGTCGATTCGGCCGCCATGTACTTGATGAAGCGACCCGCCAGCTTCGACGTGATGGTGACCGAGAACATGTTCGGCGACATCTTGACCGACGAGGCGGCGGTACTGGCCGGGTCGATGGGCATGCTGCCGTCGGCCAGCCTGGGCACCGGGAAGAACCGCGTGGGTGGCACGCTGGGCCTGTACGAGCCGATCCACGGCACGGCGCTCTACACGCCGGAGGTGGTCGGCTCCGGCAAGGCCAACCCGATCGCGGCGATCCTCAGTGCCGCCATGATGCTGCGCTACTCGCTGTCGATGCCCGAAGCGGGCGACGCGATCGAGACGGCGGTGCAGGGCGTGCTGGACGATGGCTACCGCACGTCCGACATCGCCGGTGGTCCGAACGAGCGGGGTGTGAAGGTCGTGAAGACCGAGGAGCTAGGTCGGCTGGTCGCCGAGCGCGTGGAGCAGCTGCGAATTAAGTGATGGTTGATCTCTACGACACCACCCTGCGCGACGGCGAGCAGTCGCCGGGGATCAGCCTCAACAGCGCCGAGAAGCTCGAGATCGCGCAGCAGCTCGCGCGGCTCGGCGTCGACGTGATCGAGGCCGGCTTCCCGATCGCCTCGCCCGGCGACTTCGAGGCGGTCCGGGGCATCGACGTCGAGGTGAGCCGCGGTGAGTCCTTCGGCTTCCTCGGGCCCAACGGCGCGGGCAAGTCCAGCACCATGCGCATGGTGGCGGCCGTCTCGCCCGTCAGCGGCGGCGAGCTGCGCATCCTCGGCCTGGACCCCGCCACCGACGGGCCGGCGATCCGGTCGCGCCTCGGTGTCTGCCCGCAGGAGGACACCCTCGACAACGAGCTCAACGTCTTCGACAACCTCTACATCTACGGCCGCTACTTCGGCCTCGGCAAGGCCGAGGTGCGTGCCCGCTGCGAGGAGCTGCTCGAGTTCGTGCAGCTGGCCGACAAGCGCGGGGCCAAGGTCGAGGACCTCTCCGGCGGCATGAAGCGGCGGCTCACCATCGCCCGCAGCCTCGTCAGCTCACCCGACCTGCTCCTGCTCGACGAGCCGACGACCGGCCTGGACCCGCAGGCCCGCCACGTGCTGTGGGACCAGCTGTTCCGGCTCAAGCAGGCCGGCGTGACGCTCGTGCTCACCACCCACTACATGGACGAGGCCGAGCAGCTGTGCGACCGGCTGGTCGTGATGGACAAGGGCCTGATCGTGGCCGAGGGGTCGCCGCTCCAGCTGATCCGCGAGCACTCCACGCGCGAGGTGGCCGAGCTGCGCTTCCCCGTGGGGGAGAACGAGCAGGGCGCCGAGAAGGTCGCCGACCTCGGGCGCCTGGAGGTGCTGCCCGACCGCGTCCTGGTCTACAGCCAGGATGGCGAGGAGGTCGTGGCCAAGGCCCACGAGAGGGGCCTGCGCCCCGTCGCCGTGCTCGTGCGGCGCTCCACGCTCGAGGACGTCTTCCTCGCCCTGACCGGCCGGACGCTGGTCGACTGATGGCAGCCGACCGGACGGCGCCCGGCCCGCCCGCGGGGCTGGGCGCGCGTGACGGCATCACCCGCCAGCTCGACTACTGGTGGACGCTCTACCGGCGCACGTGGAGGGCGAGCATCATCAGCTCGTTCGTCTCGCCGCTCTTCTACGTGCTCGCCATGGGCGTCCTGCTCGGTGGCTTCATC
>CADCTC010000176.1 GCA_902805635.1 uncultured Chloroflexota bacterium
CGCTGGCGCAGGACACTTCGCTGACGGAGCCGAACACGGCGAAGTATGGGGAGATCGAGTCGACCATCCAGAAGGCGCTCGTTCCAGTGTGGAATGGCGAGCAGGACGCGAGGTCCGCGCTACAGACCATCAGCGGACCGATCACCGCTCTCCTCCCGAAGTAGGCGAGCACAGCCGACGTTGCGGGACGCACCAATTCCAGATCCGTTCGCTTCGGTACGCGGGCTCCTCTCGAGGAGGGAGCCCGCCACCTGGGTCTTCACCGGGGACAGCGTCACTCACGGCGCCAAGCACACTCTCGGCTGGCGCGACTACACCGAGCTCTTCGCGGAGCGCGTACGCTGGGAGCGCACACGCCTACGCGACGCGGTGATCAACACCGCGGTCGCCGGCTGGAAGATCGGGGACATTGCGCAAGACCTCGAGTGGAGCGTGCTGCGCCACCGTCCGGAGTGCGTCTCCATCATGATCGGCCTCAACGACTGTGGCGCGGGCTACACCGGCCTGCACGCCTTCAAAGACATCTACACTGGCGTCGTGGAGGGCATCCGGCGTGAGAGCGGCGCCGCCGTGCTACTCCACACGCCCAACGCGGTGTTTCCACCGGCGGCGGGGGCTTCCGCGGCTTCCTTTGCCGGCAACGTGGCGCTGTACGCCGCAGCCGTACGAGAGCTCGCCTCAATCGCGGGCGCACGGCTGGTGGACCACCACGCAGTCTGGCAGCCGCTAGCGGAGAGCGGGGCGCTTCAGCACTGGCTCAGCCACGGCTGCCATCCGAACGAGTACGGTCACCGCGCGCTGGCGCACACGCTCTTCCGCGCGCTCGACCTGTGGGACGAAGCCAGCTGGACCTGCCAGCTGATGGTGCCGCGGATCTCCGCCTCGCAGCCATAAAGGCGCGGCGCAAGCACGCGCCGAAAGCGGCCAAGGCGATGTAACCCGACACGGCTGGCGGGCAGCGCGGTGCCAGCGCGACACGCTCTGCCAGCGAGCACAGGCGACTCTTGCCGGCAAACTTTGCCTAAAAGGTCAGTGCGCGGGGCGGGGCGGACCGGTGGACCGGTAGCCTGATGGCCGAGCACACCCGGTGATCGACACCAACCTCATTGCCCACACCGATGCGCAGGCGCCGGTGGCGCTGGTGGCGGCGCCCGTGCCCGGCCTGGTGGTTGCCCTGGTCGACCGGACGGGCGCAGTCGTCGGCGAGTGCGGGGCCGGCGAGACGGCGGCAGAAGAGCGAGGTGGCGGCGGCGTGGCGGGAGAGCAGCGTGGACAGGGCGGCGTGGTCACCGGCGCGCGCGGCTACGACGAGCGCCTCATCCGGCACGAGTTCCTCCTCCAGTCGGAGCGCGGGGGCCGGCCGCGGGCTCACTGAGTCAGCGCCGCCTTCACCTGCTCGGCGTCCAGCGTCTTGTGCCGGAGGAGGGACTGGGCGAGCGACTCGACCAGGCGCCAGGCGGATGGATCGCTGAGGCACCGGTGAACGAGGTCCCATTGGGCGTCTATCATGGCACGCGCCTCGACTTGGTCGACGCCCGCTTCGGCGGCGGCGCGGAGTGCGGCTTCGTGATCAACGCGCCCGCCCGCGGTGACGAGGTGGTCGGGCGTGCCGTGGAGCGTGCCGGCGACCTCGCCGCCGACGAGGAGGGCAATCCGGCGGGTGAGCGCCTGCTTGGAATCCTCGCTCTGCGCCGGGGCTGGCCGGGGGGCCACCTGGGTGCCGCGACGCGGATCGGCGCGCTCGATGCTCAGGCGCGTGATGAGGCCGCCATTCAGGTGGTGGACGACGGCGTGGCCGGCCTCGTGGTAGGCCATGTCTTCGTCCCTGAACTGGGAGAGGTGGGCTTGCGTTGCTTGGGCGGCTCGGTCGATCGGGACTGGGTCATGGTGGCTCCTTTACATAGAGGAGTCACCCCGCACCCGTCGTGGGTTACCCGCAAGGCCGGTTAGCGTCGATCCGGATGCCGCGGGAGCGGCTGCGGTACGAGCAGAGCAGCAGGCCAACAGTGGGCCGGTGGCGCATCTGCGCCGCCTGCTGCACAATGGGGGGCGCAATGGGCCAGCGCTGATTTGGTCCGCTGGGAGGGACTCTTATGAACACGCTCACAAGACGCCGACTTGCTTCGCTGGCAGTGGCACCCGCGGTGGGCGCCTTGGCCGCGTGCGCTCAATCGGGGAGCACACCGGCAAGCAACGGCGGCGCCAGCGGACCAGCCGGGGCGGTGCGGGGGAAGCTGACCTGGCTGGTACGCGGCAATCAGAACGAGAACGACTGGCAGCAGAACGTCGCGCTGCCGAAGATGAAGGAACTGCACCCGCAGGTCGAGATCGAGCTGGTGGTCGCCAGCCCGGACGTGGCGTGGGACGAGAAGGTGTTCAGCCTGCACGCGGGCGGCACGCCGCCGGACGTGCACAACGGCATCGTGGGCACGTTCATTCAGCTCTACGCGCAGGACAAGCTGCTAGAGCTGACACCGCTGGTGGCACGGGACAAGGTGGACCTCAAGCCGTTCGGCGGCTCCGAGCGCGACGCGGACATGTGCCGCGGTGGCAAGCAGTGGGCGCTGCCCATCCTCTCAGCGCTGACGATCATCACGTACTACAACATCACCCTGTTCGAGCAGGCGGGTGTGGCGCTGCCGCCCACCAGCTGGGAGGACAAGACGTGGACGTGGGACCGCCTGATCGAGGCGGGGCGCAAGACGACCCAGCGCTGGGGCGAACAGGACGCGGTGTACGGCTACCTGCCGGACGCGATCGGCGGCAACTTCATGCACGCCATGCCGTACACCTGGGGCGCGGACCCATGGCCGAAGGAGTTCTACGCGCAGGGCATCGCGCAGCAGAGCAACTGGACGGCTGGGCCGGTGGTGGAGGCGACCCAGGCATACCAGGACCTGGCGCTCAAGCACCGCATCGCGCCGCGGCAGGGCGCCGCCAGGCGCGCGTTCCGCGAGGGCGGCGCGTCGATGTGGACCACGCTCAGCTGGAGCGTGTTCCAGACGATGCGCGACGTGTCGCTCTTCAAGTGGAGCATGGCGCCACTGCCCCGGCAGGCAGCTAACAAAGCGATCGGGTTCGTGGACTGCGTGCTGGCGAGCAACCAGTCCAAGGCGCCCGACGCTGCCTGGCAGCTGGTCAAGTACCTCACCAGCAAGGATGGCCAGCAGGATTACAGTCGCGCCACGCTGGCGCCTCCGGCACGGCTGGACGTGCTCGACACCTGGCTGGACGCGCTACTCAAGCTGCCGGGCGCCACCTTCAAGAGCAGGGACGCGCTGCGGGACGTGATCAGCGGCTACCAGCGCAACTACGTGGACAACTGGGCGCACTACGTGGTGGACGCCGGGCGGTTCCAGACGCTCCACCGGGATGCCAACACCGCGCTGCTGTCCGGGCAGGCGAATGCGGCATCGGTGCTAACGGACATGAAGACGAAGGTGGACACGCAGCTGAAGGAGACGTACGAGCGGTTCAAGGGCACACGGCTGGTGCGCGACACGCTCTGCCAGTGAGCGCACGCGCGTCCTGCCGGCAGCACCAGCCGTGCCATACGCCTGAGGACTAGACATCCGCCGCTCAGAGTAGTACCGTGTCCGCTCACGGTGGGCGGCAGAGTGCGAACAGAGGCGGACGTTCCGATCAGGCGCTACGGCCAGCTGCTGGTCCGCTATCTGCGGCCGCAGCGCGGACGGGCACTGCTGCTCGGCGTGCTGCTGTGCACAAGCATCGTCCTGCAGCTGGCCAACCCCCAGATCGTGCGCGCCTTCCTAGATGCTGCCAGCGGCACCGGCCCGCTGGAGGACCTCTGGGTGGCGGCGCTGGCGTTCCTGGCGGTGGCCGTGGTCCAGCAGATCAGCGCCGTGGCCACCTCCTACGTGAGCGAGACCGTCGGCTGGACCGCCACCAATCTGATGCGGGCCGATCTGGCAGAGCACTGCCTGCGCCTCGACCTCTCGTTCCACAAGCGCCACACGCCGGGCGAGCTAATCGAGCGGATCGACGGGGACGTCAACGCGCTGGCCAACTTCTTCTCTCAGCTGGTGGTGCGCGTGCTCGGCAACGGGCTGGTGCTGGCCGGCGTGCTGGTCCTGATGTTCCGCGAGGATTGGCGCCTGGGCCTGGGCTTCGCGGTCTTCGCCGTACTCGCGCTGGCCAGTCTCAACCAAGTGCGAAACGTCGCCGTGCCGCACTTCGTCACCGCGCGGCAGAGCACCGCGGCGATCATCGGCTTCATCCAGGAGCGCATCGCCGGGACCGAGGACATCCGGTCGGGCGGCTTCGTGCCGCACGTCATGCGGCGCTTCTACGATCTGCAGCGCGACCGGCTGCGCAAGCAGCAGAAGTCGGCCTCGATGGGCTCGTTCGTCTTCTCGACTAACCAGGCCGTGTTCACGCTCGGCTACGGCATGACCTTCACGCTGGGAGCTTGGCTGTTCGGCGCGGGCGCGCTCAGCCTGGGCGCGGTCTACCTGGCGGTGCATTACATGGAGATGCTCCAGCGTCCGCTGTCGCAGATCACCCAGCAGATGGAAGATCTACAAAAAGCCGGCGCCAGCGTGACGCGCATCGACGCGCTGCTGCGGACGGAGAACGCCGTGCCGGATGGTGCGGGCGGTGCGGGCGCCCCACTGCCGACTGGGCCGCTCTCGGTCGAGCTCGACCGCGTTTCGTTCGCGTACGCCGACGAGCCCGAAGGGCACATCCTCTCAGACGTCTCGTTCCACCTGGGACCGGGCAAGGCGCTGGGGCTCCTGGGGCGTACGGGCAGCGGCAAGAGCACGCTGGTGAAGCTGGTCTTCCGCTTTCATGACGCCACGTCCGGCGCGGTCCGGGTGGGCGGCGCGGACGTGCGCACGCTGCGAGTGGCGGACCTGCGCCGGCGCATCGGGATGGTCACGCAGGACGTGCAGCTCTTCCACGCGACGGTGCGCCAGAACCTCACCTTCTTCCAGGAGGGCATCCCGGATGAGCAGATCATGGCCGCTCTGGAGCGGCTCGGTCTCTCCGACTGGTTCCGCGCGCTGCCGGAGGGGTTGGACACCGAGCTAGCTGCGGGCGCGGCCGGCCTGTCCGCCGGCGAGCAGCAGCTGCTGGCATTCACGCGAGTCTTCCTGCGCGACCCGGGCCTGGTCATCCTGGACGAAGCGTCTTCGCGCCTGGACCCCGCGACGGAGCGGCTGGTGGAGGCGGCGGTGGACCGCCTGCTGGAGCACCGCACGGCCATCGTCATCGCGCACCGCCTGCACACCGTGGAGCGCGTCGACGACGTCCTGGTGCTGGAAGGTGGCCGGGTGGTCGAGTACGGGCCGCGCGCCCGGCTGGGTGCGGATGCGGGGTCGCGCTACGGCCGATTGCTGCGCACCGGCGCGGAGCTGGCGCTGGCATGAGCACGTGGCAGTACTTCTGGCGGCTGGCCATGTTCCGGCCCGGCATCGTGGCGGGGGACCTGGCACTGCGCACGCTGTTCAGCGTCACCTTCCAGGCGGAGGGCATGGTGATCCGTGGCTTCTTCGACGGGCTGACCGGATCGAGCGGCGGTGGCGGCCTGCTGGCGAACTCGGGCGTGTGGACGCTGGTCGCGCTGGTGGTCGCCGCGCGGCTGGCGCGGATCGCGATCGCGGTAGGGGGCATCGTCAACGCCACCACCTCGCAGTACCTGGCCGCCACGCTGCTGCAAAAGAACCTGCTGACGCGCATCTTGGAGCGGCCCGGCGCGCGGCCGGTGCCCGGCGCCACCGGCGAGGCGATGAGCCGCTTCCGGGAGGACGTGGACGAGGTGGCCAAGCTGCTCAGCGACGCGCTGCACCTGGTGGGGATGGCGGTCTTCGTCGTGATTGCCGTCGCCGTCATGGCGCGGATCGACCCGCTGATCACGCTGGTGGTGTTTGTCCCGGTGTTGGTGGTGGTGGGGGTATCTCAGGTGGCAAACGCGCGCATCAAGGCGCTGCGCGAGCGCAGCCGGGCGGCCGCGGGCCAGGTATCGGGGCTGCTGGGTGAGATGTTCGGCGCTGCGCAGGCCATCCAGGTGGCGGCGGCGGAAGCGGCAGTGATCGGGCACTTCCGGACGCTGAACGACAGGCGCCTGGTAGCCACGGTGCGCGACAAGGTGTTCACCGAGGTGCTCAATTCCACCTGGGGCAACGCGGTTTCCCTCGGCACCGGCACGGTGCTGCTCATGGCGGGCGGCGCGCTCCGGGCAGGTACCTTCACCGTGGGCGACTTTGCCCTGTTCGTCTATTACCTGGGCTGGATGGCCGACTTCCCGCGCCAGACCGGCGCCGTCATGGCCCGCTGGCGCCAGGCGTCGGTCTCCTTCAGACGCATGGACGACCTGCTCCAGGGTGCGCCGCCGGAGACGCTGGTGGCGCACGGACCGATCTACGAGCAGCACGCTCCACCCGACCCGCCGGCGCCGCGCCGCCTGGCGCCAGACGAACGGCTGCGGCGCGTGGAGGTTCGAGGGCTGACCTATCACTATCCGGAGACGACCCGCGGCATCGAGGGTATAGATCTGGTGCTGGAGCGGGGCAGCTTCACGGTGATCACCGGCCGGGTGGGCGCAGGCAAGACCACGCTGCTGCGCGTGCTGCTGGGCCTGCTGCCGAAGGAAGCCGGCACAGTGCTGTGGAACGGCACTGTGGTGGACGACCCGGCGACGTTCTTCGTGCCGCCGCGCAGCGCCTACACGCCGCAGGTGCCGCGCCTGTTCAGCGAGACCCTGCGCGACAACATCCTGGCCGGCTTGCCCGAAGCGCAGGTCGACCTGCCCGCGGCGGTGCGTGCCGCCGTGTTCGAGCGCGACGTGGAGGAGATGCGCGATGGCCTGGAGACGCCGGTGGGGCCGCGGGGTGTGCGGCTCTCTGGTGGGCAGGTACAGCGCGCGGCGGCGGCGCGCATGTTCGTGCGCGATGCGGAGCTGCTGGTCTTCGACGACCTGTCGAGCGCGCTGGATGTGGAGACCGAGCGCACGCTGTGGCGGCAGCTGAGCACGGACGAGGTGGGGCGACAGCCAACCATTCTGGCGGCATCGCACCGCCGCGCGGCGCTGCGGCGCGCGGACACCGTACTGGTGCTCAAGAATGGGCGCGTTGAGGCGGCGGGCACACTGGAGGCGCTGCTGGCCAGCTGTGAAGAGATGCGGCGACTCTGGGACGGAAGCGCCGACCAGGCGGAGGCCGGCGCACAGGCACCCGAGCGGGCGCCAGCTGGCATCGCCCCGTAACGGCAGCAGCCCGGCGATTGCTAACGTCGGCCCGCGGTGGGCCGATGAGCACGGTGGAAGGACAGGGCGGGCTGTGGCGGCACGGGGACTTTGTGCGCCTGTGGGCCGGGACGTTCGTCTCGCTGTTTGGCTCCCAGGTTTCGCTGCTGGCGCTGCCGCTCACGGCGGTAGTCACGCTCGGCGCCGGCCCGCGGGAGATGGGCGTGCTGAGCGCAACGCGCTGGCTGCCCTACCTCCTGTTTGGCCTCTTCGCCGGCGTCTGGATCGACCGGGTACAGCGTCGCCTGCTGATGATCTGGATGGACCTGGGGCGCGCCGCCGTCGCGGCGGCGATCCCGGCGGCCGCGCTGCTCGGCGTGCTGCGCCTCGAGCACCTGTTCGCCGCCGCCTTCAGTATGGGTGTCTTGAGCCTATTCTTCGACGCCAGCTACCAGGCGTACCTACCCGCGCTGGTGCGGCGCGAGGCGCTGGTGGAGGGGAACGCCAAGCTGGAGCTGGCGCGCTCGACGGCACAGGTGGCCGGCCCCAGCCTGGCGGGAGTGCTGGTGCAGCTGGTGACCGCGCCGCTGGCGCTGCTCTTCGACGCGGCGTCATACGTCGTCTCCGCCGCCGCGCTGGCGAGCATCCGCGCGCCGGAGGCACCGGCCGCGGTGGCCGAGCGGCGCAGCGTGCGGCGCGAGATCGGGGAAGGGCTGCGGTGGGTCTTCGGCAGCCCGCTGCTGCGGCCGATGGTGCTCAACAATGTGAGCCGCATGCTGGCGGCGAGCGCGGGCGGCGCGGTCTACGTGCTGTACGCCACGCGCGAGCTGGCACTGTCGCCTATGGTGCTCGGCCTAGTGCTGGCGGCGGGAGGTCCTGGCGCGGTGCTGGCGTCGCTCACCGCGCAGCGCACCATAGCCCGCTTTGGTCCCGGTCCGCTGCTGGTGGCGACGTTCGCGGCGGAGGGGTTCTTCGCGCTGCTGGTGCCGGCGGCGGCGTGGGCGCCCGCGCCGGTGGGGCCAGCGCTCGTGCTCGGCGCGCACCAATTCGTGGTGTGGTACCTGCTCACCGCCGGCAGCGTCGCCGAGATCAGCCTGCGCCAGGCCATTACCCCGGCGCGCCTGCAGGGGCGCATGAACACCACCATGCGCTCGCTCAACTGGGGCACTGTCGCCATCGGCGCGCTGATCGGCGGCGCGCTCGGCGAGGGCATTGGCGTGCGCGCCACGCAGCTCTGCGCCGCGCTGTGGATGATCGCGGCCTCGGCCTGGACGCTCTTCTCGCCCCTACGCACTCTGCGCCAGATGCCGGCCGAAGAGTCGTAGAGCGTGCGTCGAGCGTCAAGAAGCACAGTCCCGGAGTAGAAGGCGCGCTTGTTGCACGACCGCGACACTCTATAGAGTGACACGTACCAGGCCAAGAGTAAGCCAGAGAGGCACATACGTGGATCAACCAGGAGTCACCCCATCAGAGGCGCCAGATGCGCCGGACCTACCGGCAGAGTACTGGCTGCGCGGTCCCGACGCCGTCGCCGACCGTGGCCGCGATCAGCGAGGCGGTGATCGGCCCGATCCCGGGGACCGTGGCCAGGCGCCGAGCGGTGTCGTCC
>CADCTC010000177.1 GCA_902805635.1 uncultured Chloroflexota bacterium
AAGGCGCGCAGATCCAGGAGACGGTGATCGCGGAGTTCCGCAAGAAGCGCCCCAACATCACGGTGGACTACCAGAAGGCGCCGGACCAATACCTACAGAAGGTGCAGACGCTACTGGTGTCGGGCACGCCGCCCGACTCGTTCGCGATGAGCCAGCCGGACCTGGTGCAGCTGATCGCGCAGAACTCGGTGGCGGAAGTAGACCAATACGTCAAGCGTGACGCCAAAGAGGTCAAGATTGACGACTTCTTCAAGCCGCACATCGAAGCGTGGAAGGTGGGCGGCAAGCAGATGGCGCTGCCGCGCGACGGCGGCGGCGTGGCGCTGTACTACAACAAGAACCTGTTCGATGCGCAGAACATCACCCCGCCGGCTGGCGGCTACACATGGGACGAGTGGATAGACGTGGCGCGCCGGTTGAGCGTGAAGGAAGGCCCATCCGGCCAGATCTGGGGCGCGACGCGCAACGGCCCGGCCGACTGGGTGCACTGGATCTGGCAAAACGGCGGTGACGTGCTGGACAAGGACGCCAAGCGCGTCACGCTGGAGGCGTCCGAGGCGGTGGAGGCGATCCAGTATCACGCGGAGCTGGTCACCAAACACGGCGTAATGCCGCCGCCCAACGTCTACGGCGCGGGACAAGAGGACGCTATCGGCCTGTTCATGCAAGGCAAGGCGGCGATGTACTTCGGCTTGCGGTCGGGGATGCAGCGCATGCGGAACATCACCGGCTTCAAGCTGGAGGTGATGCCGCACCCGCGACGCAAGAACCGGCTGACGCCGCTCAACACCACGGCGGTGATGTTGCCGAAGGGTGGTAAGAAGAATGACGCCTCCTGGTACTTGCTGGAGTACATGACCAGCACGGAAGGACAGCTAAAGCGCATGGAGCAGGGCGGCGCGGTGCCCGCGCGCGATTCGGTGTCCAAGGCGCCTACCTACCTGAGCTTCCGTGCGGCGCCCATGGTGAGCGACCGGATCAACACGATCTGGCCCGACATGGCGCGTGAGGGAGCGGTACGCCTGCGCCCGCAGTCGGCCAAGTGGCCGGACGTCCAGGCAGCAGCTGTGACGGAGATCAACGCCGTCTACGCCGGCACCGCTTCCGCCTCAGAAGCGGTCAAGCGCGCGGCGCCAAAGATCAACGACTTGCTGAAGTGATCCCCGTTCGGAACGTGCTGGTCATCATGACGGACCAGCACCGTCCCACCGCGGGAGGCTGGCTGGGGGACCCATGGGTGCAGACGCCTCACCTGGACGCGCTTGCAGCGCGCGGCACGGTTTTCGAGCGAGCGCACACCCCGGCGCCGGTGTGCGTGCCGGCACGCCAGAGCCTGCTTACCGGGCGGCTGCCGCACGCTCATGGCGCTACAGGAAATGCGCTGCCCATGCATTCCAGCGAGCGCACCATCGCCCACCTGGCGCAGGATGCCGGCTTCGCCACCGGCGCCGTGGGCAAGATGCACTTCATCGGCTCCGATCAGCATCAGGGTTTCGCCACGCGCTGGGACATCGAGGACTACTACGCGCTGGAGCCGGAGGCGTGTGGCGACGCCGCGTCGGGCATGGCGGCGCCGGGCTGCTTCGGGAAGTACATTCCTGGGCAGCTGGAAGGCTCGGCGGTGGAGGGGCCCAACCCCATGCGCGTCCACGACGGCAACTACGACGGCCGGCCGTCGCCGTTCCCCGCCGAGCGGCACTTGGAGGCGCACGTCACACGCCAGGCGGTGCGCTTTCTGGAAGAGCATCGGGACGAGCGCTGGGTGTTGTGGTGCAGCTACTGGAAGCCGCACGCGCCGTACACACCACCCCTGGAAGACTGGGAGCGCTATGCCTCCCTGTCGCTGCCCGTTCCGGACGCCACCGGGGAAGAGCTCGCCGCGCTGCCGGAACACCTGCGCCGCTTCCGGCAAGCGACCGGAGTCGAGCACCTGGACGCCGACGGCTGGCGGCGCTGCCTGGCCGGCTACTACGGCTGCGTGTCGTTCGTCGACCGAGAGGCGGGCACCGTGCTGGACGCGCTGGACGCGCTGGGCCTGCGTGAGGACACGCTGGTGATCTTCACCGCCGACCACGGCGAGATGATGGGAGCGCACAGCCTGCTGGCCAAGTCAAACTTCTACGATGAATCGTGGCGTGTCCCGCTGATCGTCAGCCACCCAGCCCGCCAGGCAACGCCCGGAAGAACACAAGCCCTGGCATGCCTGACCGACCTGTTCCCAACCATCGCGGAGTCGCTGGACCTTCCCATCCCGGAGAACGTCCACGGCCACTCGCTACTGCCGGTAGTAACCCGCGAGCGCGATACGGTGCGCGACCACGTCTTCTCGGAGCTGCACGTGCGGGGCGGCCCATACTACGGCGTGCGCGACAGCGGCTGGAAGCTGGCCCGCTACCACGATCAGACGCAGCTGTTCGACCTGCGTGCTGACCCAGAGGAGCGCAACAACGTCGCGAGTGAAGCGCCGGAGCAGGTGAGCCGTCTGCAGGCGATGCTGGAGCAAGACACGGCGTTGCTGTAACGAGCTAACCCACCGCCAACACCACGTCAACGTGCCCTGGCGGGTTTCAGACCTTGTCCCAGTCCACCACCGTGCCGGACGTAATCTGGTGCTCCATCTCCTCCTCACTGGCGGCTATGCGCTCCACCAGGGTGAGCACCTCGGCGGCGCGGTCGTGGGGGACGCAGACGACGCCGGTGGCGTCGCCGACCAGGATGTCGCCGGGGCGGATGGTGACTTTGCCGACGGCGATTGGCTCGCCCATCGAGCCGAAGGTGAACTCGTTGCGGCTGCGGCGCGGGCAGGTGGCGACCGACCAGACGGGGTACTCCAGCGCACGGATCTCGTCCACGTCGCGGCACGCGCCCCAGATCACGGTGCCGGTCACGCCCTTAGTCTGGGCCAGACGCGAAGCGAGCCCACCCCAGCAGGCTGCATCGGGAGCGCCGTCCAGGTCGAAGATGACGATCTGGCCGGCGGCCATGGTCTTCAGCACCTGCTCGAGCGGCCGGCCGACCCCACCACCGAAGCGGTACGCGGCGGGATCGCCGGTCTTACGAGCGAAGCGGACCGGATAGGCGTGACCAGCGACGCGGGCCTGGTCGGACAGCTGCGCCACGACTCCAGGAAGGACGCAAGCGATGCCGACCTCATCCAGGGCATCCGACAGCATGGAGGTGCTGTAGCGCGCGAAGACCTCCGGTCCTGGACTCAACTGAGTGGAAGCTACTGGTGCAGGCTGCTGGTTCGTCATCTCCGCGGGAGTGTACGGCGCACCATGGCAATCCGGCGCTGGAGTAGATGGACCCGAAGAGGGAGCGGGCAGCCCGGTGGTGGAGTGGGTGGGCCGAAGATGCACGGGGGCGCGGCGGCTTCGCGGGAACAGACGGTATCCTGGCAGTCGGTGACGGAAGAGACCAGCACAGGGACAGGGGCCCGAGCGGAGATCGCCCTCAGCGTGCTCGACCAGTCGCCAGTGGGGGCAGGCAGGTCCGCACGCGACGCGCTGGAAGAAACCCTGCAGCTGGCGCAGCTAGCGGAGCGGCTGGGCTACCGGCGTTACTGGCTGGCGGAGCACCACAATACGACCAGCCTGGCGGGTTCGGCGCCGGAGGTGCTCATCGCGCGAGTGGCGTCGGTGACGGAGCGCATCCGGGTGGGCTCAGGTGGCGTCATGCTCTCGCACTACAGCCCGCTGAAGGTCGCCGAGACCTTCCGGCTGCTGCACGCGCTCTTTCCGGGACGGATCGACCTCGGTGTCGGAAGGGCGCCTGGTTCGGACCAGCGCACCGCGTACGCGCTGGCGCAGGGGCGCCCGATGCCGATAGAGCGCTTTCCGGAGCAGCTGCGCGACCTGGAGGCGTATCTCACTGACCGGCTGCCCGACGATCATCCGTTCCGCGGCGTGCGGGCGCTGCCGGAGCCACCGGAGCCGGTCACAACTGGCGGTGAGAGTGGACCGGAGCTGTGGCTGCTGGGTTCCAGTGACCAGAGCGCTGCCTACGCGGCGCAGTTCGGCTTCGCCTTTTCGTTCGCGCACTTCATCAACCCGCATGGAAGCGCGCAGGTGATCACCGCGTACCGTGACACCTTCCGCCCGTCCACGACGCTGGCGGCGCCGCGGGCGAGCCTGGCGGTGCGGGCGCTGTGCGCGCAGACGGACGCGGAGGCGCGCCGCCTGGCCAGCAGCTTCCTGCTCGGGCGGCTGCGCATGGAGCGCGGCGAGCGCGGGCCGCTGCCAAGCGTAGAGGAGGCGCTGGCGTACCCGTACACGGCGCTGGAGCAGAAACGCCTGGAGACACTCCTGGCCGGGATAGTGGTAGGCAGCCCGGAGCGGGTGAAGGCACAGCTAGAGCGCATGGCGCGAGCGCACGGGGTAGACGAGCTGGTGCTGGTGACCATCGTTCATGACCCGGCGGCGCGGCGGCGCTCCTACGAGCTGCTGGCGGAGGCGTTCGGGCTCACCTGACCGACGTGCCCCGTCCGCCGCTTCGCGAGGTTGGACCACCGCTTGCCGGCCAACTCTGGCCGATCTGAGAAAGGCTAGCGCTAGTCACAACCTGCTAGCGACAGCTCCGCGGCTGGCCGCGCTACCGCACCTCGACAACGCCAATCATATCCTCGTGCAGGGTACAGACGTATGCGAAGGAACCGGGGGCACCAAATACAACTTCCACCAACTGACCGGGTCGAAACACAGGAGACTCGAACGACCCGTCATCGGCCACTACATCGTGGTCGTTGACGCCGCGGTTGACCCAGCGCACCAGCGTGCCGGGCAGTACTTCCACGTACGCGGGAACGAACTCGTCGTCGCGCGCCACAACCTGCACCGGTGGGCGGCCGGGCACTGGTGTCGTCGTCGGTGGCAGCGCACGTGGGGCGCTGGGAGTGGCCGCCGGCGCGGCGGGACGCGCGGTGGCGATGAAGACCGGCCGCGCGGTCGGTTGCTGCGTTGCCTGCACAGCCAAGGTGTCGGGCTGCGGTGACGGCGAAACTGTGGAGCGCGCCACAGTCGGAGCTAAGGTCGACATGAGCGGACCGGGCGCGGCTGTGGACGTGGCAGCTGGCCCTGCCTTCGACGTACGTCCACAGGCGATCACGAGTGCTGCGCTCAAGAGGCCGCAGCACAAGGAGGCGGCGCCACATTGCTGTCGTAGATGCGACATCCAGGGCAAACGCACACTGCGGAGCGGTCGACACGTCACTATCGAGATGGGGCAGGCCGGCTCAGCCTAAACCTGGGTCAGCCACGCGACCCAGCAACGCCCGCCACTGTGGGGCCAGCGCCTGGTAGTCCTCGCGCACCAGGGAGAAATAGAGAGTGTCACGCAGGTCACCACTCGGCGTGAGGCTATCGCGGCGGTGGCATCCCTCGAAGACGTACCCGGAGGCTTCGGCGACACGGCGGCTGCGCTCGTTGCGGGCATCGCAGCGGATCATGATGCAATTGGCGCCGAGCTGGTCGAAGCCTAATGCGGTCATGAGGGCAACTGCCTCGCGCATGTACCCGTGGCCGGTGGCAGAGACGCGCAGCCAGTAACCTATCTCAAAGGCGGGCACGCTCCAGTCGCGGACGTGCAGGCCGATACCCCCCAGGAAACGGCCGTCGTCACGGGCGAAGATGCCAGCGCCGAAGCTCTTGCGTGCGATCCACTCCCCTCGGGTGCGGGCGAAGAAGTCGAGCGTCTCGCGCGGGTCGCGGTGGCCGTTCACCCACGGGAGCCAGGGTAGGAGGTGCTCGCGCGACTCCGCGAGCGCCTCGCGAAACGCGTCAAGGTAGGCAGCATCGAAGGGGCGGACGGTGATGCGGGGGCCGTCCAGACGATCCGGGACATCGAGTGCGCCAGGGTAGGGCGTACCCGGACTACCGGGACTGCCGGGACTGCCGGGACTGCCGGGACTGCCGGGACTGCCGGAGTCGGTTGGCCGCAATTGGTCGCGCATGGCGGTGAGGTCGCGTTCGAGTACGTCTAGAGGGGTATCGCGCCGGTGGCGGTAGAGATAACGCCAGAGCTGCTGGTGAGCGCCGAGTGCGTCGATCTCCCTGATCAGTGCGTCTATGGCCGGGGAGAACGCTGGACGGCCGGACTTGCTCACGGGGCAGGCGGAGTGAGCCGCGGCTACGTGCGCGGCATGTCCAGGACGGCCTGGAGCTCGGTGTTGAGCTGGCGCAGGGCGGCGGCGTCGGCCTTGGTCTCGCCGTTGGCGATCTTCAGGGCGTAGGGATCGCGCACCTTGAAGAGGTCGTCGTCGCGGTAGTTGGCGGCGGCGCGGATGGGCTCGCTGCTCTCTTTCAGCGAGTCCAACTGCGCCTTCTGGGCGCCCCTCGGTAGCTGCGGGTGGTTGAGGATGCGCTCGTCGGCGTAGACGTCGTGGCGCCCGCCCAGGGCGGTGGAGCCCTTGTTCTGGAGCGCGAGCGCCACGCCGAACTCCTTGTCGGTCATGAACTTGAGAAGCTCCCAGGCGGCGTCCGGCGCCTTAGTGTCCCGTGTGACGGACTGGGTGTCTCCAGTGGTGGTACCGCCGCGCTTGCCGTTGGGGCCCTTCGGCATCAGCAGGCCGTCCCACTTGAACTGGGCCTTGGGCAGGATGTTGGTGCTCTTGTAGTTGAAGAGCACGCGGCCGACCATGGCCACCTTGCCATCGTCGAACAGGGCCGGACCGAGCGGCTGGTTATTGAACGGGACGCAGACCCGCTCGCGCTGGATGAGGTTCTCGTGCCACTGGAGGGCGCGCAGCATGCCGGCGCTGTCAATGGTGGCCTTCTTGCCGGCCAGGTCCATGGTGTAGCCATCGAACGGCATGGTGAAGGCGTCGAAGGGGGAGCTACCCCAGGCGTTGAGCGCGAAGCCCCACTGGGTGGTTTCGCTGCCGCTGCGGCGGGTGAGCTGCTGGGCGGCCTTGATCAGGTCGTCTGTGGTCCAGGACTCGGTGGGCAGTGGGATGCCCCGCTCCTGGAAGAGGTTGACGTTATAGAAGAAGGCGATCCGTGAGATCTGGCCCTTGAACGGCAGACCGTGCAGCTTCTTGTCGATGCGCAGGTATTCGACCAGGGGCTGGATGTAGGGCTTGAGGTCGAACTTGTCGCGCGAGATGAAGCTCTCGATGTCCCGAAAGGCGCCGCCGATGGCGAAGCGGTGGTAGGCCTGACCGGCGAGGTAGGCGTGCACGTTGTCCGGCAACGTGCCGCTTGCGGCCATGGTCTGCACCTTCTGAGTGATGTCGCCGGTCATCACGTCGCGCTCTACGGTGATGTGGGGGTGGGACTGCTTGAAAACAGGCAGGCGTGCGTTGAGCGCCTCTTCCTCCATCTGAGCCCGCTCGCCCAGGCGGATAGTGGCGAGCTGCCTGGAGGCGGCGGGAGCCTGGCCGGAGGGGGCGGACTGCGTGCCGCCGCCGCAGGCGGCGGCCAGGAACGTGGCGGTTGACGCGAGCACGAACGAGCGACGTGTGTTCACGCTGGCAACTATATCGGGACCAGGGGGACTATCCTTTGGGCGTGATCCCTTCGGCACGTAGATCGCTGAGCGCCCTTTTCATCGCATTCATGCTGCTGTGGCTGCCCGGGTTCACCTGCCGGGACAGCACGGTGGCGGCGCATAACGCCCGCCAAGACGTAGCGCCGGTGACAGAGGCGCTGCCAGCAAACGGCGGCTCGGAGCCGCAGACGGCGCCGGCCGCCCCGGCCGCCCCGCTTGGTCCGGCGATCTACGGCTACGAGGTGGTGAATAGCTACCCACACGACCCAAACGCTTTCACGCAGGGGTTGCTGGTGAACCCGGACGGGACGCTGATGGAGAGCACGGGCACATATGGACAGTCGTCGCTGCGGCAGGTTGACCTGGCGACAGGGGCGGTGCTGCGGCGGGTGGACGTGCCGCGCGAGTTCTTTGCCGAGGGGCTGGTGGTGCTGGCCAACAAGGCATACCAGCTGACCTGGCAGGAGCGGCGCGCGTTTGTCTACGACGCGGCGACTTTCGTCAAGGAGGGTGAGCTGGGCTACGAGGGTGAGGGCTGGGGGCTGACGACCGACGGACAGCACCTGATCCTGAGCGACGGCACCCCGCGCCTGCGCTTCCTGGATCCGACGACGTTCCGGGTGCTGCGCACGGTGGACGTGGTGGACCGCGGGGTGGCGGTGCAGCAGATCAACGAGCTGGAGTACGTGCGCGGCGAGGTGTGGGCCAACATCTGGCACGCCGACCGCATCGCTAGGATCGACCCGGCGACGGGGGCGGTGGTTGGGTGGATCGAGATGGCCGGCCTGCTGCCTGCCGCCGAGCGGCGGCACCCGGAGGCAGTGCTGAACGGCATCGCGTACGACGAGGCCAACGACCGGCTGTTCGTCACCGGCAAGCTGTGGCCCCGACTGTTCGAGATCCGGGTGCGTCAGGCGAGCTGAACGAATCGCGCCCAGGGGACGGCAACGCGGCTCGGAGCGCGCCAGCCCCCTTAGCTCTCTCCCTTTTGGCCGTAGACGGCCTCACGCAGGCCCTTGATGTAGCCGATGGCGAAGAGGCGGCCGATGCTTGAGTAGCCGGCGTGCTCGTTGCTGTCGCCTTCCATAGTGGGGACGTGGTCGGGGCGGCAGACGCCCTCGAAGCCAACGTCACGGTAGGCCTCCATGCAGGCGCGCAAGTCGGTCTTGCCCTCGTCGTGGAAGGTTTCGACGAACTTCTCCGGGGTGCCGCGCACGTCGCGGAAGTGAACGAAGAAGATCTTGTTCTGCTTGCCGAAGTGGCGGATGGCAGAGGGCAGGTCGTCGGTCATCAGGGTGAAGTTGCCCTGGCACAGCGTAATGCCGT
>CADCTC010000178.1:0-9979 GCA_902805635.1 uncultured Chloroflexota bacterium
GCTCAAGGGCTTCATGCAGCTCACAGAGACAATCCGCCTGGTGCAGGAGGCGCTCAACCCCCAGCTGCGCCGGGTGTTCCTGGTCATGACTATGTACTCGCGCACCCTGCTCGCGCAGAACATCGTGGCCGACGCGCGCGACCAGTTCCCGGTAAACATCATGCCCACCCTCATCCCCCGCAGCACGCGTATCGGCGAGTCTCCCAGCTTCGGCCAGTCTGTCTTGCGCTACGACCCATCCGGCCGCGCCGCCGAGGCATACCGCAGCCTTGCCGACGACATCGACTCCCGCATTCGGCGCGACCTCCGCACGGGCAAGCTCTAGCCGCGCTGCTTCTTCCCCAGCGCCTCGATCGCCTCTGACAGCCGCTCGCGGCTGCGCGAGTCGCGCCGGCGGCCGCGTTCCACCTCGGTGATGAATCCCCAAGACAGTCCGGATGCGGCTGCGAGCGCCTCACGCGAGATCCCCAGCGCGTCGCGTCGCCGAGACAGCGCCTCGCCCAGAGGTGGCTCTATTGCTGAGCTCTCCCGCGCCGCGGGTGCCGCAGCGCGCGGCTCCGATGCAGGTGCTGGTCCAGCCGCCTGAGCCGGTGGGGCCCTGCGCGGTTTCGGCGGAGCCGACTGGGTGGGCTGCGTCTGGGGCATGGGCGGCTCTGCAGGAGCCTCGTCCGCGTCACCCACGTCAAGCTTCGTGAGAAGGTCTTGTAGGCGCCCCATTCGCTTGCGCAGCTGCTCGGACTCGGCATCGTACTCGCTCCAGTCCGTCTCCGCCGCATCGTCCGCGGTGTCCGCGCCATCCGCCTCGTCTGCCCGAGCGGCCTCGTCCTCTGCCTTTCTCGCGCTGAGCTCGCCCGTCTGCGTTGACAATTGCGCCTGCAGTTGCTCCACCTGGCGCCGCTGAGCGCCCACCTCGTCCCGCAGTGTGCGGACCAGGTCTTCTAGCTGGCGGATTTGGGCGTCGCGCTCATCTGTTCGCGCGCCGCTCATTGCCTCGGGCGCCGGCCTCTCGGTCGGGCTCGGCGGGGGCATGCCCGGCGCGGCCTGGGGGAGCACCGCTCGCGCCGCCGCGCCGGCAGTCTCGCCATCCGGCGGCACGACCACGCCCAGCTCGCCGCGCTTGATGCGCTTGCGGACCTCTTTTGGCTTGATCCCCAGCCGGCGCGCCGCGTCTTTGATCGAGAGTGGTTCTGCCATCAGGCTTGCTTCGCGCGGCCGCGCCGCTCCACCTCATTCTAAGCGACTCCGGATCGTGCGGCGCGCACTATACTTGCCGCAGATACATGAGACACCCACCGCGGGGCGCCCGCGGGACGGCGCGAAGCGCTGTCAGCCGGCGCACGCTGCTCGGCATTTCCCTGTTGCCCGCACTCGCCGCCGCGTGCGGCGCGTCGGAAGACCTGGACGCGCTCCCCAAGTCCGGGGAGTCTTCGGGCCAGATTGTCTACACCACTTGGGGCACGCCGCAGCAGCGTGAGGTTGAGAACTGGACTCTGCTCGCGTTCGAGAAGAACTACCCGGACCTCAAGGTCAACGTCATCGCATCCGCCACCGCCGCGGAGCATGTCGCCAAGCAGATCAGCATGCTCTCTTCCGGCGCCCCGCCCGACGTGGTGCGCCTGCCCACCTGGTCTGCGTTCACCTTCTACAACGAGGACGTGGTCAAGCGCCTGGACCCGTATTTCAAGCGCGACGCCTTCAAGACCGACCACCTGGCGCAGCCCTTCGACACCGGCACCTTCCAGCGCCGTTGGTACGGCCTGCCGCGCGGCCACGCCGGCACATGGGTGGTGTTCTACAACCGTCGCCTGCTCGAAGGTGCCGGCTTGAAGCCACCCGCCACCGGCTGGACCTGGGACGATTTCCTCAAGGCCGCTCAGCAGCTTACCCGCGCGTCAGGGAGCACCGGCGCCTCCGGCAGCGGCGCAGCGCAGTGGGGCACCGCGCTCGAGCCGATCGCCGACTTCTACTACCCGTGGCTGTGGGGCCACGGCGCAGAGGACCTGGAGCGGAGCTTCGAGAGGTCGCTCCTCGACCAACCTGCCGCCCGTGAGGCGCTGCAGTGGCTGGCCGACCTCCGCCACAAGCACAAAGTAGCGCCGCCCGCGGGCGAGCTGCCCGAAGGTCCGGCCGCCTTCGCCTCCGGTCGCGTCGGCCTCTGGTTCGGTCCAGCCGACGCCGAGCTGGACCTCGCCAAACAGGCTGGCCTTGACTTCGGAATCGCTCCCCAACCCAAGGGCAAGCAGACGCAGCAAGCCGCCTTCAAACCGGACGCGGTCTGCCTGGCCTCCGGCGCGCAGTACCCCGACGACGGCTGGGAGCTCATGCAGTTCCTGGTAGACGTGGACACCCAGCGCCTGGAGTTCGACAACGGCCTGTGGCTGCCGCAGGCCAAGGCTATCGTCGGCCAGGAGACCTACCAGAAACCGGCTGTCCCTCCGTACGACCGCCGCCCCGGCATCCCCGGCGCGCTCATCAAGGCCCGCACGCCCGTCATGGCGCCGCGCGGCGATGAGATCCGCGCCGTCTCCCTCCGGGAGCTGGCACCCCTCTGGCGTGGCACAAAGAACGTAGAGGCCGCAACCGAAGCCGCGGCCAAGAGCGTCAACGCCATTCTCACCGGCCAGGCATGAGCGATCTCCGCAGGCGTTGGAGTCCCTCTCCGTTCTACGGAGAGGGACGTACACAGGGACTGAAGGCCGAAGGCCTGGGTGAGGTCCAGGGTTGAGCGGGGACGCAGCAGAAGAAGTCGCCCAGCTCCTCGTCCAGCGCCGCGAGACCCTTGCCGTCGCGGAGACCACCGCCGGCGGCCTCATCTCGGCCCGCCTGGCGGCCATCCCCGGCGCCTCCGCCTGGTTCCTGGGTGGGGCAGTCGCTTACGGCGCCGCGGCCAAGCAACGCTGGCTGGATGTCACGCCCCAGTCGCTCGGCGCCGATGGCGCCGTCAGCGTAGTCGCAGCCCACCAACTGGCGGAGGCGGCGCGGCGCACTCTTCAAGCCACTTGGGGACTGGCAGAAACCGGGATCGCGGGTCCCCAGACCGGCCGCCGCTCGCGCAAGCCCGCCGGGCTGGTCTATCTCGCCGTGGCCGGCCCGGAGCCTTCCGAGCGTGAGCTGCTCACCGGACTCCCCATCCGCACGGAGAACCAGGCAGCCTTCGCTAACGCTGCGCTCGAGCTACTGCTGCAATCGCTGCAGCGCGCTCCGCGTACGCCGTTGGCGCCGGCTCCCGATAGCACCCCGTCTCCTCAATAAACCTCGACACTCGCGCCGGCACCTCTCCATGGTCATCCACGCGGGCGCCGGGAGTGAGCTCGGCCGCGTGCCTGCGCACGCGCGTAGACGACAACCCCGCCAGCTCTGGCGGCAACGGCAGCGGCCTCACGCGTGACGAGTACCGGACGTTGTCCGGTTGCGCCAGCAACGCCTCCAGGTCCGACTGCGTCGCGTCTTCTCGCGGCGCCACCAAGAACGCAGCGCGCGCGAACAGTTGCTCCAGCGCTACGTCCCGGTCGTCGTAGTACCGCGGGTCGAAGATCTGCACGATCTTGTCGTAGCCCGTGACAAACGCCAGCTCCTCCAGCCGCGGGCACACCTGGTGCAGCGCCTCTGCCTGATCGACGTACAAGCCGCGGTTAGTCGCCACCACCCCCACTCCCGCCCTGTCCGTCCCGCCCGCCCCGCTCATCCCATCCCACTCCGCCTGCACCAGCTCGCACAGGAGCCACAGCCGGTCCTCCACCAGCATCCCGGACGGCCGCTCCTTGTCCACCGTCCGGACGCTTAGCACGTAGACCGCAGCATCGGCCCGCCAGGCGTCGCGTGCTGCGGTCAGCAGCGCCTGGTGCGCCATGTGGGGCGGATTGAACGATCCCGGCAGCGCCACCAGGCGCCGGACCGCGGAGAGCGACGGCCCACAGAGCGCGCGCGCCTCAGGCGCTGCCGTCGGGTCGAGGGCAGCCAGGGACCGATGGTACGCCGCCAGCGCCTTAGGTGCGGGCACTACGACGCCCTGCGTGCTCATGACAGGCGACCAAAATAGAAGCGCCCCCGGTCAGTCCCGGAGGCGATTCGGCGAGGAACCTGTGGCTGCCGCGCAGGGATTCGAACCCCAACTACTTGATTCAGAGTCAAGCGTCCTACCGTTAGACGACGCGGCACCGTCGACTCCGGAAGAATACCAGACCCTACCCGCGCACTTGAAGCACGTCGAAGACCATCAACCCCACCGCCAGCACCCCAACCCACGTGCCCGCCAGGCGCGCCGGCCACCCCAGCCGGGGCAGCAGCAGCCCCACGCTGCCTATCAAGACCGCTTCCAGCGCCAGCAGCGTCACCCACATCGCGCCGATCACCCCGCTGTGCGACGCATAGTTCGTGTACAGCAGCGTCGGCCAGAAGTCCAGCCCCAAGCCGAACGCGGGCTGCTCGAGCCGCGGCGCTGCCACGCCGAACCACGTCCACGGCGGCCGGCCGAGAATCGCCTGCGCCAGGTCGGCGCGCGCCGGCAGCACGAGGTTCGCGGTGTCCGCCGCTAGCAGCCACGCGTTTCCCAGCAGCGGACTGAACGGCGCCGCGTACAGCAGCGGCGTGTCCAGCAGGTCGGCCTCTGCGATCTCCACGTGGATGCGCGGGTCCGGCCGGTCGCCCGTGTGACTCGCCTCCACACCGGCCAGGTAGTTGGGCCGCCTTTCCTGGTCTACGTCAAAGCTGTGCCACGCGAACAGCACGTATCCCTCAGCGCCATACCGGCCTAGCCAGTTGCCTTTCGTCTCCCGGTCCAGCACCGGCGCTTCCCGCCTCTCTCCCCGCGGCGCATCGAACACGGCGGCGGAGAGCACCGCCGTATCAGGTCCGCGCTGCGTCAGCCGGACGCGAACCGGCCGCCCCGGCGCCGCCATCACCTCCCAGGTACCCCACACGCCGCCGGAGAAGTCTGTATCCAGCTGCCAGACACGCAGCCCCAGCGCGTCCTCCACCTCCACCGTTTGCCGTCTCGCCTGCCGGTCCCAATCCACAAAGTAGAGCGACAGCGCGAAGCTCCGCTCCTGGGTGACCGGCAGCTCCAGCAGTGCGTCGGGGTAGCCCCACAGGTAGCCCAGCCCCCGCAGGCGCGCCGCGCCTCCACCATCCCGTGGGTCCAGCAGCGCCCGCGCCAGCCCCTCCCCTCCCCGCGCCACCCAGTAGTCGCGCCCGCCCAGGCGGCTGCCGAGGTCCGGCAGTGCAGGCGCCACGTGCTGGCGCACCATTGTCGGGAACTGCTCCGGGTCCTTCGCCACTCCCAGTAGCTGTACCCCCACCGACACCGCTGCCAGCCCTACCAGCACTCCCCGCGTGGCACGGCCACGCTCTAGGAGCCACTCTACCGCGGGCGCCGCGGCGATCGAGAGCAGCGGCACCATCGGCACCAGGTAGCGCGGCCCCCAGCCTCCTCCGTGCCACACAAGCTTCATGCCGTAGAGCACCACCACCACCGCCGGAAACACCGTGAACAGCGCCGCGAGGCGCCGATGCCGGCGCCAGAGCAGTACGCCACCCGGCAGCGCCAGCAGCAACCAAGGGGAGTACAGGAACAGGCTCTTCCCCGGACTGAACAACAGCCCTCGCAGTCCCGTCCACAGC
This sequence comes from uncultured Chloroflexota bacterium, assembly GCA_902805635.1. GTDB lineage: Bacteria > Chloroflexota > UBA11872 > UBA12225 > UBA12225 > CADCTC01. The sequence goes on from CADCTC010000178.1 coordinate 5,620, forward strand.
GGCAGCGAGAGCCAGTCCTCCCGCAGGCGTTCGGTCAGGTTCCGGTACAGCACCGGTGTCTCCCCCGCATAGGCGGCCATCACTGCCACAGCCAGCACTCCCAGCACCCCCGCCGGCAGCACCGTCATCGCCCCGAACGCCAGCGCTCGCGGCCGCGACTCCGCCTGCCACCACCCGCTCGACACCGCCCACTGCGCCAGCACCGCCCCAGCCCACAGCCCTGCCGTGTACTTCCCCACCATCGCCAGCAACAGCCCAAGAGACGCCAGGGCACCGAGAGCGAACGCCGCCCTCAGCCCCGGGTCCCCGGGAGAGGCGGGTGAATGCGCCCGCGCCGGAGGCGATGAAGGGCGCAGAGGGCCGGACCCTGGGGGGGTGAGGGAGACTCGCAATAGCGCCCACACCGCCAGCAGTGCGAACATCGTGGACGCCGGCTCGGAGAAGTCCAGCTTCGCGTACGGCCAGGCCATTGTCGCCACGCCATAGCCCAGCGCCGCGACCACCCGCGTCGTCAGCCCATACTCCAGGAGCCCCAGGATGGCGTACACCAGCGCCGCCGTACCCGCGGTCGTGAAGGCGTTGAGCGTGGAATACCCCAGCCGCGTGAAGAAGTCGCGCGTCTGCCGTTCCGACCAAAACCGCGCACCGGTTTGTGCGTCGCGCCACTGCCCGGAACCTGCCTCCCGGAACGCGGCGGCGCGCACATGCCAGCGTGCGTCCCCGCTGCCGCCCAACAATTCCCATGAGGTCACCCGCATGGCGTTGGGCAGTACCACTTCGGCGTAGTACAGGTTCCCCCGCGGCTGGCCAATCCACTGCCCCACCACACGCGGCCGTTGGTGCCGCGCCAGTCCCCGCACGTCCGGCCGGTCATACGCCCACTCCGCCGTCTCCACTCCCGCCCTCACCGGCAGTACCACCGGCTGCCCCGCCGACCACACCCGCACCTGTCCAACAGTCGCACCCTGGTCCGTGGCGAGGCTGTTTGACAGGAACGACACGATCGCCAATCGGTCGGCGGTCACGCCTCCCCCTTCGGGCAGCGGCGCTTCGAACCGCCCGCCGGCGCCGAGCGCCGGCCAGTCCTCCACTCTGAACGTGTGGCCGTCGACTACCAGCGCGTCGCGCTCCGGCGCGACCCGCGACAGCGCATCGCCTGCCAGCACGAACGGCTGCCCCAGCAGCGGCAGCAGCGCCCCCCAGCGCGCGAAGGCCGACTTGAAGCGTTGAAAGTACTCGTGCTTCGGGTCGAGGAAGACCGTCTTGGCCATCTCATACCCGAACCCACCATCCACGCTGTACCCCTTGCCTCCACCTGTCACCAGGTACAACGACAGCAAGCACACGAACAATAGCCGGCCAATCCCACGCGGCTCTGGAGCGGTAGTGCTCATGTGACCCGCGACGTCTCACGCAGCGACCTTGCCAGCGCCCACGCCGACGCCACCATCCCCACTGCCAGCACGCCCACCGTGAGCCATACCCCGGTCATGAATCCGCCGTGCGACCTGAAGTGGGCCCGCAGCAGCAGCGGCCAAAAGTCCAGCCCAAGTGCATACTCAGGGTGGTCCGGGTGCACGTCCAGTCCATGTGTGTACCGCCACGGAGGTGAGCCCAACGCCCGCCGCAGCAGACCATCGCTGCCAGGCGTCAGCGTCGCGAGCGCGTCGGCCGTCAGCAGCCAGCCGTGCGCCGCCAGGGGACTGAAGCCCGGCGCGTAGAGCAACGGCGTCTCGGCCAGCTCGTTCTGCCAGGTGTCCACCCACACCCGGTCGCCGCCCTCGATCCCGGCCACGTATGGCGGCAGCTTCGCCACATCCGCGCCGCGCCGCCACGCCAGCAGCGCATACCCGTCGGTGCCGTAGAGATCGGTCCACCGCTCGTGGGGCGTCACGACCCTGCGTTGAACCGGAAGCAGTGATGCACCCGGCCCGCGGCGACGCGGCGGATCGAAGAACAATCCGGAGAGCACCGGCGTGTCCGTTGCCGTCGCCTCCACGCGAATCCGAATCGAATCTCCGCGCATCGGAATCAACAGCCCGGGCGTATCTGACAGACGCCAGGTTAGGTACTCGCAGCCGGAGATGTCATAGTCCTGTGTGTGGGTCACCACTGCAGCTCCAGTATCCACCGTGACGCGCTGGCGCCTCCCCCGGTGGTCCCAGTCGCACATGTACAGCGTCAGGTCGAATGGTGCGGCCGAGCGCAGGCCTAGCCGCAGCTCCAGCGGCCCGTCCTCCGCGAAGAGATAGCCGAGCCCCCGCTGCGGCGTTGCGCCGTCTGCCGTTCCTGGCGGCCGGTCCAACTGACGGTACGCCTCGGGCCCGCCGAAGTGGCGCCAGTACGCCTCAGCCGCTGGCCCACCGTATGCTTTTCCGTAGTCGGCTAACTGCGGCGCAACGTGGTCCCGGAACATCACCGTGTACTGGTTGGGGTGCTTGGCCACCCCCAGCACTTGCACCCCAACGCTCAGCGCCACCAGCACCACCGCCGTGCCCGCCGCGAACCACTCCGACGCCGCGTTCCTGCCCCTGAGCAGCCGCTCCACAACCGGCAGCGCCAGGCACGCCAGGAACGGCACCGCCGGCACGAGGTACCGTGGCCCCCACCCTCCGCCGTGCCACACTCCCTTGCTGCCATAGAACAGCGCGTACGTCACCGGCACTGCCAGGAACAGAAACGCGCCTCCGCGGTGACGCCGCACGAACGCCGTCGCTCCCAGCAGAGCTAGCACCAGCAGCGGCGCATACAGGAACAGCCCCTTCCCCGGACTGAGCAGCAGCCCGTACACCCCTGCCCAAAGCGGGAAGTCCAGCCAGCCGCTCACCAGTCCGCTGCTCCACCCCGTCCAGATCGTCGGCACTCTGCCCGTCGCCGCCACCATGCCCGCGAGTCCCATGAGCGGGACCACCAATACCGCGACGACAGCCGCCACGCCTGCGGACAATTGCCCGATGACCACGAAGCGCCCGCGCTGCCCGGCTGTGGCCCACAGCAGCGTCACCTGCACCGCCAGCAGCGGCAGGAACCACACTGCCGAATACTTCGCCGCCGCCGCCAGCGCCGCACACGCGCCAGCAGCGGCCAGTTTCCCCCACCACCAATGCCCCGTCCGCCCATCTTGAGGCGCGGCCCAGTAGACCAATAGCGCCGCCGCAACCATGCAGAGCGCCGCCAGCGGCTCGGCGAAGTCGTAGCGCGCGTACGGCCAGAGCAGCGTCGCCGTGCCAACGCCGAGCGCCAGCGTGGCGGCGGTCGCTGGGCGGTACCCCAGCACTACGCCGAGCGGCGCCAGAAGCGCGCACAGCGCCGCCATTGCCGGCGCGTTCAGAAAAGAAAAGGTGAATCGAGTGAAGAACCCCGCCTGGTCCTCCGCGGACCAGCCGGAGGGTGGTCCCGGCAGCTGCACGCTCGCGCCGTCCCCTAGCAGCGCCACCGCTCGCACGTGCAGCCGTCCGGCGGGCGCCAGATACTCGATCCGTACCGTGCCTGGCATTCCACCAGTGCCGGCCCCGTCCAGCTGAAGGTCGGCCCAGTAGAGGTTCGCCTGCGGGTTTCCAGGCCAGTGCCCCGCCAGCCTGGCGCGCGTGTGTCCGGGTTGCGACGTTCCCGCCACGTCGTAGGACCACTCCGCCGTGTCTCGCCCCGCGATGATGTCCGCGCGGCGCTCTGTTGCGCCCTCTCCAAGCGTCACGCGCGCCACCACCGCGCCGTCCCGGACTGCCGATCCAAGCGAGAGAAAGGACACCAGCCTCACGCGCGCAGGCGCTATCACACGGCTGCCGGGCGCCACCGGCACCACCAGCGCATTGGCCGTCCCATCCGCAGCGCTCGTCCCCCCCGCGCCTATCGGCTGCCATTCATGCAGCGCCAGTCGCTGTCCCGCGACGACGACGCTGTCGCGCGGCGGCGCCGCGGCCGCCAGGCGCGCGCCCAGCCAGGTCAGCGGCGCGCCGGCCAGCGGCATCAGCACGCCCCACCGGCGAAGCGTATCCGCGTTCTGGCGTAGGAACGTTGCCGAGGGATCGGTGGCCAGACTGCGCGCGGCCTGGTAGCTGAACGTGCCATCTACGCTGTAGCCCTGCCCGCCGCCGGTCAGCACATACAAGCAGAGGAGCAGCGCGAAGATCCGCGCAGCGCCTCTCCAGTCGATCACGGCCGCACCAGCTCCCACACCCGTACGGCGGGTTCCGCCGTCTCGTACCGCAGGCGCAAGTCCCCACCCCGCGCGCGCAGCGCGGCGGGCAGTCGCGGAAAGTCCCCCCGCAAGAAGTCGAACGCATCCTCCACCACGTACTTCCGCGCTGTTCCGGCAGTCAGATAGGCCAGCTCCTCCTCTGACGTGTCGAACCGGTACTTG
>CADCTC010000178.1:9989-46101 GCA_902805635.1 uncultured Chloroflexota bacterium
TCGGCGAAGTGGCCGGAATAGACGTACAGCGCGAAGTGCCGGCGTGTCATGGCAACGTCCCCGTCACCCGCATTCGCCCGCAGCCAGTCCCCCGCCTCAAGGAAGCGCGCCCACTCCGGCCGCTCCGCGTAGTACGCTGCCGCTCCAGTTCCCCGCTCCATCGCCCGCGCGTTCTCTATCGCCTGCCTCCCGCTCAGCACCGCGAACAGCGCGCACGCGCCGAATAGTCCCATCGCTCCGGCAGCCGGCGCTACTCGGGCCAGTCGCACTGGGGAAACCGGCAGCAGGGCAAAGGCTCGTCCCTTGCCGTCCTGGCCGCCTTTCACCAGAGTTCCCGCCCCCGCAGGACCCTTTCTTTCCAGCCACTCCCGCAACCACTCCACCCCACACAGGCCGTACACCCCCAGTAGCGGGATGATCGGCAACAGATAGCGCCCCGTCTTGATCGGCCAAAACAACACGGAGATACACACCGCCGCCACCGCCCACTCTGCCGCGCCGCCGGCGACCCGCGCACTGCGTAGTGCGCCCAGCAGCAGCAGCGTGGCCCCAGCCGTTGCCAGGAGCAGCCCCAGCGGACCAAAAGCGGCTGGCTTTCCAACGATGAACGACGCGTTGTCGGCGGCACGAGCCAGCAGGTCACCCGCGCCGGCCGTGCCGGCCGTTGGATCCTGGTACTGCGCGGCCGAGAGCTCTTCCAGATACCGCCACCCGCCGGCTAGTGACGCATCCCGCACCCACCACGGCAGCATGCACACCACGAAGGCGCTGGTAACGGCCAGCGCATCCTTGCGCGGGCGGCACAGCCAAGCCCATGCCAGCACACCAGCCGCGGCCACCAGGCCGATAGAGCGCAGATAGGCGCCGAGCGCCAGCAGCGCGCCCAGCGCCAGCCAGTCCCGCACGCGCCGGTCGGGTCCGTTGGCGCTCCGCTCCGCCCACGCCAGTGCCGCAAGGAACACCGGCACGTACGGCACATCCGACATCACCTGGGTGGCGAAACGTATCGCTACCGGGTTGAGGAGAAACAGCGCAACTGCCCCCGCGGCCCACTCAGCGCGTAATCGCCGCCGCGCCAGTGGCCAGAGGACCAGCGCGCACATCAGGAGCGTCGCGGCCGTCACCACCTTCGCCGGGATGATCGCGGCGTATGGGGTGGCAGCCGTCCCCGTGGCCAGCATCGTCCCTGCCAGTAGCGCCGGATACCCCGGGGGGTAGCGGTTGTGCGGCGGCCGCTCCGGGCTGTTGACCCAGGCGTAGCCGTGTCCTGTCGCCAGGCCCTGCCCCAGCACCAGGAACTCGGCGTCGTCGCCGAAATCACCCAGATATGGGTTGAGGTGCGTCCCCAGCAGTGCCAGCGTGAGCGCCACCGACACCCCCAGGATCCAGCCCGCCCATCCGGTAGCGGCGCGCGCTCCCGTCCGGCGCGTCACAACGCCTGCCGGGAGTGAGGCAGCGCCCCCACCGGCGCTCCTGCTGCCCGAGACGCCGTTCGACCAGCCAGCGAGGGCGCGAGGCGTGGCGCGATGGAGCTCGCGACTCGCACGACTGCCAGCGCTGCCAAGATGATCAGGAACGGCTCGATCTGCATGCGCAGTCTGATCCCGGCGAAGACCGCCGCCTTGGTGGCAACGCTGAACAACACGTATCCCACCAGCGGCAAGAACCGGCCACCGCGCCGCAGCGCCAGCACCAGCCCAGCCGCCATGAACGGCAGCAGCGTCCCATATGACAGCAGGCTGATCAACGCATACTGCCGGTTTACGTCATTGGAGGGGGTCAGCTTGAACAGCAGCACCAGCTTGTTCGCCATGAACCACAGCGTGCGGCCGGGGTCAGCCATCATGAATTCAAGAGCCTGTGACCGCATCACCGCCTCGCGCTGCGGTTCACTCAGGCCCGGCGCGGAATCCCCCGGCGCCGTCACCACCGGTCCAGCGTCCGGGTCCCCAAAGGCAGGAAACGGCACCGTCCGCACCGTCTGATCCGCCGTCATGGTTGGGTGGTAGTACTTGTAGAGGTTGTAGCCCAGCTTGGTTGTCGTCAGCACCGGTGCCCCCAGCGTCACCTGGTTCCGCGCCACCCACGGCGCCATCACCACCGCTACTCCAACCAGACCCACCGCCGCCAGCCAAAGCCGCACCCGGAGCGGCCCTTTGGTGCGGACGTCCCGATCCTTGTGTCCCTCTCCTATGGGAGAGACGGGTGAATGCCCGCCCGGAGGGATCAAGGGCAGAGGGCCGGGCCCTGGGGCCGAAGGCCAGGGTGAGGTCCGCCACGCCGCCCACGCGATGTACGCCAGCCCGAACAAATACGCCTCGGCCCGGCACAGCGCCGCCAGCCCGATGACCAGCCCCAGCACTAGAAACCACCCAGCGCGCCCAGACTCTTCGGCCATCAGCCCCGCCGCGAACACTGCCAGGATCAGCACCATGAACAGCGTCTCTGTCAGCAGCTGGCCGGAGTAGTAGATGAAGAACGGGTACGCGGTAGAGACCGCCGCCGCCAGCAGGCCTACGCCACGTCCGGCTAGCCGCCAGCCGAGCCAGAACGTCAGCGCGACCGCAACTCCACCCAGCGCCGCCTGCGCCACGCGCACCAGAGGGACGCTGTGGCCCGCCACGGCGTAGATGCCGGCCAGGAACAGTGGATACAACGCATCCCAGAAAGCTGTCGGCACGTCCGAGCCGGCAGGGTAGTAGAACGACGCGCCCGAAAAACCACGCCCCGCCAGCAGATTCCGGGCAATCTGGTCGTACGTCAGCGGGTCCGCCTCGAACGTCACCACGATTCGCGGCGGCAGCGTGGCCGCGTAGGCCAGCCGCAGCAGCACTGCCAGCAGCGGCAGCAGCGCGAGGCCCCACACGTCTGCACGCCGCACCATTCGCGAGAGGGAGACCACCACGGGTGTCAGGGTCCGGTAGAGTTGCTTCTAGTACCAACGGTGCACGTCCCCTACTGACGCTGCGCCACTCTGTCACTCATCCTCGCTACCCGGCTCCGGCAGGACGCGTTAGGAAGGCGAGTTTTACCCCGTGAACACCGTCGATCAGGCCATCAAGCTGGTGCGTAACTGGCGCCGCCACCAGGCGGTGATCCATCCGCGCACGGCGCGCTTCCTCTACCACTGGATGCGCGGCAGCACCACGCTGCCGTATCCGCCCCTCAAGCTGCACCTGGAGCCCACCAGCGTCTGCAACCTGCGCTGTCCCATGTGCCCCCAGGCCATCGACGCGGTCAAGGGTGATACGGGCTACATCAACGTCGACCTCTACAAGAAGATCGTTGACGAGGCCAAAGACTTTGCGCTGGAGATCAACCTGTTCTTCCGCGGCGAGCCGCTCCTCCATAAGCAGATGTCCGAGATCCTCCGCTACGGACGGGACAACCGCGTGCGCCTGCACGTGAACACCAACGCCACCATCCTGCGTGAGCAGCAGTCGCGCATGCTCATCGAAGACGGCGCCTCCAAGGTCACCATCTCCTTTGACGGCCCGGACAAAGAGCACTACGAGAAGATGCGCAAGGGCGCCAAGTACGAGCGCACGCTGGAAAACGTGCGCGGGTTCCTCAGCCTGGTAGCCGAATACCGTCGCAACGGCTGGCCTACCCCTTACACCGTGATGCAGGTCATCCTGCCGTACGACCCGGAATCGCCCGGCCCCAACGTCCCCGACCACATGAAGGCCATCTTCGAGGGCCTCCCGGTAGACGAGTGGGACCCCCTCTGGCCGCACGGCTGGGCCGGCGTCATGCAGGAGAACGGCACCATCCAGGCGCAGCCCTACGGCGAGAACTACCACCCCTGCAACTGGCTCTGGAAGAGCCTGGCCATCTACTGGGACGGTCGCGTCGCCTCTTGCTGCGCCGACTTCTCCGGCGATCAGGTCATCGGCGACGTCAAGACGCAGTCGCTGCGAGAGATCTGGAACGGCCCCGGCATGGTGAAGCTGCGCACCATGCAGGTGGAGGGCCGCCAGAAGGACGCGCCGCTGTGCTCCGGCTGCGATGCAGTCTGGCAGAAAGACAGCACCGCCTGGAGCGCCTTCAGTGCCATTGAGAGCCGCATCCGCCCCGCGGACATGCCTGTGGGCAAGCGCAAGGACGGCGCCCCGCGCCCCGGCGAGATCGTGCTCTCCCCCGTCGCCGCCGACGTTGGCGTCGAAGGACAGGCAGCCCTTGCCGCCGCCGCCAACGGCTACATGCCCAACGGTAAGCCAGTCCGCCCCATCATGGACCAGCCGCCCGTCACCACGGCCCTGAACTGAAGCCGAGCGCTGCGTGTGCGCATCCTGATCGTCTCCAACCTCTTCCCGCCCGACATCGGTGGGCCGGCGACCTATGTCCCCAAGATCGCTGCCGAGCTAGCCGGGCGTGGCCACAGCATTGGAGTGGTCGGCGGCGCGCCGCCGGGGTATGTGAACGGTTCAGACGAGCCTCGCCCGTACCCGGTGTTCCGCGTCTCGCGCGGGCTGCCCCTGCTGAAGCGCCTGGCCGTGGCGTGCCAGCTGTTGTTCCGCGCCGCGCGCCGGGCTGATGCGCTGTATGTTCAGGGTCTCGCCGGTCCGGAAATGGCTGCCGTGCTCGTCGGCCGCCTGCTCGGCAAGCCGGTCGCGCTAAAGATCGTTGGCGACAACGCCTGGGAGTACGCCATCCGCAAGGGCCTCACCGACGACGGCATCGACGACTTCCAGCGGAACGCCTACGGTCCCAAGCTGCGCCTGGTCCGGGCACTCGTGCACAATTACGCCCGGCTGGTCTCGCGCCTGATCGTGCCCAGCGAGTACCTCAAGGGCATCGTGCGCGGGTGGGGCGTCCCCGAAGACCGTGTCGTAGTCATCCGCAACGCCCTCACCACGCAGCCCATCGATCTGGAACGCCGCGCCGCGGAGCAGCCCGCCCTTAAGCGTGAGCTCGGCCTGGACGGACCCCTGCTCGTCACGTCGGCCCGCCTCTACCCCTGGAAGAATCTGGACTTCCTGATCGACGTCGCGCCTCATCTACCTGAAGGCATGCGCCTCGCGATTGTCGGCGGCGGCCCCGACCACGCGGCGCTCGCAGAGCGCGCTCGCGCCGCCGGCGTGGCGGATCGGGTGCGCATCACGGGAGACGTATCCCACGACGAGGTGCAGCGCTACCTGCGCGCAGCCGACGTGTTCATCCTCAACACCCGCTACGAGGGCCTCTCTCACGTCATGCTCGAAGCGATGGCAGCCGGTGCCCCCGTCCTCGCTTCCCGCGTCGGCGGCAACCCTGAGGTGATAGCGCACGAGCGGAACGGCTTGCTCGTGCCGCTCGACGACCGCGCGGCCATCCTGGCCGCGATTTCCCGGCTGCACACGGATCATCAGTTCGCCGACAGCCTCCGGCGGCATGCTGCTCTAGACGTGCGCGCGTTCCGCTGGGACGTACTCGTAGAGCGGACCACTGCCACGCTGGAAAGCCTTGCACCGCCCCGCATGGCCGCGGCGCCGGCTTAGTAACCGCTTCACTACTCCGTTCGTGGTGAGCCTGTCGAACCACACCCTTCGACAAGCTCGGGGCGAACGGAGGTATTGAAGCCTCCACCTCGATGAGCCGCATCGTCTTCATCACCCAGTCCTACCGTCCGGAAGACACCATCGTCGGCGTCGCCCGCGATTGGGTGCACGCCCTCGCCTCACGTTCGGACGGTGTTGACGTCATAGCCCTCACCGCGCAGCAGCCCCCCGCCGCGTCAGGCCGTGTGCGCGTGTACTCCTTGGGCAAAGACACCGGCGCCGGCCGTGCGGCGCAGGCACGCGCCTTCTACGTGGCGCTCGCCAAGACACTGCCAGGCGCGGCGGCGGTGTTCGTCCACATGGTGCCCCGCTACGCCGTGCTCGCTGCGCCGCTCGCGCTGGCACTGCGCCGGCCGATGGCGCTCTGGTATGCCCAAGGCGGCACCAGCCGCGCCCTGCACGCTGCTACACGCTTGGTGACGTGGATCCTCACACCCACGCGTGATAGCTTTCCCTTCTCCGGACCGGCAGTAGACAGGCGCCTGCGCATCACCGGCCACGGTGTGGACACCCGCCGCTACGCACCTACAGACTCGGGCGCTGAATCGCCTGAAACGGGCCGGCTGCTCGCCGCCGGCCGCCTCTCACCGGCTAAGCGCTACGAAGCACTGCTGGACGCCCTGGCGCTCACGCGCACGCCGCGCTGGCAGCTACGCCTGGCAACCGGCTCCAGCTACGCCACGAACCATGCCTATGAAACGTCAATTCGGCAGCGCGTTGAGAGCCTCCATCTGAGCGACCGGGTGTCATTCCTTGGGCACGTGGACTACGAGGCCATGCCGCGCGAGTACCGCGCCGCCTGGCTCCTGGCGCACACCAGCGGCACCGGCAGCCTCGACAAGGTCGTCCTGGAGGCAGCGGCGTGTGGCACTCCGGTTGTTTCCACGGCTCCGTCGTCGGAGCCGGTCCTCCGGTCGGTAGACCAGCGCCTGTGCCCCCCAGGGAACGACCCGCAGGCGCTCGCGCAGGCACTGGACACCATGCTCGGCTGGTCGCACGAGCAGCGAGGGGAAGTTGGCGCGGCGCTGCGCGCCGAAGTGGTGCGCAGCCACAGCCTCGATCGCTGGGCCGACGGGGTCGCCGCAATCCTAAGCCGGCGGGCATAGTCGCCGGGCCCGCCACGCCCGCCAGACCGCCTTTCACGGTCACACAACCGTTCTTGTCTGCGAACCCGATGCCTCTGCGCGTGCTCTACGTGTTCACCGCCCGCAAGCGCGGCCTGGTCGCCGCCGTTGAGCGTGGTGAAGCGCCGGATACGCTGCTGTTCGGACTCAACCACGTCGCCGCACATGGCATCGACGCCGCGTTCCACGAACCCGACTACGGTCGCGTCGGTCGCGTCTTCGCCCGACAGGTGGGCCGTCTCGGTCCCGACGCGCTTCAGCTGCGCACGCTGCCTCGATTCACGGACTATGACGTGGTCTTCCTCACCGGCGCGTGGCCGTTGCTTCTCGCGGCGCGAGCCATTCCCGCGCACCGGCGGCCCAAGCTGGTCTGGCTGAACATGACGCTGACCAACCTCATCCGCCGCGGCGGGTGGCGCGCGCGCGCCGTGACGATGGCCGTCCGCCACGCCGACCGAATCGTCTGCGTTGCCGAGTTCCAGCGCCGGTTCCTGCACGAGCGTCTGGGCATCCCCTACCACCGCTTGCCACTCTGCCTCTCCGGCACCGACGTCGACTTCTATGACCCCTCCATGGCCGCCGGCCCCCCGAAGAGCAACGCCAATGAGCTTGCCGGCAAGGGCGTCGTTCTCGCCGCCGGCCGCGACGCCGGACGCGATTACGGCACGCTCGTCCGCGCCAGCCGGGACGCTAGCTACCAGCTGCGCCTGGTGTGCAGCCCGCGCAACGTGCGCGACGTCACGCTTCCTCCCACCGCCGTCGTGCGCTACGACATCTCACAGATCGAGCTACGCGACGAATACGCCGCCAGCGACGTGGTGGTGGTCCCGACGCAAGGGGATGGCTCAACCACGGGCTCTGATTGCTCGGGCACGCTGGTGCTGCTCGATGCGCTCGCCATGGCGCGGCCGGCGATCATCACAGACCGTGAGTCCGTCGGGGATTACCTGCCAGCGGTCCGCAGTGCCGCCCCGCAGGCTCGAGCATTGCCCGGCATCGGCGCGCTTCGCGTTCCGGCCGGCGATCCAGCTGCCCTCCGCGACGGTGTTGGCTGGGTGCTCGCTGAGCGCGGCGATGCCCAGTTGCTGGCAGAAGAAGGCCAGGCGCACGTACACGAGCACCTGACCACCCGCCACTTCGCGTCACGCGTCGCAGCCGTGTTTCATGAAGTCGCTTCCAGCCGGGGCGCGCCGTGAGCGACCTGCGCGTGCTCAACGTGAGCCTGGACTCGCAGATCGCCTGGGGAGCGAGTGGCCGCCCGCTGCTCGGCGACCCCGCGGAGCGCCAGCGCCTCTACGCCGCGCACCTGGGCGCGCTCCACGTCGTCGTCAAAACCGGCCGCGACCTGCCTGCCAGCCGCGTGGCTCTCGCGCCCAATGCCTGGGCCTACCCGACTCACTCAAGCACCCGCTACAGCTTTCTGGCCGATGCCTACCGCGTCGGAGCCGCCCTCTGCCGTCGGGAGCGAGTGGACGTGGTATCCGCCCAGGATCCGTTCGCCACCGGGCTAGTCAGCTGGCTGCTGGCGCGGCGGTTCCGCGTACCGCTCAACGTCCAGGTGCACTTCGATGTCTTGGACAACCCCTACTGGCTGCGCGAGAAGCGCGAGCACCGTCCGCTGAATGTCGTGGGGCGCTGGCTCGTGCGCCAAGCAGACACCGTGCGCGTCGGAACCACGCATGAGGCCGACCGCTTCGCCTCGTGGGGCATTCGCCGTGACCGCATCTTCGTGGCTCCGGTCCCCGTGGACGTCGCCCGCTTTGCTCACGCCTCTGCTAGCCAGGCAGGAGCCCCCAGCACGCACGCCGGACCGCTGATCCTGAACGCCTCCCGCCTCGTGCCGCAGAAGGACCTCCCCACGCTGCTGCGTGCCTGCGCCATCGTGTTCGCCGAGCTGCCCGGCGCTCGGCTGGCCATTGCCGGGGACGGCCCGGAGCTCGCCCCAGTGGAGGCGCTGGCGGCCGAGCTCGGCATCGGGGACCGCGTGAGGTTCCTTGGCCGGGTCGATCACGATGCGATGCCGGGCCTCGTCGCCTCCGCCAGCGTCCTGGCCGTGTCGTCCGTCTACGAGGGCACCAGCCTGATCACCGTCCAGGCCGCCGCCGCCGGCAAGCCGGTCGTGACAACCGGCGTCGCCGGTGCGTCGGACACGGTGCTGAATGGCACGACCGGCTATGTCGTGCCGGTGGGCGACCACCTCGCCCTGGCGCGCGGCCTGGTCGATGTGCTTCGAGACCCGGAACGCGCAGCGGAAATGGGCCGCGCAGGCCAGACGAACGCCCTGCGCCGTTACGACCTCGACCGCTGTGTTGCCCAGGTCGTCAGCATGTGGGAGCAGACGGCGCGCCGGCCGCGATCGGACTGGCTCTACCTGGCCAACGTGCGCGTGCCGAGTGAGAAGGCGCACGTGTACCAGATTTTCCAGATGCTCGACGCCTTTGCAGCCGTCGGAGTGGACGTAACGCTGGCATTCCCGCGCCGCGCAAACATCGTGCAGGTGCGCGGCGCCGACCCAGTGGCGCTGTACGGCCTGCGCCACACCCCCCGCCTCCAAGAGCTTGCGGCAATCGACCCGGTGAAGCTGGTGACGATCGATGTCCCTCGGCTCAACCGCACGCCGTTCCCGCAGCTTGCCTTTGGCCTGCAGTCCGCCACGTACGGGCTCTCCGCGGCGGCGCTGGTCCGTCGTGTGCAGCCGCAGTTGGTCTACAGCCGTGACTGGCCGGTGCTGGTCGCCGCCGTGGCTGCGGGCGCACGGTGCATCTGGGAGGCACACGACGCGCCGCAGCAGCGGCTCGCGCGCCGCGCCGTCGCGGCCCTGTTGCCACGCTTGGCTGGTGTTGTGGCGATCACCGCCGGCCTCGAGCAGGAGCTCCTCGCCCTCGGCGCCATCCGCGACCGCATCCTCGTCGCGCCGGACGCCGTTGATCTCAGCCGCTTTTCTGAGGACATGCAGCCGGCTGCGGCGCACGCAGCGCTGGGCCTGGACGCGGGCCGGCGCTATGTCGTGTATGCCGGCCACCTCTATCCCTGGAAAGGGGCACATACGCTGGCGCTCGCGAGCCGGCTCCTGCCGCCCGACGTGGACGTGCTGGTCGTCGGTGGCACACCGGCCGATCTTGCCTCGTTCCGGAGCTTCGTCGCCGGCGAGCGCCTGGACCGCGTGCAGGTGGCCGGGCACGTCCTACCCTCGCAGGTGCCGACCTGGCTCGCCGTCGCCGCCGCACTTGCGCTGCCGAACTCCGGTCGCGAAACCATTTCAGCACGCTACACGTCGCCACTGAAGCTCTACGAGTACATGGCTGCCCGGCGTCCCATCGTTGCCTCGGACATTCCGTCCCTGCGTGAAGTGCTGCGTCACGGCGAATCGGGTTGGCTCGTGCCACCCGATGATCCCTCTGCCCTAGCGGCCGGATTGCAGGTGGTATTGGATGATCCGGGGTTAGCCACGCGCCTTGCCGTGCGTGCACGCCAGGACGTAGAGGGCCACACGTGGGAAGCCCGGGCACAAGCGATCAAGCTCTTCGTCGAGCGCGTCACACCGAACCGCGAGCCATCCCGATGAAGACAGTCGCGCAGCCGGACACCTGGCGCCTCGCATTTGTGCGCGTGCTCCTCGCACTGCCGGACCTGCACCGCCTGCGTCCCTACTGGCGCTGGCTGCGCCGCGCGCGCATCGCTGCGCTTGCAGCGCGTGGTGCAGCCGTCACGCCGGACGCCACCGTGCACGAGCGCGTGCACATCCACCGCGGCGTCGCTGTTGAGCTCCAGTCACGCGCCGAGCTGCGCGACCGGGTCCGTCTCGGCATCGACGAGCCCGGTCTGCGTGCCAGCAGCTTTTCACTCGGCGCGGGATCGGTCGTGCTGTCGGACACGCACATCGACTGCAGCGCCCCTGTCCGAATCGGCCGCGGCAGCCACGTCGGTCGCCGAAATCAGTTGTTCACCCACACGCACGACGTCTCGCGTCGCGACGTTCGGGTCATGGACGCCCCTGTCGTCTCACGCGGCATCACTATCGGTGACGACGTCATGCTCTTCAACGACGTGGTCGTGCTGCCCGGCGTGACCATCGGCGACGGCGCCGTTGTCGCCATTCGCTCTCTGGTCACGCGCGACGTGCCGCCCTACGCCATCGTCGCCGGCGCTCCTGCCCGCGTCATAGGCGAACGACGCTAAAGACGCTCTGCCAGGTTGGCTGCCCGCCTGCAACGGCGGCAGTAGCCATTGCCCCATGGACCACGGCCGCTCTGCCATCCGGCGCTCATGAGTTCCTGTCCGATTACGTGCCGGTTTTGGTGCGCCAAACAGTCTTATAAGTAGGGAGGGTCGCGAATGCCACGTGTCTCTAGCTCTGTTCACGCCGTTCAATTCGCCGGGCCCGCCCACCGGCGCAGCGCCATTCACGCGAGCGTGTAGCAGCGACCACAAATGGACACAAATCGACACAAATAGACACACGTTCCGTCCCCGGGCCGGCCAGAGCCATGAGCCTGCCTCTGGGAAACTGCGTTGTACCATTGGATTTCCGCATGACCGCGATCGAAGAGAAGCCCGCGTCCGCCACGGCGGCGCCGAACGCGCACGGTGCGCCGCCTGCCAACGGCGCTGCGCCGTCCAGCGGCGCGCTGCTGGGCCACCCCGAGGGCGTCGTGCTCGACGTGCCATCGGCCATCCGCACGCGGCGCACCATCCGGCGCTGGTCGGATAGGCCCGTACCCGACGAGATCGTTAAGGAGCTGCTCGAGTGCGCCCTGTGGGCGCCCTCCGCCTGCAACATGCAGCTCTGGACCTTCATCGTGGTCACCGATGCCCAGACCAGGCAGTCGCTGGGCGACGCGGTGCCGTTCGCAGACAAAGCTCAGGTCTGCATCTTCATCTGCTACGACACGCGCTTCTCCGAGGGATCGCACGCCAACATCCAGAGCGCCTCGGCAGCGGTGATGAACATGCTGCTGCGCGCCCATTCACTGGGACTGGGCGGGTTCTGGCAGGCCACCATCCACGACCGCCAAAAGCTGCGCGAGACGATCGGCCTTCCGCCCGACATGGAAGTGCTGTCCACCACGCTCTTCGGTTACCCGGCGGAGAATCCGTCCGCCCCCGCGCGGCGCGACCCGTCGCACCTGGTCCACTGGCAGCGCTTCGACCCCAAGTTCACCCTGCCGTCCTCGCCGGACCCGGAAGACTGGCGGCTGGAGCAGATCGCGGACTACCAGCAGGCGCGCATCCGCGCTGGCCCCAAGTACAACAAGCCGATCAAGTCGGAATACGAGGCGGTACGTGGCTATCTTGGCCATGCGCTGCGCCGTACCGGCGCCAAGAAGGTGCTGGACCTGTTGCCCTGCACGGGTCTCTACCTGGAGGCAATCGCGCAGGAGCTGCCTGAGGCCGAGCTCCACTTCGTCGAGCTCGGCAAGCAGGTGGCGTCCTTTGCCCAGGCGCGCCTCGCTGGGCGCAACGCGACCTACCACGAGTATCACGGCACGATCGATCTGCCGGACGGCTCCGTGGATGCGGCGACGTGCGTCTTCCGCTTGGAGAACTTGCCCGAAGCCGATCGCGAAACGCTGTTGCGCGAGGCGTACCGGGTCGTCAAGCCGGGCGGGGCGCTGGTCATCGCGCACATCAACCGGGTTTCGTACTTCGAGCCGATGCGCCTCGTGCGCCGTGCGCTCGGCCGTCGAGACGTCCAGTACGCGTTGCACACCGACCCAAGCCTTGGCCCTTTCACGGCGTTGACGCCGGGCGAGGTGGACGACCTCGCGGAACGCGCCGGGTTCCGGATCGAGCACGAGCACCGCGTCTTCCCGCTGCCACCAGAGGACGAGGCCAAGCACCGCGTGCGGACCTTCCACAATGCTGTGTCTGCGCTCCAGTACCCGATCTCGGCCGCCTACCGCGTCACTCGCCCGCTCCACCCGACCATCAAGAGCCTGGGCAAGATCCGCTTCCTCACCCTCAGGAAGCCATGACCGTCGCTCGCGCTGAGCCGGTCGAGGCGCACCCTCCGACAAGCTCAGCGCGAGCTGCCGTTGCGCCGGAGGCGCTCTCCTTTTTCCGTGCAGCTTCCGGCTACCTGCACCGGCAGCGCCTTGAGTGTCCACTGCATCTTGTGGCGCACACGGGCAAGCTCGCGCGCGTAATCGTGCTGGACCTGTGCCTGCACGACGCCACATCTGAGGACGTGTTTTGGCGCCGGGCCATCGCACGCGCCGAGTACGTCGCTGACCGCCTGGCCCCCGATCCCGACCACGGTGGTCTGATCTACCTGCCAGGCCGCTTCGATCCGCGCAACTGCTCGAACTCAGTCATCGACTCGGGTGAGTGCACCGACGCGCTGGCGCGCCTGCTGCTCCATCCACGTGCGGTCGAGCTGCCGCCTTCACTCGCGGAGCGCCTGCGCCACGCGGTGCTCGGCAACGCCGACACCTATCTCCGAACCGCGGTGGTGGAGAAGGAGATCACCAACCAGCGACTGTGGGGCGCCATGGCGCTGGCAACCGCCTGCCAGCTCGAGCCGCGCGAGGAGTGGATCGCCGCCCTGCGCCTCTCGCTTGAGCGGTCCCTTCAGGAACAGCGTTCCGACGGCTCGTGGGGCTATCAGCCCGACGCAGAGATGTATGGTGCACACCCCGGCGCCTCTGACTTGACCGTGTACTACCACGGTCGTTGCCTCGCCTTCATCGACCACGTCCTTGATCGCGTCCCACAGGCTGACCCAGACGGCGCCGCCTCTCGCGCGCTCGAGCAAGGGCTGGAATTCCTCGCCGCTGTAACCATGCCAGACGGAATCAAGCCCTTAGCGCTGGAAGGCAAGCGCTGGTTCTGGGACGGCAGCTACGAGGCCGGCAGCAACGCGTACGACGTGTACGCCCTGCTGCGCGGCGCGTGCCGCTTCAATCGTGCTGAGTGGGTGGAGACGGCGCTGCGTGCGTGGAGGCAGCTCACACGCCACCAGCAGGCGAATGGCTCTATCCGCGCCTGCCTTGAGGCTGACGCGCACGACTTTGTCTGTCCCGATTTCCACACGGCCGACCTGGCGTGGCCTGCCATTGTGATGGGCGAGCTGTCGGATTCAACGACTACGACGCCACAGCCGGCGGCCGGGAGGATGAGGACATTTCAGGACGCCGGTGTCCTGCGCCTCGACACGTCCGGACGGACGGCCATCATTCGCACGCACAAGACGCCGGCCAACACGCAATTCGGTGGGGCCGTCGGCGGTGGATCGCTTGCCGCCGTCTACGACCTCCAGGAGCGCCCACTGCTTAACATGCGGCGCGAAGCGCTGGAAAGCGAGGCGAGCTTCGTCTGCCGGCCGCCGTTGACGTGGCGGACGCAGGTGGCTGCGGCACGCTGGTTTTTGCGCCAGAATCGACCCGGTCGTGAAGGCCGGCAATGGTTGTTCGTCGCGCGGGTGCTCATCACTTCAGGAGATCCGGTCGCGGCGGCCTGCCGTCTGTGGCGCGGTCTAGTGCGTCCGTTCTTCACCGCGTTGCGAGACCCGGTTTCGAGCCGGTGGGCCACCAGCGCGCACGTGGAGCACACCGATGGCGAAAGTCCGAAAGTCGCGATTACGTCCACCTTGGCGCGCCCCGACGGTGCAGTCCCGGTCTGGGCGAGAACGCTCACGCTCCATCGCCACTACCACGCCACCGAGGGTCGCCTTCAGGTGGCCGAGCGGCTGGAAGCCGCGGATACCGTCGCCCTTGCCGGCGTGACGTATCGCGTGCCGCGATCGGCCGAGGCGGTGGAGGTGTCAAGCAGCGGCTGTGTCGTCGAGCGGACCGGCGATGGTCGGCGGATCGTCGCTCGGCCGGCCGGGGGGGCCATTTCACTAGAAGTCCGTTACTGGCTCTAGCGTGACTTTCCTCGCGCACCGCGCACGCGCCGGCCGGCTGACGCCGGTTGGCCTGGCGCTGCTGCCCTTCCTCGTCTACGGTCGGTTCATCCTCGGCGACGAGCTCGCCAGTGCCGACGTCTTCCTCGCGTACCGTCCGGTGCATGCCTGGCTGGCAGACGGCCTGCGGCGCGGCTACGTACCGCTGTGGAACCGCGACCTGCTCGGTGGCTTTCCGCTGGCGTTCAGCGAGTACGGCTGGTTCTCCCCACTGAACTGGCTCCCACTCGCTCTGCTTGGTGGCCACGCGGGGTTCTACGCCGCGGTGGCGTTGTACGTTGCGCTCGCCGGGCTCGCTGCATATGCGTTAGCTCGTGATTGGGGAGTTTCGCGCACCGCCGCACTGGTGGCCGCCCTGGTCTATAGCGAGTCGCCATACGTCACCGCCGGAACACCGCTGCTCAACCAGGGCGCAGCGTATTGGGCGCTGCCGGCGCTCCTGCTGCTCGTCCGGATGGCGCGGCGGGACCACGCATTTGCTGCCCCGCTAGCGGGAGTGGTGATCGCGCTGACACTGTTGGGCAGCCATCCGCAGCTGGCAGTGCTCACGCTGGGACCGCCCGCGCTGTATGCGGGAGGGGCGCTCGTGGCGGACGTGATGCAGTCTGGCATGCGTGGCGGGCGCTGGCGTGCATCAACAGCGCTGGCCGCCGCCGGCGCATGCGGCGCAGCGGTCTCCGCCGTACGCTTCCTGCCCACGCTGTCGCTGCTCGACGCATCGGAGCGATCCGGCGGGCTCTCACTGGCAGCCAGTGCAATCGGGTCGGTAGCGCCGCACAACCTGTTGGCGGGGTTTCTCTTCCCCAGCCTTCAGGTACCACGAGCGATTAATGCGCAGTGGACTGCCTACGCCGGCATCTTGCCGCTAGCTCTGGCGTTTGAGCCCACCTGGCGCGCGCTACGTGGGCGCATTGGCTGGCACTTGGCAGAGCCGCCAAGGCCCCTCGTGGTCTGGGTGGCGCTACTTGGCGTGTGCGGCGCGCTGTTGGCGCTAGGGACCAACACACCACTTTTTCGGACGCTCCAGGGTACGCCGCTGCTCACCTACTTCCGTGAGCCGTCCCGCTTCCTGCTCTGGACGCTCCTCTCCATAGGCGTGCTGGCGGGACTTGGGTTGGACCAGGCGCTTTCGCGGGGCATCCGCGGGAGCGCTGCCAGGCACTCGAAACACAACGCCGTCGGGGGCGCCACAGACAACCTGGCCAAGGCCATCGAGTCAGACGAATATCGGCGGACGTTGAAGCCGCTCGCGCTTGCACTCTTTGTCGTCTGTGCGTTCGCCGCGGCGAGCGTCGTCTTGAAGGTTGCCGAGCCGCGTGCGCTCGAGTGGCTCTACCTCAACGCGGTGCCGCGGACCACGCCGCGCGACTATCCGCCGGAGCACTACGCGGCAGTGGCGCGCAGCGCGTGGTTGAGCGTGGTGCGTGCCGCCCACCCGTTGGCGCCCGGCCTGTTCGTGCCGCTGGCGTCGCTACTGGCATGGGCGTGGTGGTGGGGATGGGCACGCCGGTCGGCCTGGGCGCGTCCGGCTGCCGTCGCCGCCGTAGCTCTACCGCTGCTGGCGTATAGCCAGGTACGGCTGCCGGCGATCCCTGCGCACGTGGTGCGGTCTGAGGACGCCGTAGCTGCCATCACGTACGTTCCCATGGCAGCAGTCGACGATACTTCGCTGCAGCCTCGGGTGCTGAGCTGGCTCCCATTGGCCGCGGACTTCGAGAATCGGGTGCGCCTAGAGGCCGTGGGGCACAACGGCGACGTGGCGTCCTACCGTCTGTTGCGCCGGTTGCTGGCGCCCAACTTCGGTGTGCTGGCGCGCGTGCCGCAGCTGGACGGCTACGAGAACCTCATGACGCGCGAGCAGGCGGTGCTGACCGGCGCGCTCGGCAGCGAGCGCATCGGCGCCGGCACGCCGCTCGCGCTCAGCCGCTCCGGGCTGGGCGAACGCCGCCGGTTGATCGGCGAGCGCTGGCCCCTGCTGGAGGCCGCCGGCGTGGGCACGCTGTTGAGCGTCGAGCGTCTCCAGCCCGCCACCTGGCCTGTGTCGGTACGCTACCGGCTCGGACCGGCGCCGCAGGACGACTTGCCGAACGTCAACACGTTCTCACTGTCTCAGCCGAGGCCGCGAGTGTACGTTGCCACGACGTGGCAGACCGTCACGTCGGCTGACGAGGCGGCGCGTGCCCTCATGGCCGGGCCTGAGCCAGACGGCACGCCACGCACGGTTGTGACTGCAAACGACCTGTCGCCGGCGACCGCTCAAGTCATGTCCGGCAGGGGTGCGATAGCCGGCGCCGCTCTCCCTGAGGCGCGAATCATGCGCTACCGAGAGCGCGAGGTTGTAGTCGAAGTAAGTACCGATTCCGACGCTCTGCTGGTCCTGCTGGATGCCGCTGCGCCGGGGTGGTCGGCCAGCGTAGGGGGCATAGAGGCGCCCATTCTCACCACCAACGTCGCCTTCCGCGCCGTCGCCGTGCCGGCAGGAAGGCACGTGGCGCGGTTTGAGTACACGCCACCACACTGGCGTCTGGCGCTGATCGTCACTGGGGTAGCGAGCCTGACGCTGGTAGCGTGGCTGTTCCTATCTGTGGTGTGGCTGCTGCACGGCGGCCGGGCGCGTTCCATGAACGGTCCCGCGCCCGATGCCGGACGGGCCGCTGAAAGCCCGTAAGTTCGTCCGACCCATCTCAAATCGATGCGCCTGCTGCTGGTTACCGACACCCTTGCGCCGACGTACGGCTGGGGCACGTACTCGATTGGGCTTATCCGGGCGCTGGCGCGGCGTGGCCTGGACTTCCGGCTGCTGTCGCCACGCGGGTTGTGTGAGGCGGAGGACCTGGCGCGGCTGCCGGATCACGGCGTGGTGACGTCATTCGTCAGCGAGACGCGCCGCCTGCCGCGCCTCGCGCTGGCGAACGCGCCGCGCATCTGGCGAGCGCTGCGCGACTGTGACGCCGTGCACTGCCTCACCGAGCCGTACGCCATCCCCGCGGCGATCGCCGTTGGACGCAAGCCGCTGCTTGTGACGCTGCACGGCACGTACGCTGTGCGTCCCTTCTCGCGTCCCAGAGAGCGGCCGTGGTACGAGCTGGCCTACCGGCGTGCCAACCGGCTGTTTCCGGTCAGCCACTTCACCGAGCGGCTGCTGCCGGCGCGGTTCCGAGGACCACGCACGTTGGTCGTGCCGCACGGAGTTGAGGTCGAGCGCTTTGCAGCCAGAGCAGCAGGGGAGCCTGTCACGTCGCCACCGGAGCGGCCGTTCCTACTGTCGGTAGGACCGATCAAGCGGCGCAAGGGCTACCACCACACGCTGGAAGCGTTCGCTCGCGTCCGGGCCGCGCGACCCGACGTCGAGTACTGGATCGCGGGCGGTACCGACGACCGTGTGTTCCTGGGGCAGATCCAGGAGCAGATCACAACGTTGGGATTGCAAGGCGCAGTCCGTCTGTTGGGGCGCATTTCTGAGGAGGAAAAAGTACGGCTCTATCAGCAGTGCGCGCTGTTCTGGCTGCTGCCCGTCAGTGACGACCAGCAGTTCGAGGCGTTTGGCCTGGTGTACTGGGAAGCCAACGCAGCCGGCAAGCCGATCATTGGCGCGCTGCGCACAGGCGCCGAGGGCGCAATCGACCACGGCGACAACGGCTTCCTGGTAGATGCGGCCGATCCCGAAGCTGCGGCCAGGGCGGCCCTCGACCTGCTGAACGACCCCGCTAGGGCCTCGATCATGGGAGAGGCCGGGCGGCGCAAGGTGCGGCCGTGGGATGACGCCGCCGCCATGATGATGGACCAGTACCGCGCCGTGCTTGGTGGGCCACGCCCCGCCACGCCACTCGCCCCGGCGGAGGCAGGGTGAGCGGCGTGGCGGGGCGCACAGCGGCCGGCGACGGAGTGCGGCGCATCGCAGGGATTGCGGTCTGGCCGCCGCGGGCGGCGGTGCAGGTGCTCTCACAGCGCGGCCTCGCACGGGACGTGGCGCTGCTGCAAGCGAGCAACACGCTGCAAAAGGGGTACGGCCTACTCTACAACGCGGCGTGCTTCCGGCTGCTTGGCGCTGCCGGGTACGGCGAGTTCCGACTGGTGCTCACGCTCTACAACACCGTCAACCTGCTGGGGACGCTGGGCCTGGGGCAGTTCCTAGTCGTGCCGCTGGCGCAAGCAGCAGCGGCGGGAGACCGGGAGGGCGTGGCGCGGGCGTGCGCGTACAACGTCAAGCTCTCGCTCGTCATCAGCCTTGGAGTCATGCTGGTGGCGCTCGCGGCCGGCCCCTGGATCGGCGAGCTAGTGTTCGGCACCGACTACGGCGCAGATCTCGGCGCGTTGATGCGCATCGTTGCACTCGGCGCGGTCCCATCCGTGGGGTACACGCTTTCCACCACCGCGTTGCAGTCGGTCGGACGCATGCGCGAGCTAGCGCTGGTGGAGAACGTGGACGCGGTGCTCTTCCGCGCGCTGGGCATCGCCGCACTGCTGGCCGGCAAGGCGGCGCCCGGCTTGCTGTGGGGAGTTGCCGCCGGCGGAGCGCTTTCGGCGCTGCACGCGCTGTACCAGTATCGGCGCATAGCGGTACGTGAGCACGACTTCCCCGGCCTCCGCCAGCTGGCCGCGGAGGCGGTGCGCGTCCCGTTCGGCGCCTACCTGCGCTTCAGCGCGCTCGCCGTGGCCGACAAGAACGTATCGCAGTTCTTCGGACAGACGCCCATGCTCTTCCTGGGGCGCTGGGCCGGCAAAGAGGAGGCGGCGTACTTCGACATCGCGGCCAAGGTGTTCACGCTGCTCGCGGCATTCAGCGGCGCTGCCTCGCGTGCCATCTCGGTACGCCTCTCGCAGGAGTACGGCGCCAATGGGGCGGAGCCGACGCGGCGCCTATTCTGGCGCACGCTGCTGGTGTGGGGCGGACTGTCTATCGTCCTGGCCGCGGGGTTCACCTGCCTGCTGCCGGTGTTCAAGTGGGTCTATTCCGATGCAGCGTTCCCGTCACTGGCATTGGTGCTGATCTTCGCGGTACTGCAAGCTAAGCAGGGCTTCACCGTTTCGCTTGGCGCTATCTTCCTGATCCTGGATCGCGTCCTGGTGAACGTGGCCGTGAAAATCCCGCTGCTGCTGGCGGCCATGCCAATCGGCGCCTGGCTGGTGCAGGCCGGCGCGCGCGCCGCCGAACGCCAGCCGGGCAGCGCCGCCGCCGCCGCGGGCGCCTACCAGCTCGGCGCGTTCCTGGTTGGCGACCTGGTGTACTTCAGCATCATCGCGTCGCCCTGGTTCTGGAGAAGATGAAGGTCCTGCACGTATCACCGCTGGCATTCGGCGCCAGCGGCGTGGTCGGCGGCGGCGAGCGCTATCCGCGCGACCTGGCGCGTGCCATGGCCGAGCTGGTCGAGACGCGGCTGGTGACGTTCGGAGAGGCCGGGCGCAGGCGCGAGGGGCGGCTGGAGCACGTTAGCTACCAACCGCTGGGGTACGTGGGCCGTAAGCGACTTGGACCAGTCCACCCCGCGCTGGCGCTGGAGATCGCGCGAGCGGACGTGGTGCACTGCCACCAGCTGCATACCTTTCTCGCCGACCAGTGCGTCTTCTACGCACGCCTGCTTCGCAAGCCCGTGTTCCTCACCGACCACGCCGGCGGCGACCGTCACTTCGACCACCGCCTGCACACCGTGGACCGCGCCACCGGCCTCCTGCTGGTCAGCCACTTCAATGCGCGTGGCTTCGCTGCCCACGCGCACAAGATCCGGGTCATCCACGGCGGCGTGGACACCGGCCGGTTCCGGCCTACCGGAGTACCGCGCCGCCGCGCGGTGCTCTATGCCGGGCGGCTGATCCCGTACAAGGGCATTCACCACCTGATCGAAGGGGTCCGGCCCGATACCGAAGTACGGCTCGCTGGGGCCACTTACCACGACGAGTACGCCGCTCACCTCCGTCGCGTCGCAGCCGGCCGAAACGTCACCTTCCTGGGCGCGCTGCACGGTGACGACTTGCTGCACGAGTACAACTCTGCGCAAGTGAGCGTGCTGCCGTCGGTGGACACCGACCTGTACGGGAAGCAGTACCCCAAAAGCGAGATCCTGGGCTTGGTGCTGTTCGAAGCAATGGCGTGTGAGACACCGGTGGTGTGCAGCGCCATCGGCGGGATGCCGGAGCTGGTGGTGGACGGGGTCACCGGCCTGGTGGCGCCGCCGGGGGACAGCGCGGCGCTGGGAGCGGCAGTAGAGGGACTGCTGGACGATCCGCAGCGCGCTCGACGCATGGGCGAAGCGGGGCGGCAGCACGTCTTGGAGCGATTCACATGGGACGGTGTGGCGCGGCGCTGCCTGGAGCACTACGCCGACCTGTCGAGGCGTACGGCCGCCGTGCGCGACGGTACGGCCTCTACTGGTCCCGATACCGCGCGGCCGTCCACAAACGCCGAGGGCCACTGACGTGCGGATCCTGGTCCTCTCGGACACGTTTCCGCCGCACAACTTGGGCGGCGCGGGAGAGGTGGCGGACCTGGTCAGCCAGGGCTACGCGGCGCGCGGCCACGACGTGCTGGTGCTCACGGCTGCGCCGGATCGCCAGGCAGGACGCCTGGAGCAGCGTGGTGGCGTGCGGGTGCGCCGCCTGTGGCTGCCGGTGCCTGCGCTGCTGCGGCTGCACCTGAGTGTCGCCCACCCGCTGGCCGTCGCCATGGTGCGCCGCGCGGCGGCGGCGTTCGCTCCAGACGTGGTACATGCCCACAACGTCCACGAGCGACTCTCGATCGCGTCGCTGGGCGCGGCGCGCGCCGGGGCCGCACGACTGATTCTGACGGCGCACGACTACCTCCTGTTCTGCCTCACCAAGTTCCTGTGCGCCGAGGGTTGCTCGGAGTACACCGCGACACCATCGCGGTGCGTGCACTGCAAGCACATCCGGCGTGTACCGGGCCGCAATCAGGCGGTGCACGGCCTGGTGCGCCGCAACGTCAGCGCCATCGCCTGCATCAGCCGCGCCCAGCGCGCTACGTTGGAGGCAAACGGCTTCCGCGACATACCGCTGGAGGTCGTGCACAACGGCATTGCTCCCCAGGTGCCTGTGTTCGACGCCGCACAACGCCAGGCGTTCCGCGCTTTCAGGGGCATCAACGACCGTCCGCTGGTGCTATTCGGCGGCCGGATCTCCGGCGCTAAGGGAGGCGATCAGCTGCTGCGCGCGATGGTGCATGCCCGGCGGCGGGTGGACTGCCAGCTTGCGGCGGCCGGAGACCGGCCCACGTATTTCGCGCATGCGCGCGGCCTCGCGGACGAAGAGGGCCTGGAGCAGTCGGCATTCCACTCGCTTGGCTGGCTGGACGCCGGGGCGCTGGACCTGGCGTTCGCCGCGTCGGACGTGTGCGCCACGCCTTCGGTGTACCCCGATCCGTTCAACCTGATGAACCTGCGAGCCATGGCGCACCGCAAGCCCGTGGTGGGCACCTGTTACGGCGGCACTCCTGAGATCGTGTCCGACGGCGAGACCGGCCTGATCGCCGATCCCTGGAGGCCAGAAGAGTTCGGCGCTCGCCTGGCCGAGCTGCTGGCCGATCCGGCTCGCTCGCGCCATTTGGGCGAGGCGGGGCGCGCTCGGCTGGAAGCCCACTTTACCCTGGACCGTCAAGTTGACCAGTACCTCACGCTCCTGGCGCGCGCCGGCTGAACGGCTGGCGGCTGCGCTCGAGGTGAGTCTCGCCGTGGCGGGCGTCGCCGGCAGCGGCGCCCTGGTGGCGACGCTGCTGCACGGCCGGACGGTGCTGCTGTGGCCCTCCGCCAGCTGGTTGCTTACCGCAGCACTGACCTGGGCGGTAACGAGTGGATTGTGGTGGCTGGGGGCATGGAAAGACCTCACCCCTAACCCCTCTCCGTGCCGGAGAGGGGAGGTACACAGGCCGTCTACTTGGCAGAGATGGCGCGCGGCAGCGTGGCCGTCGCTGCTGCTTGTGCCCGGTGCGCTGGCGGCGGTTGCTGCCTACGTGGATGATGGGTCCAATCACCTGCTGGCTCTGCACGCGCCGGCCAGGAAGCAGCTGCTGGCGTACACGGCGGCAATGTACCTGGTGGGGCAGGCCGCGTTCTGGGTGCGCAACTGGGCCGCGCGTCGCAATTGGCCGTCTTCGCGCCAGGCGCTGCCGGCAGTGGCACTGGCGGTCGCGGCGGCGGCCTACGTCAACGCAGCGCTGTTCATGCACTGGGTACCGCCGCAGACTGACCTGCTGGTGAACCTGCGCGGCGCGCGCGAGCTGCTCGCCGGAGGGCTGCCGTACAACGATCACATGCCGGTCTGGGCCGACCGCGTGCACATGCTCCCGGTGACGCTGCTGGTCCTGTTCGCGCCGCTGGCGCAGCTGCCCGATGCCCCCGCGCGCCTGGTGTTCTTTCTGGCCAACCAGGCGGTCTGGCTGGCAGCGATGGGCATGTTGGTGCGGCGCCTGGTGGCGCCGGAGGCCCGGCTCGGCGCCTACGCGGGGCTACTGGCGCTAGGGGCGACATTCTGGCCGTGGCAGGAGGCGATCCGCTTCGGTCAGCAAGACGGGCTGCTGATCCTGTTATTCGGACTGTCCATCACAGCGGCGTTGGCTGGGAAACCGGTGCAGTCGGGGGTGACGCTCGGCCTGGCGTTCGTGGTCAAGCCGCTGTCGATCTGGTTGCCACTGGTGTACCTGGTGCACGGGCGCTGGCGTGCGCTCTTCGTCGCCGGCGCCACAGCCGGTGCCATCATCGTGGCGTCGCTGCCGTTCACCGGGCTGGAGCCGTGGCTGCACTTCGTGCGGGTAGAAGTGCCGGAGATGCTGCCGGGTACGGTACGAGGCACCAACATCCCGCTGCCGTCACTGCACGCGCGACTCTTCGTCGGCCGCGAGCGCCTGAGCGACGGCGATCCGGCCCCTGTGCTCGGCGTCATCTCTGCGCTCAATACAGCTACCAATCTGCTGGGATTGGTGCTGGTGGCACGCCTGGCGCTGCGCCGCACGGCGCACGCTGCGGCGCGTGAGCGTGAATGGCTGCTCGACGCGGGGATCGGCCTTGCGCTGACGCTGCTGTTGGCGCCCATGGCGTGGCAGCACTACGCCAGCTGGCTCATCATCGCATTCCTAGTGCTGGCGCTCCCGTCGGTGTGGCAGCCGATGAGCCTGCCGGCACGGACGGCAATGGGCGGGTGCGCCGGTCTGGGTTTCCTGCTGCTCAGTCTGGAGGACGCGCGCCTGCTCCGTCTCATGACCAGTATGGTGGAGCGCTGGCCGGGCGCGCTGTCGCTCTATGCCGTGGGGTTGGTGTGCGTGCTCGCGGCACTGCTCGTGGCGCGCTTCGCGGCGACGGCGCCCGTACCGGCGGTGCCGGCGGACGCATGAAGCGCGACGCAGCCGCGCTGCTGGTGCTGGCAGGCGCGGCGTGCCTGCTGGTGTTCCAGGTGGTGCTGCTGGGAAAGCTGCCGGACCATTTCGATTTCTGGCTGCAGGAGTACGTGCACCTGGCCTTCTTGCGCCGAGCGCTGCTGGCGGGCGAGCTGCCGTTATGGAACCCGCAGTTGGTCGCGGGCACACCGCACCTGGCCGACCCGCAGTCCGCGACGCTCTACCCGCTCACGACACCGCTGCTGCTCGCGCTGCAGGCGGCAGTGGTGGCGCGCATCAGCATCCCGCTGCACCATTTCCTGGCGGGCGCGGGGATGTACCTGCTGGGACGGTCGCTTGGTTTGAGCCGGCCGGCTGCGCTGGCCGCAGGTCTCGCTTACGCGCTGGCGCCTCACTTCGCGCCAATCGAACTCGGCACCTTCCTACAGCAGTCGGCCGCGTTCGCGCCGCTCATCCTATGGGCGCTGCACCGCGCAGTGCAGCAGCGTCGGTACAGCGCATTCGCGCTGGCCGGTGCGCTGTGGGCGGTCCAGCTGCTGCGTGGCTATCCCCAGACGTGGTACTTCACCGGGCTGCTGGCAGGAGCATATGGGGTCTTCTTGGCGACTCAGGGAGAAGACCTCACCCCCAACCCCTCTCCGACGCGGAGAGGGGAGGTAGCCAAGCAACCTGTATTGCCATCTTCCGACGCGCCTGAAAGCATGTCGTCTGCTGCTGGATGGTGGATGCCGTTACGGCTCGCTGGCGGCTTCCTGGTCTTTGTGATGGCGGCGCTGGGGCTGAGTGCGGGGCAGCTGCTGCCGGCGGCTGACCTGCTCGGCACGTCGCACCGGGAGGGTGGGTTTAGCCTGGCGGAAGCGTCCGGACCGGGACGGCTGACGCTGCTCAACTTGCTTGGCGCCGCCGGGCCCGACGCGGAGGTCAGTGGAGCGTTTCCCGGAGGGACAGTGCTTGGGCTGGCGCTAGCAGGCGTGCTGTACGCGCGCGGCGCGCACGTCCGTTTTTTCGGCGTAGCCGCCGTCGTAGCGCTCGTCCTCTGCCTGGGAAACGCCGCGCCGCTGTGGGGATGGGCCTACCAGCTGGTGCCGGGCTTCCAGCTGTGGCACATGCCGCATCGCGCGCTGTTCCTGTGGACGCTGCCCGTCGCGCTGCTGGCCGGGTTTGGGCTAGACCGCTTGTGCTCCGGAGCGGCAGTCCAGCGACCGCGGGCACTGTGGGGCGCCGGACTGGCACTGCTGGGCGGCCTGTGGCTAGCGGTAGCGACCACCAGCGCCATGCCTGTCGAAGCCCGTGCCGGGCTGATTCACCTGACGCTGGGCGTCCTCGGCGTCTGCACTTTAGCCACGGCGCTGCGCCTGGCGCGCCCTCGCCTCCTTGCGCCCGCGGCGTGCGCGCTGGCCGGCGCTGTGGCGATCGATCTCCTCGCGCACGACCTACCGCGCCTCAACGGCCGGTTCTACCCTCCGGATGTGGTTTACGCCCCACCAGCGGCCGCGACGTGGCTGATGGACCGAGCCAGCGTGGGCGGACAGCCGGTGCGCTTCGCGTCCGAGCAATACGGCCCGGCAGTGGGCCAGCGCGGCGATCCAAAGGTGCAAGACAACCGCCGACTGGCGTACCTACCGCCGAACACGGCGGCGCTGTTCCCTGGGCTGGAGTCGGCGCAGGGATACTTGGCTATCCGGTTGGAGCGCTCTGGCGCATTCTTTGGCGCGGTCAACGACCTGGGAACGAATGCGCGCGTGCTGTCGATCTACGACCCCCGATCTCGCCTGGTCGATCTGCTGGGTGTGCGCTACTTCGTCACCGACGAGGTAGACACGTTCCGCTCGACTGTGGGGGGCGGGGTCTCACTCACCAGCACGTCAGGCCCGCACGAGCTGCCGGTACGGAACCCACTCCCCGTGACTGCGATCGAGGTGCGGTCTAGCCTGGGCGACTCGATGGACGTGCCCGACGGCGCTCCGATTGGACAGATATCGCTGCTCTACGCGAGCGGCGCAACCGCGACCCTAGAGGTGCGTGCAGGAGAGCACACCGCGGAGTGGATGTACGACGCGCCGGCCGTGAGCGGCACGGTGCGGCACCGTAAGGCGCCGGTAGTGGCCACCTCGAACGCGGGCGGCGCGCCGGCGCACGTCTACCGCGCAACGTTCGAGCTCGATAGAACTGCCGGCGCGGACCTCATGGCCATTCGCGTGGAGGTCAGCCGTCCCGGCGTGCGCTGGAACGTCGAACGGGTGAGCCTGGAGACGCCGTTCGCGGCCCGGTTCCGGCCGGCGTATCGCGAAGATGGGCTGCGTATCTGGGAGAACCTGGCGGCGCTGCCTGTGGCCTGGTGGGTGCCCGCATACGTGGTGGTGCCCGACGACCGAGCAGCCCTAGAGGCTCTCAAGGATGGCGTCTACGATCCACGCGTAGCCGCCGTGCTCACCGAACGCCTGCCGGAGCTGCCGCCGGCGGGCGGAACAGGCTCAGACGCATTCCCGGTCGGAAGCATGCAAGGTCCGCCGCCAGGTGGGGCCCTCGCCGCACTCCGCCGCGGAGTCAACGGGCTGAGGTTTGACATAACCACCACCGGTCCGGGGCTAGTGGTGATCAACCAGACGGCCGCGCCGGGGTGGGCCGCGACGGTGAATGGCCGGCGCGCGGCACTGCACACCGCAAACGGCTTGCAGCAGGCAGTCTACGTGCCGGCGGGGACGCACACGGCCATGCTGGCCTACCGGCCGGCAAGCGTTGTCACTGGACTGCTGGTGAGCGCCGCCACTGCGGCGTCGCTCGTGGTGTGGGCAGCTTGGGCTAGGTATGCGGCATGCCGCCGCATCAGGGCAGCCATGCGCGTAGCCGCGCGAGCAGTCCCTGTACCCGCTGGCTGAACGGTCGCCGGTACGGTAGCTCCAGGCGATGCAGCTCGACCGCGCCGGCGGTTCCCACACTCACGGATGGTGCTGTGTGTGGTGCGGGTGAGTGGCCCGCAACAGGCGAGCCCTGCACGGGCAGCTGACGGCCGCGCTCGTCGTAGAGGCGCACCAGCAGCGTGTAGCGCCCTGGGGGTAGTGACCGCGCGTCCACAGTGCGGCGCTCGCCCACAGTCTCGCGTTCGCGCCAGTCGCGCATATAGAAAGCGCCGGCAAACAGCGGGCGGGTCTCATCTATCCACACCCGTCCGGCGGTATCCACGAGCGCTAGCTGGGAGCGATGCAAGGTGCCGGATCGGCCTTCCAGTCGCCACAACAAGTCAAGGCTGAGTGGCGCGGCGCCGGCATCCTCCTGGAGCCAGCGGGCGCCGGAAAGGTGGATGGAGTCGAACTCGTCGCCCCCTCCGAAGGTGCGATCGAGCGGCCGGTAAGCCCCCGCGACGGGCGGCACGGCGGCACGCGACTGCGTGACGTACATCCCGCCGAGCGGCGCTTCTCCGCCGGGGGCGGCAACCAGTGGCACGCCATTGACGGCCGTGGGTACCAGCGGCGCGAGCGTCGCGGGGTCGTAGACCACCAGGCGGACGTCGTACGGCTGAGGGTTAGTAGACACCGGCAGCCAGACGCCGCGACGCATGCCGTGACGCTCGCCGGGCCGCCACGCGGCGGTGAGCCGCTCGGCGCCGTTGCCCGCCTCATCGAGCGGATCGAGCGCCAACACGTCAAAGTCGGAGGCGAGTCGCTGGCCGTCAGCTCCGACGAGGCGCAGCGACGCCTTGTAGTTCGCGGGGAGGGGTCGCAGCGCCTCGAACTCCAGCCACAGTCGAGCAACATCGGAGGCGGGCACCTCTTCGCCGTCCACCCAACCGGCGCTAAGTCGCAGCACATCGCCGAAATCGACCGGACGCAGGGACCGGCGCGTGTCCGGCTCCTCGAGCGCGTAGAGGTGCAGCACGGCGTTCTGGCGCGCCTCACGCAGAGCAGGCCAGGCGCGGCGCTGCAACCAGCGCTCGACGAAGTTGGTCGGGTCAGCCTGTGCGAGACCGGCCTGGATGAACCACAGGCGGCGGCGCGGCTCGGTCAGAACGTCGAGCTCGCGGCGCGCCCTGGCGGGGTCCAGCGCGGGCGGCGCATCCGCCGGCAGCACGGCGTGGAGGAGCGCACCACGGTAGTAGTAGTCGAAATACCACGCCTGCCACGGCCCGGTGAGCAGGATCGCGTCCCCCGGACGCTCCAGCGCCGCTACGCGCTGCGTGATCGCGCTGTAGTCAGCGCGTTGATACCCGCCGTAGTAGCGCGCGAGGAAGGGCAGTGTCCCGCACATCAGCACGATGCCCAGCAATGGGATTGCGAGACGCGTGCGGCGGTCGGCGGCTGCACCCGCCGCGAGGTAGACGAACGGCGCCCCGACCAGCAGGTAGCGCGCCTGTACGGGCTTGCCGAGCAGCACGGCGGCGCCGACCGCCAGCAGCCCGGCGGCGAGCGAGGCGACCAGCACGAAACGCACTGTGGCGCGACGTGGCATGCCGAGCGCCACGAGCGCGACCAGTGCAGTTCCGGCCAGGACTGCGGCCATGCCGTCCGTCTCCGGCCCCGCCGCCAGCTCACGCCACGCGTGCCACAGCGCGCCGGGTACTGCTGGGACGTAGGCCACATCGAGCGCAGGGAGGGAGCCGCGGACGCCGCTGGATCCGCCGGCGACAGCGAGCGCCAAAAGGATGACAATGCCAAGTACGCCCACTGCCGGACGGAGCCGGCGGGCGGTGGCGCCGCGCGACGCAGCGGCCGCCACGACCTGCGCCAGCACCGCGAGCAGGCCGGCGTAATGGACCAGCGCAGCGGCAGCGCTGAGCAGGCCGTGGCCGGCCCAGTGGCCGGCGCCGCGACGCCGGCTCAGCGCGCGCACGTAGAGCCAGCATGACACCAGCGCCAGGCAGGTCACCAGGCTGTACATGCGCGCTTCGCGGCTGTAGAAAAGCGGCAGAGGCGAGACCGTCAGCAGCGCGGCGGTGGCGAGCCCGGCGCGGGCGCCGAACAGCCGGCGGCCCGCCGCATATCCCAGGGGGATCAGCAGCGTGCCCGGCAGTACCGAGAAGAGGCGGGCCAGCACGTCGCTATCGCCGGCGAACGCGCGCCACCAACCCAGCAGCACGTAGAACAGCGGTGGGTGCTCGAACAACGCGGCGGCGAGGCGCGGCACGAGCTCCGCCGGCGGCACCGACGCGTAGCGCACACTGACGATCTCATCGAACTCAAGATCGCCCAGGTGCGCCAGCCCGATCAGCCGCAGCGCCAGGCCAAGCAGGGTGAGCAGGAGCGCCCACCTGCCGGCGGCGTGCCGCATCTTGCTGAATCTAACGGCCGTTTCAGGTTCCGAGCGGCCGGGTCGCCCCCTACCCCGGCCGGACGACGATACACGCCATTCACGGCGACGTTCCCGCTAGCCAATCCTGGATACGTATGCTCCCTATTCTTGGCGCACTGGGGTTGGTCGGCGCCGGACCCTTCGTCGCGACACTGCTGGTTGCACGGTCGGGTGTTGTTCCAAGCGCGCGGTGGCTGGGACTCTGTCTGGCCTCGTGGGCGGTATGCGTGGCGCTGGCGTGGGCGGTGACTCCTGGCACCAGGCTCATGGAACGCACGGCGCGTGCGCTGACAGTGTTAGCGCCGCTGGCGGCACTCACACCGGTGCTGCCGGTTTTCTACCGAGACGACGCTGGCTATCACCTCGCGCGGTCGGGAGCTACCCCCGCGTGGCTAATGACATATGCGGCGCTGCTGCTCGCCGTGAGCATCGGGTGGCAGTTGCTTGCGCTGCGAGCTGGCACACGTCCGGGCGCACGTCCAATGGAGGGCACCGGCCGCGATCTTGGTCTGGAGGCAGGCGGCGGCATTGAGGGGGCGACAAGATATCTGCGCACCCCGATGCTGCTGGCCGCACTAGCAGGCGTCGCGTTGATGCTAGGTCTGAACGACCTGGTGTTCGGCCCATTGGGGCGTCAAGGCGCGCGGCCGGAGGTGCTGGCTTTGAATGTCGCCTGTGCTGGCGTGGCCGGGTGGCTCGTCACACGGTCGCCTGTGGCGGCGGTGATCGCTCTGGTGCTGGCTGCGGTTGGACCGGCGAGTGACCGTCTTTCAACACAGGTGGTGTGGTTGGCGCCGCTGTTGGGAGCGGCCGCCCTGGCTGTGGCCGGCGGTGGGGGCACTTCTGGGACTGCGGTTCCACTGAGCAGCGGGCGCGCGACGGTGGCGGGCGCATTGTGGGGTCTTGTGGCGTCACTGACGCCGCCGGCTGCCGGCGCGCTGCCATTGCTGGCGGCGGCCAAACAGTGGCGGCCTGCGCTGGCGGGAGTAGCTGTGGCGGCCTTTGGCCTGGGAATACGGCTCTTCGTGCTTTCTCCTGCGGGAGCGCCGAGCGGCTTGCTGTCCCTGCCGGGCGACGCGCTGCTGGAGAACGCAGCGCTGTCGGGGTTCTTCGCGCGACTGTTCACGGGCGCTGGTGGCTTGACGTCCACAACTCCAGTTGGAGGGCCGGCAGCCGCGCTCACTCTTGGCGCATTGGCAGTGGGTGGTGTCCTCGCGCTCGAGGCAGCGCGATACGGCGGTCGGCATCGCCATTCCCCGCCAGAGATAGCGCTGGCCGCACCGTGTCTAGGGCTAACCGTGGGACTGCTGCTCGGCGGGTCGACTCCGGTGGAGTATCTACCCCTGGCCGCACTGGCGCTTGTCCCTCTGGCGCGGCTGCACCTGTGGCGGTCGGTCAGCACCCGCCAGTGGGCGCCGGCCGCGTGCGCGGTGGTGGCAGGGCTTGCACTGCTGAGCACGACAGTACTGGCCTACGCGCGGGCGGCGGGAGAGCTCCTCTCGGCGTGGCCGGCTGTGGCATCCGCGCCCGCGCTGGGGCTGGTGTTGCTGGCGCTAGCGCTGGCGCACGCCATGTCACAGACACAGGCGGCAGTGCCCGGTGTCGCTAGCCCTCCCTGATCGCGGCTACCGGTGGGATGCGGGCCGCCTGCCACGCGGGCGCCCACGTGGCGGCGACGGCGGCGAGCGCG
This sequence comes from uncultured Chloroflexota bacterium, assembly GCA_902805635.1. Classification (GTDB taxonomy): domain Bacteria; phylum Chloroflexota; class UBA11872; order UBA12225; family UBA12225; genus CADCTC01. The sequence goes on from CADCTC010000178.1 coordinate 40,873, forward strand.
GTGGCGAGGACGGTCACGGCAAGCTGGTCCCACGGCACCACAAGGCGCATGCCCTGCTGGAAACGGTCGAAGAACTGCACGGCGAAGATGTTGCGGCAAAGCACCAGGCCCAGCGCGACGCCCAACCCGCTGCCGATGAGCACGACGAGCGCCGCCTCCAGCAGCAGGCTGGCCTGGATAGTGGCGCGCGGGTAGCCGATGGCGCGCAAGATACCGATCAGGTGGCGGCGCTCCAGCGCCGCGCGCATGCTGATGACCGCCAGCCCGGCGACGCCGGCGCCAAGCCCAAGGCCGACGAACAACTGCAGCAGCCGGCTGGCCAGCACGAGCGGCCCATTCTCGTTCACGAACCGGTCAAGCAGGCTGACCGTCTCGAGCCCGGACTCGAAGAACGTCTCACCGAGCGCTGTGCGTGCGGCGGTGACGTCGGCGCCATCGCGTACCTGGAAGTAGAGCCTTGTGGTGGGTGGCCGCACCGGCGGCCCCAACGCCTCCAGCTGCGCGAGTGAGACGTGCAGGCCGCGGAACGCGCTGGCGACTCGCGCATCGACGATGCCTATGACCTGCACCCGCGTCACCGTCTTGCCGGATGGGTTTCCAACCCAGACCGGCAGCGGCGCGAAGCGCGTCGTGCCATGGGTGAGGCCACGCAGCGTGAAGCTGAGCACGTTCACGTTCGAGGTCGCGCGCAGCTGGGGGCTGGGGAACGACTGTGCATCGATCACGGCCAACCCCGTACCGGAGGCGACGGCACGCCACACGTCACGATCGGTGGCGTAGCCATCGGCACGTGCCTGCAGCGGCAGCGCGTTCGCCGCTGCGAATGCGCTGTCTATCCCGGCTACGGGATACCCGCCCCATGCAGGCGAGGGCGCGTCCAGCTGCAAGACCGCGAAGAGCGCGGTGGTCCTCAGGCCGGCACCGGAGACCAGGTCCTTTGTGCCGGGTTGGATCGCGGCTGCGCTCGCGACTCGCGCCGCGTCTACGCTTCTGGCGGTGCCGGCAGAAGCGGCAGCAACGGCGCCGCCGGCATCGGTCGCGAACGGCTGAGACTGCTGTTGACCGGTTTCGGTCCCGACAGCCACGTCGGCTTCGGACGGAGTGGCCCCGGCGACTCCCTCCGGTGCGGGGAGCGCGGCGCGGACCTGGCCTTCGATTTGCCAGCCGCCGTAGACAACCGCGGGGTCCCCGTGGAAGCGCACCGCCGCGGCGGTGATGACCTGCATCACCGTCAGCATGAGCACCACCAGCGAGAACATGGCGGCGGTCATGCCAGTACGGACGGGCTGGCGCAGGGTGTGCGCGGCGGCCAGGCGCAGTGCGGGCAGCGCGCGCCCCATACGGTGCAGCGCCCATGCGAGCACACGCGCGGCGGAATCGCCATTGACGGCCAGCGCCCAGATCGCCCCTGCCACCATCAGCACGCCGGCCAGCGCGAACAGCTCGATTCCGGCAGAGAGGCGCGGCAGGCCCATGCTGTGCTGCGCGTCGAACGGTAGTGACCAATAGGCTGCCAGCCCCGCGCCGGCCAGGGTGGCGCCTGCCCGCGCCGCGCCCGACCGCCCCAGCGCACCGCGACCCAGGTGGCGCACCGCGCCGCCGGCTGCCACTAGCGCTGCGCTCACGCCCGCGCCAAAGGGGAATGCTTGGCCCCACCACAGCCCGGCGGCGAGCAGCGCGGCGGCGACAAGCAGCAGTCCGAGCCACCACCAGGCGGTAATCGAGCGTCGCGCGGCAGGGGGCTCCGGCAGGTCGCGGATGGCGGAGACGATGGTCAGACGGCTAACGCGCCAGGCGGCGGCTGAGACGGTAGCCAGGGTCAACAACAGACCGACGGCCGCTGCCAGCGCCACGCTGCGCGGCTCGGCGTGCCAGCGCACGGTCTCCGCTATACGGACGGCGGCGCCCGTGAATCCGGCCGCGCCGCTCTGCACGGCGTAAAGCAGCAGCTCAACCAGTGACCGGCTGACACCCAGGCCCAGCGGCACGCCGGCGGCGGTGGCAAGCGCGGCATAGGCGGCGCCCTCGTATGTGAACATGGCCACCAGGTGGCCGCGCTCGGCGCCCAGCGCGCGCGTGATGCCCAGCTCCGAGCGGCGCGCCGCTGCGAGCAGGGAAAAGATGAGGAACACCAGCAGGACGCCCGCGGCCATCGAGAGCAGCGAGAACAGCAAGAAGATGGTGGTGATGATGTTGCCGGCACGGTCGGCGAAGGCGAGCACCTGCTCCTTGACGGGCAGCACCCGGTAGCCGAGCGCGCTGCGGAAGGCGTCACTCAATCGCTGCGCAACCGCCTCGTCGGGAACGTCCCGCGCGGCCGCGAGCAGTGTGGTACGGACCGTATCGTTTTGCAGCACGCGCCCCAACCGCTCAGTCGATCTCGCTTCGTCAGGCTCGGACGCAGCAGCGAGTGTCGCGACGATGGCGGCGTCGGTACGGGGGTTGAGCGCGGTGCGGCGCGCTGCGACGGCCGCACGCACGTCGTCTCGGTTGAGCACGTCGCGGGCGGTGCGCAGGCCCCCCTCGTCCACCAATGCTTCGCGTAGGCGGCGGACGACCGCGTCCGTGCGCGCGGCGCTGCTCAGGAGGTTGCCTCGGTTGGCGACCAGCACCTGGTTGATGGGTCGGTCGATGCCGGTTAAGAGGTCGCTGCCCGCCAGGCTGGCGCGCAGGTGCTCCAGCTGGACGAAGAGCACCACGGTGTTACCGGACCCAAGACCGCCCGGCGCGGCGACCCCGGCGACGGTCCAGCGATGCGGTACGCCCGCGAGCGTGCAGCTCAGCTCGTCGCCGGGACGCGCAGCCAAGGTGGTGGCGCCCGCATCGTTCACATACGCTTCACTGGGCGTCAGCCACCGCAGCTCAAGCGAACTGCCGGAACTGCCGGTGGCGCTGCCGGCAGGACCACCGGCAGCGATCAGGGGGCCAAAGGCACGGTCGTAGCTGGAGGGAAGCGCCAGCACCGAGGCGATGGACGTCTGGCGGCTGGTGGCGTCTACTATGGTGCAGCCGAGACGGATGGCCGGCGCCAATCCCTGTACGTCCGCATCCGGGGTTGCCCCGGCGCCCACGCGGCCGGCAAGCCGCTGATACACGTCCTCGGAGAAAAAGGTGGCGGGCGTTAGCGGGTTGCCGCCGGTGAAAACGGGTGGAGCCCCGGGGCGAGGGGTCTCGACGCGTGTCACCAGCTCGTCCAGCGCGCCTATCTCGGCGACGGCGGCGCTTCGCAGCGCATGAGTCAGCGTGTCGCCGGTGGTGAGCGACGCGGTGATCAGGGCGCTGCTCAGCGTCAGCCCGGCGACGATCAGCGCGGTCTGCGCCGGCCGGCGTGGCAGCTGGCGCACTCCCAGCCAGAAGAACACGGGCCAACGCCAGGCGCGCACGCCGAGCACTGCCGACGCGAGCGCCACCAGGCCCAGCGCCCCCAGCGCCAGCCGGCCGGTAGGGATGCCGAAGAAGGTGTCCATTACGCAGTAGTCCGTACCGCATGACGCGTAGCGGGCTTGGGTTGACGGATACGCATTACTCGGTGCTCGTCACGTTTCCGTCGCGCATGCGGACGATGCGGTCGGTCTGCTCGCCGACTTCGGCGGCGTGGGTGACGATGACGAAGGTCTGGCCGACCGATTGATTGAGGCGCCGCAGCAGCGCCATCAGGTCGGCGGCGGATTCGCTGTCGAGGTTGCCGGTGGGCTCGTCGGCCCAGACGATGGCCGGCCGGGTCACAATGGCGCGGGCGACGGCGACGCGCTGCTGCTGGCCTCCCGAGAGGCGCGCCGGACGGTGCGACGCGCGATCAGCCAATCCGACGGCGTCAAGGGCATCCAGGGAACGCCGCCTCGCATCGGCGGGAGTGACGCCGCTGCCGCCCACCAGCAGCGGCAGCTCCACGTTCTCCACGGCACTGAGCACCGAGAGCAGGTTATACGCCTGGAAGACGAAGCCCATGCTGCGGGCGCGGTAGCGCGTCAGCGTCTTGTCATCCAGGGTGTGGATGGTGAGGCCATCCACCACGATCGCGCCGCCGTCTATCGAGTCGATGCCGGAGAGGCAGTTCAGTAGCGTGGTCTTGCCGCAGCCGCTGGGCCCCATGATGGCCACCATCTCGCCGCGGCGCACGGCAAAGTCCACGCGGCGCAGCGCCTCCACCGGCACCTCGCCGCCGCGGTAGATCTTGCGCACGCCGCTGGCATCGACGATCAGGTCGGATGGGGCGCCCGCGGCTTCGGGTGCAGTCACCGCGGGTACGTCTGCCGCATGGTGGTTGTCGCGTTCAGACGATTCGCTCTTCGCGCAGGACCTGCAGGAATGTCTCGGCCAGGGTGCGGTACCCCACCACCGTGGGATGGAGGCGGTCCGGGCCGATGTACTCGGGGTGCTGCGCCAGCGGCCAGCGGCGGTTGAGATCGACCAGCGTGGCGCCGTGCGTCCTGGCGGCGGCGGCGATGGCGGCGTTCCAGCCTTCGGTGCGGGCGCGTCGCTCTGTGGCGCGCATGCCGAGGTACTGGAGACTCTCCGGCGCGTCGGGCACGTTGCCAATGGCGATGTGGGCGGTGGCGCCGGCGCGCAGGTCGCGCAGCATACGGTCCAGGTGCGCGGCGTACTGGTCCAGCGGCACGCCCGCCAGCAGATCATTAACCACCAGCCAGATCGTGATCAGGTTGGGCCGGGCTTCGAGTGCCGGCGGCAGCTCCACCTCGATCGCCTCGTCCAGGCGGACCCCCGGGATGCCTAGATTGACCAGGCGCGTGGGCTGCGGGAGCAGGCGCGCCAGGACGGCTACCCAGCTATCGCGCTGTGGGTCCTCTACCCCCACACCGGCGGCATCGGAGGCGCCCAGCGCAACGTAGGTCAGCGGCGGGCGCACAGCGGGTGTGGGCTTCGTCGGCACGCTGGTCGCCGCGTCCTGCGGCGGTCGTGCGGCGCCGGGGCCGCACGCCGCAAGCACGGCCGGGGCAGCGCTCCAAGCAAGCGCGTCTCTCCGGTTCACAGGTCTATCGCCACGCTCCCCAAAGCATAAATGGGGCCGCCAACTCGACCCAAGCGCCGCGCGTTGCTAGGCTGGCAGTAAGGAGCGGCGTGGCGCGGCCGCGCACCATACTTCAGAGATTCATTGAAACTGTCTGCAAACTCATGATCTGGCGAGTCTTCTGGCGCACAGACGGATGGAGGCGGCGTAGATGACGGCCGCGCTGCTATGGGGCGAGCGCTCGTAGTCCTTGGCGGGGC
>CADCTC010000179.1 GCA_902805635.1 uncultured Chloroflexota bacterium
GCACCCGCGCGGCCCGGCCCACGACAAGCGTAGGCACCGTGCGGGCGGCATCCCCGTTGCCGGGGCGTTGGCGGACCGTTGCGATCGTGCCCGCGGCGCCAGGTGCGGCCCCCTGCTGGCGCCACACCAGAGCTGGGGCGCCCCGGCTCATCCGGGAGCGTCCGCCGACGCGCGGCCACGGGTCACAGTGCCGGAAGCGGGCGCGGGCGGAAGTCGTCAGCGAGCGGCCCGGCTCGCGCGCCCAATCGGGGCGCGTCGATGCCCCAGGCGCGGGGATCCCAGTGGTCCCGGAACAGTGCCAGGTTCCCGCGGGCCAGGGCCTCTGCGGTGACGCGGTCCACGAGGTCATCCACGGAAATGCTCGCACGCCGAGAGCCAGCGTAGCGCCCGTACAGGCTGCGCCGGGCCGGGCGGCCGCCGGCGTCGGGATGAATGCTCGTGCTCGTGCGGCTGTGGACGATCCAGTACCGCTCCTCGCCGTGCAGTCGGGCGACGTGCTCCACCACTGCACTCATAAGGGCAAACGGTAGCCCGCACGGGTAGTGAATAGGTTGCGCTACATGCCGGCCAGCGGACCAACAGCAGGAGGCGCAAGTCACGGCCTAACCCACGACTCAGCCGCCGGACAGCAGAACTGGCGCCTCTCGCGTTGGGGCGGCGGCCGCCCTATGCTGGTGCGGTGCGGCGGCGTTCGTGGTGTCCCGTGCATCGACCACCACCAGGTCCTCTGCAGAACCACGCGCCGACAGCGAGGTAGTACTAAACGGCTACGCGCGTTGTGAAGTTACGGATGTGCCTACTATTTGCGGGTGAATGTAACAAATGCTACCCTGTCCGCAGTCCAGATCAGTGCCTGCGAGTTGCTGGTGCTTCAGTTGCTCGCGCGGGGATACGCCCGTGAGCAGGTGGCTGTCCTGCTGGCGATAGCCTCCCTGGAAGTGGAGGAGGTGGAGCGGTCAGCGTGCGTGGCGCTGGGCGTGGCCACGGTTGAGGAGGCGGTCAACCGCGCGCAACGCCGCCGCCTGATCCTCTAGCAGCGCCGCTGGGGGCTCGATGGCCGCGAGTTGCTCCAGGAGCCCAGCGATGAGCACGTCGAGCGCGGCGGTGCGCCGCCACGCCCCGAACGTGTCTGGTACCGCCAGCAGCGCCTGCCGTTCTCCCAGAGCCGCTTGCAGCGCAGTAATCACCGGCCCGACGGCCGCTTGACGTGTCTCCATCCTCAAGGCTTGCACGCCTGGGTCAAGTTTGGGTCAAAGCCTGGGTCAAAGCCTGGGTCAAAGCCTGGGTCAAAGTCTGGTGAAAATGCTCAGCCAGACAGCAGAGCGCCCCGCATCTTGGCAGGGCGCTCGTCGTGCGTGAACATGTCGAGCTCTGCCTGGAGCTCTGCCTTCAGGATCGCGGCGTGGATGATCAGGCGGGTGATCTCGTCAACGAGTGAGTCGGGGGTGCTTGCTTCGTCTAGCAAGGTTATTCGCCTTCGCCGGAGTATTCGCCGCCGCCGGACTCCCACTCGTCGGCATAAGCGAGCGGCGCCGACTGCAGCAGGGGTGCGGCGGCAGCGGTGAGCAGGGCAAGGGCGAGTAGGAAAGAAGACATGAAGCGGCGCATGATGGGGGTCCTCGGGAACTGAAGTGAGCTGGACCGATAAGACCGCCGGGCCCTGCGTCTCGTCGCGTTTCGCTACTCACTCCAACCTCACCCACATCCCCCACGTGCTGCCATAGCCCATATGGCGACCAGGGCCATGGCACCATGTAGATCGTCGTGATGGTGGATCAAGACACCGTGCAACGTGACGGGAGCCCGCCCCGGCGCCTGCAGGTGTGGGCGCTCTGCCGCATTACCGGGAGGCCCGGCACAGCGGTGCGGCCCCACGAGACGGCCGGCTGGCTGTGGCTGTCGCACGACTTCGCGCAGGCGGCGCTGTGGGCGCAGGTGGCCGCGCCCACCACCTGTCCAGCCTGTGCCGAGCAGGACACGCGCGGCCCGATCAGGTCGGCCGCCTGACGGAGGAGGGGCCAGCGCACGCGGTCACCCGCGGGCTGAGGCTTCCGTTCACCGCCCGCGGCCCACGCCCAGCGCCGTGCGCCGCCGTGCGTTGCTCGGCCGCTGCCCCACGCACCTAGCGTGGCGCGGCGTGCTCGGAGCGCGAACGCCTGCACGCCAGTGGTGCTGTCCGCGGCCTCTCGGTCGTGAACGCCAGCGGGTGCATCCGTGGTGTTGACAAGGGGTTGAGAACCCGTATAGTTGCGTCCGGCGCAAGAGGGGAGCGCCGACATCCGCATCGCGAAGGAGGTCCAGCTTGGACAACGATGGCGCCGGCAGACAGAGCCGGCTCGAGGTACGGTCGCCGCGGCAGCAGACCCAGCAGACGCAGGAGCGCCAGGCCGCCCCCAGTCGCCCGGACCACCCCGGTCACGCCAGGCACACGGCAGACCCACGGCGCGGCAGCGCGCGACCAGAACACGAGCACGCGCACGCGGGCGGGGGCCGCGAGGCGGACGAGCGCGTCCCTTCGGGCACGCTCCTGACCGGGCCGGAGTTGCTGGTGCTGCAGCTGCTCGCGGGCGGCTATCCGCGCGCGCAGATCGCCGCGCTGGCGTGGATGCCCGTCGCGGCCGTTGAGCAAGTGGAGCACTCAGCCTGCGTGGCGCTGGGGGTCGCCATGACCCAGGAAGCGGTCGAACGCGCCCGGCACCGCGGCCTGATCGTCTAGCGAGGCTCGCGGCGGGTGCACGCCCGCGATCTGGTCCAACAAGTCTGCCACGTGCAGTCCGAGTGCGTCGATGCGCGCACGCGACGGCGGCGTCTCGGGACCTCCCAACAGCGCCTGTCGCTCCCGCAGCGCCCTGCCCTGCTCCTCGATCGGCAGGCGCGGATTGATGCGCGGCCCCTAAGAGAAGCGCGTGGCGGCGGACGCCGGCCCGCCGACGCTGTAGGCGCCGCTAGACACTGTTCGCTCACGCCGCACCGTGCGGTGCGCCGGGTATCCTGGGTGCCACTATGGCGAGCAATGACCCGCGGGCACCAGGGCTGCCGGAGGAGGACCTGCTCGAGGAGCTCAATGATCGGTTCTTCGCGCTCGCCGTTGGCGCGCTCCACACGCTGCGCGCGATCGACCCGGACGCCGCCAAGCGGGTGGTGCAGGACCTCATGCTCGACCTGCTGCGGCGCGGCTACCAACCCGTAGCGGGTGCGGACCGCGACTACCCGGCCGCGGCGTGGGCGCCGCGTGACGCGCCCTCCAGGGAGTAGCCACTACTCGCGCCGCCGGGGGTTCCCTCACGCTGCTGGCGTGTCCGTCATGGCCCTCGGCAGCCCAGGGACCGACGGAGTGAACGCGATACCACTGGTGCCGACCGGCGGGTCGGTGCGGCTCGCCAGCGCCCCGGCGCGGGCCGCCGCGCAGCGGGCGCGCAGCCGGGCGAGCAGCACCAGCAGGCGCGAGAGCTCGGCGCCGGTGAACGCCACGCACCGCTGGCGCTCGAGCTGATCGACCAGGCACGCCAGCGTGGCCGCGGTGATGGGCTGCGCCGCGTCCTCCAGCGCCGTGCCGGCGCCACTGCCCAGCGTCTCACCTTCCTCGGCGAGGCGAGCGAGCCAGCCCTGCAGCGCCACGCGCTCCGCCGCGCTGAGTGCGACTTCGGGGGCGGGGGCGGCAGTGGCGTCCCCGGGGCCCGGGAGCGCCGGGCCTTCCGCAGCCGCGCCGGGCGACTCACCCAGCGGGACCAGCGCGAGGCGCCGCCAGCCCACCGCTCACCCCACTCCCGGCGGGGGAACCGCCGGCGCTGCCTTGAGACTCCTCCTGGCGAGTCGCTCGTCCTCGCCCAGTGTGCGCGGCACGCCCCATCGTAGGGTGCGGCCGCCGGAGCGCGACAGTGCGCCCGCTCCAGATGCACGCAACACAGGCAGAAAACGGCTACAGGTAGGGCCAGTACCGTGTTATGCTCAGTGCGCTACCGTGGATATCCCAGGCATCGTGGCGTTCGTGTTTGGCGCGCTGTCGATCGCCTTGCTGGCGCTCAGCTTCTGGCGCGTCACCCTTCAAGGCGAGTTCAGCAAGCGGCCCCGTATCTGAGTCGCGCCCCCGCCCGCTGCGGTGCTATCCCGCCAGCCGCCACGCGGCCAGCCGCTCCCACAAGCCGAGCATCCGCGCCCGCAGGCGGACCAGTTCCGGCCTATGTGCCCCGCGCGACCGCGCTTCCTCATAGTCAAGCTGCGCGTCCCGGTACTCCGCATACAGCCGCTCGTACCGCTCCCGGCGCGCGTCCTCTCCGTTGTCACCCGCCACCATCCCATCGTACCGCCGCTGCGGTGCTATCCTCACTCTGCCCCGCCCGGAGGTGAAGTCACCGGACGGGGCATTTCTGTGTCCCGGTGCTACTCGCGCGCCCCTCGGCCGGCACGAGGTCGAGCCGACGGTCCCCTTCGCGGTAGTGTCGGCGGCGGACCGTGAGACCTTCCTCTTCTACCACCTCGACGCGGCCGGCGCGGACATCAACGGGCTGTGGGAGTATGCCCGGTTCTGCCTCTCGAACCTCGTGTGGGTCAACGACCACTTCGTGGTCACGCCCAACCCGTGCTACCTCAACCCGGCACCCGACCTGGAGGGGCGTGTCGCGAAGGTCAAGCGGGTGCTGCTCAACTGGTACGGCGCCAAGCGGCTGGTGGGCACGCTCGGTCTGGGCGCCGACTAGGGGCCGCCGCAGCCGCCAGACAGCAGAACGCCCGCATCTCGGCGGGCCGCTCGTCGTTAGTGGGTATGCGAGGGTCAGCGGCGGCCGGCCTGGCGGTCCACCTCGGTGGGCAGGGGGACGGCCTGCGGTGCCGGCCGGCCGCCGCTCCTCCACTCCTGGTCAATCCGCACCGACCGTCTGGCGGCGCACAGGCGGCACAGTCGCGTCCTGGAGAGCCTCGCGAACCGCAGCGGGGCGCCGCACTCGGCGCAGGACTGCTCAGCGCGCAACTGCGGCCTGGTGGGCGTGCGCGCGGCTAGTGACACCTTCCGTGCCAGCGTCACGCGGCGTGAGGCGCTCCGGCAGTTTCTCTCCCGTTTCTCCACCACACGCGCCGGCCTGAGTCGCTCGGGCGCCAGACAGCAGCACGCCCCGCCGAGAAGCGGGGCGTTCCTCGTTGTCGGCAACGTAGCGCCCCGCGTGCCGGTGCGAGTGTTGGGGAAGGGATTAGTTGGGCGGCACCAGAAAAGGCTGCACCGCCCTGGCGGCGCGAAAGAAAAAAACGGGCGTGGCGCGCTGGGGGTCGGTCAACTCCGCCATGCCCGCGCGCATTCGCTCTAAGATGGCCGGATGATCCCTGGCAATGCGGGCGGTGAGGCAATCGGATACGCCGCGTCGGGCGCGCGAGCCGTTAGAGCACTGGACACTGGAGGAAGGGTGATGACCAAAGACCGCTGGGAAGACGAAGACCTGGAAGCACAGGTGCGCCGGGTGGTGCAGGGCGTGGTGCGCCTGGCCAACAGCGACGAAGCCAGTCGCATTTTGGGCGTGGATGGCACGCTCGAGGATGAGATCGAGGTTGGGTTCGTCGCGGAGCCACTGCAGTGGATCGCCAACGAGATCGCAAGCGCGCTGCGCCAGGCGGACACGGAGGAGGAGGAGGCCGAGGAGGAGGCGGAGGAGGATGCCGAGGTAAGTGGCTCGGCGTCGCTTTCCACCGTCGTGGCGCTGGTGCGGCTGTACCGCGTGCTCACCGGCGTGCCGCTGGGCGAGAGCGAGCTAGCGGACGCGGTGCTGGAGTACCTGCGGGACGAGGGCTAAACTGTCGCGGCGGGCAGTGCCCAATGGCCCACCCGCTACTGGGGCGCTTGTGCAAGAGGGGGAGTCTTCGTGCAGAGGGGTTAGCTGCGGCTGTCACTCAGCTCGTGCAAGTGCTTGAGGCACTCGGCGGGCAGGTAGCGCCTGCCTCGGACGTAGGTCACCTGCCAATACGGAGCTTTGGGTGGATTGACGCCGCGGTTGCCGCCAAACGCCTCTACAAAGCCGCCCCGCCCGAAGACGGATTTCCTAAGCTGCTCTACTTGCTGAGCAACTTCCACCAAGGGCACATGGTCTGGCGGCTCCTGGTCCGCGACCCGCTTAAAGGGTCCGTCTGGCCGGTTGTTAGGCATAGGCGCTTCCTCCTTGGAACGCCAGCATAGCACCGCAGCGGGCGGGGGAGTGGGCACGCTGTAACGGCTTTGTCGATCGCTATAGGGCACGGTAACGGGATTGTTGGGGGAGTGACTTGGCTTGTGCGAGTCGGATGACTCATGCTAGGGGTGGCGTAGTCTGTGCTGCTGGTGCAGGCGGCACAGACTACGCCGCATTCCGCCCCGAAGGGTCAAGGCGTGGCGCAGATTGGACCGGCAGGGGCTCGGCTTCGCGCTGGTCTTGGGCCTTCACCGAGTCCAATTCTTCCCACGAGAGGCCGTAGGTGTGTATCAGCTCCGCCTCCGCGGCGTCGATCCCGATCCCGACGATGCGGTCAGCCTCGGCTAGCACTTCCTCCACGGTCAGGCCGAGCGACTACACACGCTGCTCATGCAGGCCCAGCAACTGGCACTCCCGCCGCCGGCGAGTCCAGAAATGCAACGTGAGAGTCAAGCAGGGCAGCAGGATGCCGACGTGAAGCAGGAGCCAGCAGCGCAGGAGCGGCGTGCCTGGTGGCGGTTCTGGTGAGTCAAGATGGTATGCCGATTGACGGCTGGCAGATCCGGCTGAACGAGGAGGGGCGCGCCTGCCCGCGCTGCGGCGGCCAGGGCCTGCCGCTGCACCAGGGCCAGCGGTACACCCGCGGCGGGTGGTCGGACCTCCCTGACGCGCTGTTGTGCGATCGGTGCGTGCAGGAGCGTTTTGATGTGCAGCGGGTGGAGCACAGCGAGCCGCCGCGGCGTCGCTGGTGGTGGTTCTGGTGAGCAGTGGGCAGGGTGACCCACCTGCGTAGCGGCATAGCCCAGCCTCAGGTGCGGTCGATGTCCTGGCGACTGGTGAGGTGCGCCGGCGCAGGGATAGGGCCGAGCAGGCGCTCGTACTCGTGGCGGAAGGCGTCGTAGTCCTCGCACGCCGCGTCCTCCAGCCCGGCGCGGTCGGTGATCACGATCCTGCCGCGGTGGTAGTCGATCAGGCCCCGGCCCTTGAGCCCCTCCGCCGCCTCCGAGACCGTGGCACGGCGCACGCCGAGCATGTCGCTCAGCGTCTCGTGCGTGAAGGGCAGCTCGTCCCCCGCGATGCGGTCGCGCGCCATCAGCAGCCACTTGGCCATCCGTTGCTCCACCGTGTGCGACACCTTGCACGCCAGCGAGCGGCCGGCGCAGCCTAGCACCACCCCCGCGAAGCGCAGTAGCAGGTCGCGCACCCCGGCGCGCTCGCGGAACGCCTGGCGCAGGTCCTTCACGCCGATTCGCAGCGCCACAACGTCCGTCTGGGGCTCCACGCGGTAGGGACTCGCGTCGATGGAGAGGAGCGACGCGGTGTCCACAAAGCCCTCGCTGCCCACGTTGGCCACCTCCACCGGGGTCCCGTCCTCCAGCACCATCAGCAGCGAGAGCACCCCGTCGAGCGGGAAGTAGCCGTACTTGACCTCCTCCCCCGGCTGCACCAGTAGCTTGCCCTTGGGCAGGCGCACCTCGGTCAGCCGCAGCGCATTGAAGTCGTCCGGCGCCAGCGCCGCCAGCAGGCGGTTGCCGCCCGTCAGCCCGGTCGCCGCCGCGCGCGGCGGCTGCTCCGGCGCCTTCGCCTTCTCCCGTGCCGCCATCGCGCGAACCTCCCTGGAACTGAGCGTCTGGGTGAGCCTACCACCTCTGCTGACCGGCGGGACGCCAGGCTAACCCCACTCGTATACCGTCACGCCCTCGGGCAGCGGCAGCATGGTCATGAAGCCGCCCAACTGCTCGCGCTCGATCAGCATGGCCCTCTACGCTTAGGCGCCGCCGGGGCAGGGAGCGGGCACCCCTGCCTACCAGGAGCGTGAGAGGCGGACGGTCGGGCGTATTCGGGGCAGGGAGCATGACCCTACCTCACTCCCTGCCGCGCGGCGCCACTGACACGAGAGCCGTTCGGTACGGCTGCCGACAGACAGAGGGTGCGCCGAGCGGATATGCTGCCGGCGTGTCGGACGACGGTGGTGGGGCTGAGGCCACGCGGGGGAAGACGAGCCGCCGCGAGACGCTGGAGCAGCTGTACGCCACGACGGAGCGCATCGCCCTCCAGGCGCGCGATTTGCGGGAGGTGGCGGCGGCGCTGGCTGAAGCCGAGCGGGATCGTCCGCTCACGGAAGTGGAGCACGCCCTCGTCAGGATCTGCCGGGGGCACGCGGATGACATCCTCGTGGCGTTCGCCGCGGCGAACGCCACGTTCGTGGCGCTCACCACCGGGCGCAACTGAGCGCACTATCACACGGCCCGCGACCGTGGCGGCGCCGCGATCCTGCAGCGGGGTGCCCGTGGGGACGGTTCTGATGAGGGCTGATCTGGTGATGTGGTCGGCGTTGCTTCCCAGACGGAGACGGTGCCTCGCGCCGACGCATCCTTAGTCTCGGAGCGCGTGCCGGTGGTGCGCACCAGTGCCCGCTGCTCAAGCCGGCGCAGCGCCGCGTGGATGGGGTACTGGCCCACCTGCCTCACTACCTTGGCGATCTCCAATACCGTCAGCGGCCCC
>CADCTC010000180.1 GCA_902805635.1 uncultured Chloroflexota bacterium
GGCCATTCTGCCGGACAACGACGAACCGGGCCGCAAGCACGCCGCCTCGGCGGCCCGCTCACTCGCCGGGAAAGCGGCCAGCGTCAAGGTGGTGGAGCTGCCCGGCCTGTCCGGGAAGGGCGACGTGAGCGAGTGGCTCAACGGCGGCGGCACCGAGCGGCGGCTGGGCGAATTAGTGGCCGTGGCCCCCGTCTTTCCTGCGGCCGTACCTACCGTAGTAGTTCCGGCCGAATCTATTCTCACCTTTCGGACGGCTCGTGAACTCGCCGCCGAGACGCCCGAGTCTGTCGAGTGGGTGGCCATGCCCTGGGCGGCCGTTGGCTGTGTCACTGAGTGCGACGGCAAGGCCAAGGCGTCGGGCAAGACGACGCTGACGGCGGGCATGATCGCCGCCGTGCTCGAGGGGGATGACTTCCTGGGCTACCCCACACAGCAGACGGGGGCCGTCTACCTGACCGAGCAGTCGCCCCAGTCCTTCCGGGAGACGCTGCGGCGCGCCAACCTGCTGGAACGTGATGACCTGCTCATCCTGCACTGGTACGCCACCAAGGGACACGAGTGGCCCGCCGTCGTGGAAGCGGCGACCGCCGAGTGCCTGCGGCGGGGGTATCGCCTCCTGATTGTGGACACGCTGCCCCAGTTTGCGGGACTGCGCGGCGACGGCGAGAACAACGCCGGCGATGCCCTCCAAGCGGTGGAGCCTCTCCAGGACGCCGCCGCCAAGGGCATTGCCGTGTGGCTCACGCGGCACGAGCGCAAGGGTGGCGGCGAAGTCGGCGAGTCGGCGCGGGGGAGCTCGGCCTTTTCGGGCGCTGTGGATATCGTCCTCTCTCTGCGTAGGGGGGAAGGCAACCAACGTCCCAGCGTGCGCGTCATCCACGCCCTCTCCCGGTTCGATGAGACACCCGACTCACTGGTTATCGAGCTCACGCCAGCGGGCTACGTGGCGCACGGCGACGAGTCCGCACTCGCCACGAAGGAGGCCCGCGCGGCCCTCCTGGAGGCGGCGCCCGTAAGTGAGCAGGGCGCCAAGGTGTTCGACACCCTGCTCGAGGATGCCGAGGGCGTCAAGCGCACGGTGGCACAGGAGGTCGTCCAGGCACTGGTCCGCGAGGGTGCGCTCCACCGTGCTGGCGCGGGCAAGAAGGGCAACCCGTACCGCTACTGGCGGAATGATGCGGCCGGAACTACAGGGGTTCCGGCCGAAAGCAATCACCCGACGGCGGTGCCTTCCTCTATTCATGCGGCCGGAACTACTACCGTAGGTACGGCCGAAACAATCTGGCCCGGTGCGCCGGAGGAGGGCGAATTGTGACCCCTCGCCGCCTCTACCTGGCCGTCTACCGGGCCGGCGTCACGTACTGGCAGACCCCTGCCGGCACGTTGGGCTACCGCGCCGCGAACGGGCTGAGCGACGAGCTCAAGGCCACCATGCAGGCGCAGCGTGACGATTTGCTGTACCTCTGTGCCGACGACGTGACGGTCTACGGCAAGGGCCAGGAGTCGGCCGAGTGGAGAGCAGCGCGGCGGTGGCCGCGCAGGACGGTGTATCCGGTCGCCATCGAAGCTGACACCGTGGTGCCCGACAACTGGCAACAGCTCATGGAGGTCAGGTAGTGGACACACAGACGCACGCCCAGGTGAAGCGGGAGGCGCAGCAGCGGCGCAACGCCGCCGCCCGGGCCCGCCGCGCGGATGGTTGGGGCTACCGCAAGGTGCCCATCGTGGTGGATGTGCTCGAGACGGTAGACGCCACCGGCGTGCCGCTGGTGCTGGCCACGAGTGACGTGCCGAGCGAGGCGGGCCGCTACTTCCGCGTCGTGGTTGAGGCAGGCAAGTGGCTGTGCAGCTGCGGCGCCTTCCGCAGCTTGGGCGGCTGCCACCACGTCGGGCATCTGGCGGCGACCCGGCACGAGGCGCCGCTGCCTCAGCGTGGCGCCATTGTCTGGCTTCCGGGCCAGATCGCGGCCCTGGCGTCGGGCGGCGGCCAGGACGGGGTGCCACGGCCGGCCTCCTCCCGCATCGCACCAATGGTGATGCCAGCCAACAGCAGGCTGGCCCCGAGGATGAACGCCTCCATGCCCGGTGCACCTCGCAAGGGGCGGGCCGCGGAGGCCCGGTTAGGCGGGGCGCAGGACGATCAACCCGTAGCCGACCATGAGGGCGATGGTGACGAAGGTGAAGAGCAGCAGCGAGCGCATGCCCTCGATAACGCCGCGGCGGGGGCGAAGTGATGGCCATGACCTGCACGGTGTGCCGGCACCCGGCCCGCGCGGCCATCGACGCCGCGCTGGTGGCGGACGAGCCCGTGCGCGCCGTGGCATCACGCTATGTCACGCAATCCGGCCGGCCGCTGGGACACATGGCGCTCTACCGCCACAAGGACGAGTGTCTGCCCGCCACGCTGGTCAAGGCGCAGGAGGCGGCCGAAGTCGCCAACGCCGACACGCTGCTGGCCCAGGTGCGCACCCTCCAGGCGCGGGCGCTCGGCATCCTCGACACGGCCGAGGGAACGGGGCAGCTCATGGCCGCGCTTGCCGCCATCCGCGAGGCGCGCGGCTGTCTGGAACTACTCGGGAAGCTAATGGGCGAACTGGACGAGCGGCCCGTGGTCAACGTCCTGGTGAGTCCAGAATGGCACCAGGTGCGCGGTGTGCTGCTGTCAACGCTGCAGCCCTACCCAGACGCCCGCGCGGCGGTGGCTGGCGCCCTGGTGACTCTGGAGTCCAGAAATGCGTAGTGCTAGCGCAGCAGGCGCATGAGGCCGAAGGTGAGCATGCCGAAGACGATCACCGCAGTCACGATCAGCACCCAGGACATGGCCGCGGTGGCGGTTGCCGTCTCACGGTCCTCTCCTGCCTGCTCCAGCCCTCGTGCGCCGCGGCGCACGGCGAAACCGGCGATGACCGCGCCAACCACCACGATGACAACCGCGAGTGCCTGCGGTGGCGAGTCCGTGGCTGTTCCCCCAGAACAACGCTACACGCCTGCCGTTGAGGTACGGTGGTGATGCTCGCCACCGACCTCGCCGCCGCGCTCGACCCGGTGGTGTTCGTGCGTCGCGCGCTGGACACGGAGCCCGATGCGTGGCAAGCGCGGCTGCTGCGCTCGACGGCGCCGCGGGTGCTGCTGAACGTCACCCGGCAGGGCGGCAAGAGCACCACGGCGGCGGCGCTGGCGATGCACACGGTGCTGTACGCGCCCGGCAGCCTGGTGCTGGTGGTGTCGCCGTCCGAGCGCCAGTCGCAGGAGCTGTTCAAGAAGTGCCAGCACCTCTACCGGGCCGCCGGCCGGCCGGTCCCGGCCGAGAGCGAGACGACCTCCTGGCTGACGCTGGCGAACGGCTCGCGGCTGGTGAGCCTGCCCGGCGCGGAGGACACGATCCGCGGCTACTCCAACGTCACCCTCATCATCGAGGACGAGGCGGCGCGGGCGGACGACGCCCTGTACTTCGCCACCCGCCCCATGCTGGGCGTGAGCGGCGGCCGGCTGATCCTGATGAGCACGCCGTTCGGCCGCCGGGGCCACTTCTTCGAGACGTGGGAGCACGGCGGCCCCGCGTGGGAGCGGTACCGCGTGCCCGCCGCCGAGTGCCCGCGCATCAGCAGTGAGTTCCTGGCCGAGGAGCGCCGCGCGCTGCCGACGCGCTGGTACCGGCAGGAGTACGAGTGCAGCTTCGAGGACACGACCGACCAGGTGTTCTCGTCCGAGGACATCGCGGCCGCCGTCACCGGCGACGTGCGCCCGCTCTTCGGTCCGGCTGCGGCGCTGGCGGCGACGGCGGCACCGGCAAGGGAGGCTGCGTGATGTACGACTTCTACCTGGGCGTCGATCTGGGCCAGGCCAACGACTACACGGCCATCGCGCTGGCGGAGGAAGCCGTCTGGGTCTCCCCGGAGGCAGCACCCCGCCTCAATCTGGCGGCGCACGGCTGGCACTCGCCCGCCGACCTGACGCCCTGGCAGGTGGAGGAGGCGCGGCGCTGGGCCGGGCGCTACGGGAGACCCGATGACCCGCCGCTGGCGGTGCGCCACCTGGAGCGGCTGCCCCTGGGCACGTCCTACGTCGCGGTCACTGACCACGTCCTGCGCCTGTACGAGACGCCACCGCTCGGCGGCGGCCGGTGCGCGCTGCTGGTGGACGCCACGGGCGTGGGCCGCGCCGTCACCGACGCGCTGGTCGCCGCCGGGCTGCCGGTGGTGGCCATCACCATCACCGGCGGCGGCGGCGTCACGGGCGGCATCGCGCAGGGGCTGCACGTCGCCAAGCGCGAACTGATCGGCGCCACGCAGGTGGCCCTCCAGGCGCGGCGCCTGCGCGTGGCGGCCGCGCTGCCCGAGGCCGCCACGCTGGCGCGCGAACTCGCCGCCATGAAGGTGCGGGTGACGGCCGCGGCCAACGAGACCTTCGACGTGTGGCGCAGCGGCGTGCACGACGACCTGGCGCTGGCCGTCGCCATGATCGCTTGGTTTAGAGGTTGGTACTGCGAGCACCTCGACTGGCAGACCCGCGCGGCGCAGCGGCGCACCGCCGACGACGAGCCCGACCCCATTCCGCGCGACGCCGCAGCGATGCACCGCAGCGCCCTCATCCACGCAGCACAACACCGCACACAAGGAGTCTAGGCATGACCACAGCGAACCAGAGTCCCCAGACCACACAGACCACTATCGACCAGGAGGTGGAGACGTTCCGCTGGGACTACTTCCGCCAGCACCCCGACCACACCGCAGAGCAGACCCAAACAGCGGCGCGCGCCTTCCGTGACCAGGTGGTGCAGCGCCGGCTCGAAGCCGACCCCGGCATACAGGCCGCTGCCGCGCGGCAGCGAGAGCGCGAAGAGGCCACCCGCGCGGCCCAGCAGCAGGCGATCGCAGATTCGGAGCGCCGGGTACAGGAGGCGGGCGCCGCCGAATTGGAGCGCGAGCGGCAGGTACGACGGCTGGCATTCATCAGCGCGGGCGGCTCGGACGCTGAGTTCACGCAGCAGTGGCCCGAGATGCGGCGCCGGCTACTCGTGGAGCGCACCGAGACGAACGCCCACCAGGCACAGCGCGCCACCGCCGAGCGTGTGCGTGGCCTGTGGCACGGCTAAGGAAAGGACATCACCAATGCATCCCGCCTCACTCGCAATAGCAACCCAGGAAGCACAGCTGCGCATCACCGCCGCCGCCACCGCGTTGGCCGACCGCTTCGGCCTGGCCGACCAGTTGGCGGCGCTCCAGGGCGCCAGGTCCAAGGACGCCCAGGTAGCGCAGCTCTTCCAGCGGCGTGCCGTGGCCGACCTCCTGGAGGCCGTCGCCGCTGCCACCGCACCAGACGCAGACGAGAAAGCGCCGCACGCATCCCGCGCCAAGAAAGAGGACAACCCGATGGACGATCACGAATATCGCGCCCGCAGCGCCGCGGCCGACGCCAAGCTGCGCACGGCATCGCGTACCCTGGCCACCCGCCACGGGCTCACCAGCGGCGCCCATACGCTGCCGTCGCATGACGGTAGCCATGAGGCGAACGTCGCGGCCATCGACGCCGGCGCCGCGCTCCTGCGCGAGTTCGCCGTCAAGGCCGCGCCGGCAGCGGCGCAGTAACTAGGCACCAGAAAGCACCAGCATGGCCACAGCAGCAACACTCCAAGTCGTCGTTGGCGCCGACATCACCGGCGCCCTACGGGGCCTCAACTCAGTTAGCCACAGCGTTACCAGTGCCTCACGCTCCTTCCTGAGCGGCGCCGCCTCGTCTGCCGTGGGCTTCAGCGCCGCCGCACTCGGCCTGGACGTTTGGGCGGCGCTGCCGATGTCGTGAAGAAGGCCATGGGCGTGGGCCTCGCCAACGAGCTGGAAGGGCTCACGGCACGCTTTGAGGCCATGCTGGGCAGCAGCCAGGCTGCGGGCGACATGCTGGCATTCATCCGCAAGCGGGCCGACGAGACGCCGCGGGGCTTCTCAGAGTTGGGGCAGGCCGTGACGGGCCTCATCCCCATCATGAAGAGCACGAAGGCGCCCATTGACGAGCTGCTCAACACGGCCCTCATCCTGGCGGAACTGGATCCGGCGCAGGGGCTGGCCGGCGCAGGCACGGCACTGCGCGAGTTCGCCGGCGGCGACCTCACCAGTCTCAGGAAGCGGTTCGAGATTGACACGGACCCCATTGAGCGGCTGACCAAGCAGGGGGTGCCAGGGCTGAAGGCACTGAATACCGTGCTGGCCGAGAACGGCTTCACGATGGGACTGGTGGAGAAGCGAGCCGCCACTACCGAGGGCCGCTTCAGCACCTTTAAGGACTTGCTGGACTCCATCGCTATCGAGGCAGGTAAGCCCATCCTGGCGGGCCTTGGGCTGGAACTGGACCGCTTCGGCGGCCTGATTACGAGCAACCTGCCGCAGCTGAAAGAGCTCTGGCGCACGCTCGGCACCAGCATTGCCGGGACGCTCAACACGGCGGGCACCGAGCTGGGCACGGTGCTTCAGACCGCCACGAACCTCGCCAAGATCCACGACATCCCCTTCCTCAAGGCGCTGGAGTCGTCCATCACGCTGCGCATCGGGGAGGTATTCGGCCAGGGCGCCGCTGACAACTTCCGCAAGTTCATCGACGGCGTGGAGGGACTGCCGGCCACCATCGCCGGCATTCACGCGGCCGTTACGACCGTCGGCAGCACCATCGGCGCGGCCATCGACGGTGTGAAGACCACGCTGGCGGCGCAGCTGGGGCGCATGAGCACGATGATGGATCAGTTCATCGTCGCCCTTGCAAACGTACCTGGCCTGAGCGGCTATTTCGGCGACGCCGCCGCGGCCGCGAAGGAGCGGCTAGGCATCTGGGAGCCCACCGCGCGGCTGCCCGCCGGGGCATCGCCTGGTCCTACCCTGGACTTCAGCGACGTGCTGCCGCTCGCGATGGGGTTGTTCTCCGCGCCGGTGGAGGTGCACGCACCCATCAGTATCCACGTGGAGCACATGGACGCCAGCGACCCGGAAGACGTGTCGCGCCTCGCGGACGCCATCGCCGCCGCCCAGCGGCGCGCGATGGACAGTGCCGGGCCGGAAGCGCCGGGAGCCTAACCGATGGCCCCTCTTACATCTCCTGCGTTCCCTACCACGCTGCACTTCGAACACGCCACCGCACCGGAACTGCTGCAACTCTGCGACCGGATGCGCCGCTGGCGCCAGCACTACCCCAAGGTGTGGCGGCGCTTCTGGTGCGAGGCCGGCGTGCGCTGCGTCGTCTGCGGCCACGTCGGCGAGTTCATCTGGACACGACCGGATGGGCTAGGCGTCGTCAACCTCGCGATGGTTACCGGCGAGGACACCGCCGCCCGCCGGGCGCTCGCCGGCGGCGGCTTCGATGCCGTGCTGTTCCACACGCCCATCGAGCCGGGCGAGGTGTGGTTCGGCTGGTGCACCCGCTGCCCAGCACCCGCGACGCCGGCGGCGTGGGATACCGTGGTGCAACACGTCCAACGGTGGGCGGCGCGGGAAGGACGGAACTGATGCCGCCTTCCACGCTGCGGCCATTGCGCCGCGGCTCCGGCTACCCGTCCCGCCGTGCTCCCCAGTTGACGCACCGCCAGCAGCTGCGCCGCTGGCTCGCCGGCACGTCTCCGCTGGATCGCCAACAGGTTGAGCAGGGCCGCCGGATGTTGCGGCACTGGGGGGAGTTGGGGTTGCGTCCCAACCCTGCGGACTACACACCCGCGGCCCTGCGCGCGCTGCGGGCGGCCTATGTCTGGCATGCCCACGAGTGGGCCGCATCCGTCAATGAACCCTGGCGGTTCGTCGCGACGGACCCGTTCCCGCTCCCAGAACCGGCGGACGTTGCCGCCTTCCGTCGTCGCCTGTGGGAGAAGAGCGCGCGGGTCTGCGCCTCGTTCGCGCTGGCGCCGCCGCCGCTGGTGCCGTGGGGGGACCTGGCCCCGGCCTACGAGGCCCACATGGTGCCGCTGCGGGAGGCCGCGGCGCAGCAGGAGGCGCAGCGGGTGGCGCGACTGGACCGACAACGGGAGCGACAACGCGCAAAGGAGGACAGCGCAGCGGCGGGCCGCCTGCGTGCGCTCCTCCTCCCGGCCGGCGCGGCGCGCGTCAGGCTGCACCAGGAGGAAGCCGTCCAGGAAGAAGAGGCCCTGGAGGCGGCGCTGTTGGGCCTCGGTGACGTGCTAGACGGCGAACAACTGGCGCTCGCCGCCCTGTTCCGCTAGACACCCCAGCCCCGCCGGCCTGTCCACCCGGCGTCACCCACCTGTGAGGCGGCGGCCCTGCTTTCGCTCGGCAGGGCCGCCGCTGGGCGCCCTTGACAGCCAGCCCACTTCCACGAATCGGCGATTCCGGCTACCCAGTCGTGTCGGCGAGCGCCTTCGCCTGTGCTTCCCCGGATCCAGTGAGACAGTACGACGGCGCCCCGGTGTCGCCGCGCAGCCGCTGCACAAGTTCGCGGCGCTCCAGTCGGCGCAGATGCTCTTCCAGCATCGCACCGGGTAGGCCGGTTTCCTTCTGCAGCTGCGCGGCGTCA
>CADCTC010000181.1 GCA_902805635.1 uncultured Chloroflexota bacterium
CCTCGCGGACCACCTGGAAGCTCTCGTCCGATACCACCACCACCGGCACCGCCTCGGTCCCGCCGTCGCTGCCGAGCACGCGCAGCAGGCGGTACCCCGAGACGCCGGGCACCTCCAGGTCCAGCACCACCGCCGGCCGCTCGGCCGCCAGCCGGTGCAGCGCCTCACGCCCGTTCCTGGCGTGCCCCACCGCCAGCCCAACTCTGGCCAGCTCCGAGGCGACTGCCCCAGCCAGCGTCGCATCCGCGGTGACCATCAACACGTGGCCGGTTAGCCGGTCCTGCTGTTCTGCTCGTTCCCTGCGTGGCATGGTGACCCTCCCGAACGGGTTCCTGTGCTATTGCGTGGTGACGTCCACGATGGACCGTGCCGCCAGAGTCGGGGCACGGGCAGAAGAGCTGTTGATGCACGCCGCGTGCCACGGGCCTGAGCAGGTGGACGTCGCCACGCCCCTGGGGCGCGCCGGGTCTGGTGCCGACGCACTCGGTGCGCTCGGTGTGCCTGGTCTTCCGGTCCCCGGGCCGGGTCACCGCCGCACGGGCAGGATCTCCACGCGCTGCCCCCGCGCCCACGGGTGATGAGCCAGGATTGCCTCTCGGGCTGCGTCTTCATCCGCCGCGTAGAGGATCCGCGTGTGCCCATGGCCGATGCGGTACCAGAAGGCCACCCCACCATGCAGCCACCAGTCAGGCCGCACGACTGGGGCACCGCACGCGACGGCAGTACGGACCGTGACAGGGCTGTTAGCCTGTTGTGTGCCTTCCGCAGTCATCCCGTAAGTATCAAACGAGGGCGTGGTCAAGCAGTTCCGAAACAGTAGCAAAACCATTGTCGTGAGCGTTGGGTGACAGGTCACGAGGGCCGCGTTGGGAGGCACCCACCTTGCTACGCCCATTCCCCGATGCCGAACGACCGCATACCCAAAGCCGCGCACGAGCTGCCGGAACCGGGCGGCCAGGTCGATCGCCTGCGTCCGCGTGAGCTGCTGTTCTTGTTGCTCCTCTCGCGAGGCTACAGTCGGGCGCAGCTGGCGGGCTACTTTGCCGACGTGCTGGGAATGAGCGCCGAGGAGGTGGACGCCACGCTGGACAGCGCCGCCCGTGGCCTGGGTGCCGCCGATCTAGCGGAGGCCATCGCGATCGGGCGGCGGCGCGGCCTCATCGCGTAGGCGCCAGCGCCGCCAGCGCGTGGGGCCGCGGCGGGACGGTGGCCTCCTACACCTCCTCGATCTTGCGGCTGAGGGGGCCGTCAGCTTCGGCCAGCAATGCCATCTCCAGGGCCGCCGGCGCGGCGGTCGGTGAGGTCCAGGCGACAGGTGGGATCGTGCGGGGTCACCGGAGCACCCGAGAACGGGGGAACTGGCGGGGGAACGGTGGGGGAACTGAGCGGTGCAGCGGGGTACGGTGTGGTACTCGGGGATACTCGCTCCAGGTTGGGGAGCCGTTTTCCAGGGGCGGTTTTGGCCTCCCTGGATATTTATGAGGGAGCTGCTCTACCGCTGAGCTATAGGCCCTTGCTTATCTGGTAGTTAGGCTACCAGGATCTCACACGTCGGCGGTTTTCCGCCCCGCGGGATAATCGGCGGGATAACCGGCCGAATCAGCGCGCATCGGTGCCTGTTCCGGCAGCGTCCGCGGCGTCTTCCCCGGTGACATTATCCCCACCGCCCCGAGAATACCACGCCTCTAGCAACTCCAGCCCCGCGCACCCTTGGGTGCCGTCCAGCCGGATTCCGCCCCGCGCGGCATGGCGTGAGCGCAGCAACCGACCATCCCGCTCCGCCGGGCGAGTCCGGAGGTCCACCACCATCAGAGCAGCTGGCGTAGGACGGCTCCAGTTCACCGGCGACCAGAGCGACCGATCAAATTATGGGCGGGGGAGTAGCGCCTGCTTCACGGACTCGCTGACGACGTTGACCAACAGTTCTCGCAGGCTCTCCAACACGGGCCCGCCTGCTTTCCGTGCTAGTCGCTTGATGCGGAAGGCAGACGCTGCGGTGAACGGGGTGTCGCGCGTCACGTTCTCGATGCTATCCGCTAGTTGGCGCCGTTCCCCGTCCGTCAGAGCTTCCTGCTCCTCCACCAGTTCGCGTGCAGCACGCAGCGTGCGAGCTGTCCAAGGGTAAGGCTTACTGCACCCTGAGCAGTAGCGCGCCAGGTCCATCGGCATGACTTCGCCGATCTCCGGCTCGTAGCGAGCGCCTGCCACTGGTTCCTTGCAGTGGGGGCACTTATTCACCACCGCGTCACCGCACAACCGGCAGTAGCGGGCTCTGAGTTCTGCCCCCCACGCAGTGCCGTTGCCGCCTTCGCCTAGGTACCCACCTGCCGGTTTCGCCCTCCCCAAACGTCTATATCTAGAGAGGGACTCTCAATTCAGACCCGGCTTGGCGCCTGACTGCGGCTCCGCCACATCCGGCCACGTTTCACGCCACCGTGTAGCAGCGACTACAAAGGGCTACAACAAGCACGCTCACCATCAGCCGCACGTCGGCGCACTCATCCGCTCCCCCACCAACGCACGTCGCACCTTCACAACCGACTCCACTCCACCCACCGGCTCCCACGGCCGGAAAACAACAACTCTTGGCGTGGTACACGCTAGGACGTGGCTTGGATCACAAATAGTCACAAAGGGTCACAAAAATCGCCCCGTCGGCCCTGTTCGGGGCGGGCCACTAACGCCCCTGCACCAGGCTGGCGCGATCTGCCCCCCCACACTGCCGCGGCCTACGTGGACGCCATGCGGGATCCGCTGCGCCGGATGCGGGCGGGCTCCCCGTGGGCACCGCTGGAGCAGTACGCCGCGCGCCCGGCCGCCCCGCGCACGGTGGACACCTACGTGGTGGACGGGTACCCAGGTGGGTCAAGGCCCCTAATGCGGTCTGCTGGTCGTGCAGTGTCGTGGACGGTGCGTCATGTTCACCCGATCACCCCCGCCACTTCCAAACTTTTCAGCGACTACCAGTAGACCCGGTGGGCAAGACGCTTTGGCGGACATATCATCGCCGTGAGGACAGCGCCCGAATGAAGCGTCTGCGCGCCGCACTGACCGCCATGCTCCCAGTGCGCCTTGATTGCGAGCGAAGGCGCGACTGGCGAACCAAGGCACTGGTGGCGGCGCTCTCGGTGGTGTGAGTGGTGACGGTGGTGGGCGCGTGGATCGCCCTTTCGCCGCTCTACCGGCTGGCTCTGGAAGGTTCCCCAGTGCCACTGCCACCCAGCGGACTGGCGGGGGGCCTCTTCTTCATGTCCGTCACCGCACCCGTCCTTGCATGGGTCCTGCTTCTCCTGCTGGGCTTACTCCTCGCCGGACTACTGGTGGCTTTGTGCGGGGTTCCCTTCCTGATCGCCGCGCGCGCCATCTGGAACAAGCGGCCCCCGCTGGAAGGTCAGACGGCCGGCGAGCGAGACGCCGCCCCCTCCTGATCCAGGACGTTGACCAACTCATCAAACCTGTAGGCCAAGCGGCTGGTGGACTTCACGCTGCCGGCGCTGTGGTGCGCGCTGCGGTGTCGTCACTCGAGTGCGCCGACCAGCAGGCGACGCATCGCCGTTCCCCTATCACCTCGCTCCAGCCCCATGGCACGCGCCGCTCCAGCCGGTACTGCCACCGCGTCATCGCGCCGCACCGTGCGCACGGCGCTCCATCTGTCTGGCGCAGCGCCCACCCGAGGATTGGGACCGGTTCATCCACCACGGGCAAGCCTACCACCGCGCGGCTCGACTTGGGCCTGTCGTTCCGCTCCTCTCGTGGGTCGCAAATTCCAGAGGTTCCGTCTGCAGTCCTGGCATGAACCGGCATCCTCCCGCACGTCGCACACTCACGCGAGAAGGTACTGTTTGACACTGTGGCCACCTGGGCAGACGTGCCGGAGATCGACCTCCGGCTGCGCGAGGCGTTCGGCGACCGCGCCAAGCGGCTAACCGTGGACCCGGTGGAGGAGCTGGTCGCGACGGTGCTGAGCCAGCACACGTCGGGGCCGAACAGCGACCGGGCACTTGAGACGCTGCGCGAGCGGTTCCCTACCTGGGATGGCGTCGCGGGGGCGGAACCGCCGGAGATCGCCGCTGCCATAAGGGCGGCGGGCCTGGCGAACCAGAAGGCGCCCCGCATCAAGGCGATGCTGGAGGGCATCAGCGAGGCGCGTGGAGAGATCGACCTGCGCTTCCTGGCCGGCTTACCCGTGGACGCGGCGATGGCGTGGCTGTGTCGCCTGCCAGGAGTCGGGCAGACCACCGCCGCGTGCGTGCTGCTCTTCGGTCTTGACCGCCCCGCGATGCCGGTGAACACGGGCATCGCGCGGGTCGCGGCACGGCTGGGACTCGTGTCAGGCAGCGCCCGCGCTGAGCAGGTGCAAGTGGGGCTGCAGGACACCGTGCCAGAGGACCGCGTCTATGCCCTGCACGTCAATCTGGTGCGGCACGCGCGTGACATCTGCCGCCCGCGAGAGCCACTGTGCGAGGCGTGTCCAGTCAACGATCTCTGCGACTACTTCTGCGCGGCCGGAGCGGCTATAGCTGCTCGCGCAGCCTGTCCAGGATCTCCTGGGTGATGCCGGGGACCGCCAGCAGGTCTTCGTCGGAGGCGGCCTTGATGCCGGAGACCGAGCCGAACTGGCGCACGAGCGCCTTCTTGCGCTTTGGGCCTATGCCTTGCACCGTGTCCAGGCGCGAGCCGACCATGCGCTTCTTGCGCACCAGCTGGTGATACGTCACCGCAAAACGGTGCGCTTCGTCGCGCACGCGCTGCACCAGGTAGAGCGCCTGCGACGTGCGCGGCAGCAGCAGCGGGTCTGAGTAGCCGGGGCGGAACAGCTCCTCGCGCTCCTTAGCCAGCCCCACCGTAGGGACCGCGGGGGCGGCCACGTCGCGCATTGCCTCCAGCGCGGCGCCCAGCTGCCCCTTGCCGCCGTCGATGATGACTAGGTCGGGCAGAATGCCCCACCCACCACGGTCACCGGGCGCGCCGGCCACCTCGTCGCTCGCCTCTTCGGTCGCCATCAAGCCCGATTCGCCAGCGTCGTCGGGGACCTCACCCGACTGCTCGGCGCGGCGGGCGTCGGTCGACGAGCGGGCCGCCGCCTGAAGCTCGCCTGCGGTCGGGGCCGGCTCTTCGTCTTCCGCGCCAGTTGCTGGCTGCGACGCAGCCGCCGCGCGCTTGAAGCGCCGGCTGATGACCTCGTACATCGAAGCGAAGTCGTCGTTCTGGTCGCCGGCCTTGATGCGGAAGCGGCGGTACGCCTGGCGCGCCGGGCGCCCGTCCTCGAACACCACCATCGACGCCACGGTGCTGGTGCCCTGGATGTGGGAGATGTCGTAGCACTCGATGCGCCGCGGCGGGTCGGGCAGCGCCAGCGCCTCGCCCAGCTCGCGCACCGCGCCACGCGTCTTGCGCTCGTCCTGAAGCCACTTGAGCTTCATCCGCTCCAGCGCCTCGGACGCGTTCTGGCTCACCATGTCCATCAGCCGCTTCTTGCCGCCGCGCTGGGGCACCTCTATCCGCACACGCTCCACGCGCCGTGAGCGCGGGGCGCCGCTGCCGGCCGTACCGTCGGCTGCAGCGCTGGCAGCTCCATCGGGTGTACTGCTCCCTGTGGCGCTGCGGCGGTCGGTGAGCCACTCTTCCAGCGCGTCCGCGTGGTCCACCGGCGCGGGCACCAGTATGGACGGCGGGATGTAGGTGGCGCGGTCGTAGAACTGCTGGAGGAACTGGGCCAGGATCTCGGCCGGCGGCGCGCCCTCCGCGTCTTGCAACACGAACTCCTCGCGGTTTACTACCTTGTCGTCGCGCACCGAAAAGACCTGCACCGCCACCTCGCCGTCTTCCTGCGCGAACGCCACCGCGTCCAGGTCGCCGCGCCCCAGCACGGTGACTCGCTGCTGTTCGGCAGCCTTCTGGGCCGAGGCGATACGGTCGCGCAGCGAGGCGGCGCGCTCGAACTCCAGCTCCTCGGCGGCGTGCTCCATGTCCGCCTGGAGCTGGTCCACCACCTGGTCATGCTTGCCCTCCAGGAACCAGATCAGCTCCTGGATGCCCTTGTCGTAATCCTCCGGCGTTACCGCGCGGATGCACGGGCCCGAGCAGCGCTTGATGTGGAAGAGCAGGCACGGGCGCTTGTACTCCTTGCCCATGTCCAGTGCGCACGTCCGGAACTGAAACAGCCGCTGTAAATGTTTGATCGTCTCGCGCAATGACTGCGAGTTGGTGTACGGGCCAAAGTAGCGTGCGCCGTCACCTCCAGCGCCGCTGGCGCCGGCCGTGCTGGCCACTTGGCGGGCACGTGTGGTGTAGACGCGCGGGAAGGTGGTGGGTCGCCCGATCTTGAGGTAGAGGTAGTCCTTGTCGTCACGCAGCTTGACGTTGTAGCGCGGGTGGTGCTCTTTGAGAAGGTTGTTCTCCAGCAGCAGTGCCTCTTTCTCAGACTGCGTCACGATGTAGCTGAAGTCCGCCACGCGCGCCACCATGGCGCGCACCTTAGGCCCCAGGTCCTCTTGGCTCCCGAAGTAGGAGCGCACCCGGGTGCGCAGCACGCCCGCCTTGCCCACGTAGATGACGCGGCCCTGCGCGTCCTTCATGAGGTAGACGCCCGGCTCGCGCGGCAGCGCCGCCAGGCGCTCGGAGAGCTTATCGGCCGGTATGAGGCACGGTGATTCCATACAAGTGGAAGGCTAGACCGACGCCAGGTGAAGGCGAAAGTACTGGGTCAATCCTATCAGCGGTTTGACGTGCGGAAAGAGACCGGCCTAAACTCTGCGGTGCGCATCATGGCGACGGACACTGTCTGTCCGCGTCCCCGGCGCACGGACAGAGTGAGAGGGATGGCGCAGACACAGACGACGCTTGTCCGGGTGGCTTCGCTCCTGACCGCCGGCACCATAGTGCTGGCGGGCTGCGCGGTGCCGTTCACCACGGTGGGGCAGGGGCCCGCCGCGGAGCCGACGGTAGCGGCCAAGACCAGCACCAGCCAGTCACGGCCAGAAGCAGTTGTACGCCGCGGCACCGTGCAGGACTCCATCAAGGTCATCGGCCGGGTGATCTCCTCGCAAGAGGCGGACCTGTACTTCAAGACCACCAATCGGCTGCGGGGCATCTTCGTGGAGACCGGGCAGGAGGTCAAGGCTGGCCAGGTGATGGCCGAGCAAGAGACCGGCGATCTGCTGACGCGCATCGCCAAGGCCAAAGCGACAGTCGAAAACGCGCAGATCAACCTCGACAAGGCGCGCGCCAAGGGCGTCCTGGACGAGACCGCCGACGACGCATCGGCGTTCCAGACGTCGCAGATCAGCCTGGACCAGACGCGCATCGCGCTGGAGAAGCTGCAGCACGGCCCGCAAGACGCCGACGTCAAGACCGCCGAGGCGGGGATAGCCCAGGCGGTGGCGGGGCTGGAGAAGGCGCGGGTGGACCTGGCCACCAAGGAAGCGCAGCTGGCTGCCAAGCAGGCCGACCTGGCCTACAAGCTGACCGGCTCCTCCCCTGAGGCAATCACGGCGGCGCAAGCGGACATAGAGACCCGGCGCATCGCCTACGAGCGGTCGCGCGCCGGAGTGCGCCCGGAGGACATCCAGACTGCCGAAGTGAAGCTGGAGCAGGCCAAGACGAAGCTGACCCAGCTGCGCGACGCGCCTCCGGTCAAGGCCGAGGACATCGCCAACGCGCAGCTGGCGGTGCAGGCGGCCGAGATCAAGATAGATCAGGCTCGCGCCGCCACGGCGGGCTCGCCCGCCCAGCGCGAGGCCGACGTCCGCACCGCGCAGATCAACCTCGAGCAAGCGCGCAACAAGGTGACGTCGCTGCAGAACCAGGCGGCCAACCCTTGGGACGTGCGCCTGGCTGAGCAGGCGGTGTCCGCCGCTGAGAACGACCTGGCAAAGACCAAGATCGTCAATCAATTCGATATCCAGACCGCCAAGGTGGCGCTGGACCTGGCGGTGGCCAAGCTGGAGTTCCTCCAGCGCGGCCCCAACGAGCTGGAAGTGAACGCCCTGCGCAACGAGATCAGCTCGCTGCTGCTGGCCATCGAGAGCGCCAAGCTGGCCATTCCCAGCTCTGAAGCGGCGGTGACGGCAGCGCAGGCCAAGCTGGAGGCGGTGCAGCGCGGACCCAACGAGTTGGACCTGCGCGACCAGCAGGCCAAGATCGAGAAGGCGCAGCTGGACGTGGAAAAGGCGCGCGCCACGCTTGAGGTCGAGCGCCAGAAGCTGTCCGCCAACCGGGCGGCGACGAGCTACGACGCGCAGGCGCTGGACAAGGACGTGGAGAAGGCGAGGTTGGACCTCGAGCAGCTGGAGGCTAACTTCAACGACGCACGCATCATCGCGCCGTTCGACGGCAAGATCACCAAGGTCACCGGCAAGTCGGGCGACAACGTGCAGGCGTTCACCCCAGTCATCTCCATCTCCAGCCCCGCCAACATGCTGATCAACGCGCAGATCAACGAGGCTGACATGCCCAAGCTGGCCATCGGCCAGCGCGCCCTGATCTCCCTGGACGCGTTCCCCGGCCAGACGATCAACGGATCGGTGATTACGCTGCCCAGCTCGGTGGTGACGCAGCAGGGCGTGGTGGCGGATAAGAACACCAAGATCCAGGTGGAGTGGACCCGCGCCGGCGCCCAGCTGGGTATGAACGCGCGCGTGCAGATCGTAGTGGAGCGCAAGGACGGCGTGCTGCTGGTGCCCACCCAGGCCATCCGCACCGTGGGCAAGCGACGTTTCGTGGAGTACATGGACGGCAACGTGAAGCGCTCGCGCAACGTCGAGGTCGGGATCACCACAGACGTGGAGACGGAGATCGTCAGCGGGCTGGATGAGGGCATGGCAATCCTCGCCGGCACGTAATGAGCGGCATCTCCATCCTGTTGATGGTCCTCAAGCGGATCATCAACAACATCAATCTCATACTGGCGTCGGTCGTCGGCCTGGTGATCACCGTCACCCTGGTGTCTGCCATCCCGCTCTACTCAGAGGGCATGAGCGAGGCGCTGTTGCGCCGGCAGCTCACCGCCACCACCGACCAGGTGCAGCCTAAGAGCTCTATCCTGTTGCGCCACTTCGAGGACGCGACGGCCGCCCAGGGCGGCAACACGCTGGCATCGCAGGGCGCGACCGCGCCGCGACCCGGGTCGTCTGGTGACAGTAGCTCAGGCGCCTCCGGCGGATCGGGCGGCGCTACCGGTGGCGCCGCCGCCCCTGCACCAGTGGTCAGCGGGAGCGTCTTCAAGGCGATCACGCTGGACGACTACGCCAAGGCCAACGACTACATCACCAAGGATGCCCCGGCGGTGATGGGCATCCCGCGCCGGCTGTACGTGACCTACGGCCAGACCGACTCGCTGCCGCTGCTATCACGCACCGACGAGGAGTCGCTCACCGGGCGCGAGTTCGCGGGCTACGGCTTCCTGGCCTACATCCGCGATTTCGAGAAGCACGCCAAGATCCTGGACGGGCGCATGCCCGAGCCGCGCAAGAACGGCGACGGCGAGATCGAAGCGGTGATGGCGACCGCTGGGCTGGACGAGGCCGGCCTGGAGGTGGGCGACCGCATCGCCGTGGTGTGGGAGAAGAACGGCGCGCTGACCCCGGTGAACGTGAAGATCACCGGGCGCTGGTACCCCCAGGACCCGGAAGACACCTACTGGTTCTATCAGCTCGACTACTTCAACAACGCCATCATGGTTCCCGAAGAGAGCTTCTTCGAGAACGTGGCGCGGCCGTATGAGGGCATCGGACACGAGTACGCCTGGTTCATGGTCTTCGACGTGAACTCGATCCGCTCGGACAACGTCCCGCGCGTGCTGGAGGGCATCAGCGAGCTGCGCTCGCGCACCGCCACCATGCTGGGCAACGTGCGCATGGAGATCAGCCCGGAGGGGCTGCTTCAGGATTATTCCGTCAAGCTGTTCTTCCTCAAGATCCTGCTGTTCGTACTCTCCGCCCCCATCATCTGTATCGTCCTGTACTACATCACCATCTCGGCCGGGATGATCGTGGACCGGCAGCGCAATGAGATCGCCATCCTCAAGTCGCGCGGCGCGAGCATGGGGCAGGTGGTGGGCGTCTATCTCACGGAGGGCGTCCTGCTCGGCTCGTTCGCGCTGATCGTCGGGCCGCTGCTGGGCATGGTGGTGGCGCAGTTCATCGGGCGCACGTACACCTTCCTGGTCTTCTCCAACCGCGCGCTGCTGCCGGTGCACATCACCACGCAGACCATGCAATTCGCCGTGGGCGCGGTCGCGCTCTCCATCGGCGCCATGGTGCTGCCGGCGGTGGGCGCCGCGCGCCACAGCATCGTCTCCTATAAGCAGGAGGTGGCGCGCAATACGCGCGGCCCGTTCTGGCAGCGCTGGTTCTTGGACTTCCTGATCCTGGGCGTGGCCGGCTACGGCTACTACCTGCTGCAGGGCCGCCAGAGCGTGCTGACGCTCGGCGAGGCAGGAGACGTCTTTTCGGACCCGCTGCTGCTGCTGGTGCCGGCGATCTTCATCTTCGCCTGTGGCCTGGTCTTCTTGCGTTTCTTCCCCTACCTGGTCAACGGCCTCTCGGCCATTGGGGGGCGGGTGTTCCCCATCTCCATCATGCTGGGGCTGCGCACCATCGGGCGCATGCCCGGCCAATACACGCGCCTGGTGCTACTGCTGATCCTCACGCTGTCGCTGGGCACCTTCGCCGCGTCGGTCGCCAAGACGCTGGACCGCAATTACAACGACCGCGTCTACTACCAGACCGGCAGCGACCTGCTGCTAGTCGAGTCGGGCCAGTTCGATGAGGTGTCGGAGACGTGGAGCTTCCAGCCCGTCTCCGACCACCTGGACGTGAAGTCGATTAAGTGGGCGGCACGCGTCTTCCGCACCGCGGGCAACGCCAACATCACCGGGCGCGGACGGCCGCAAGAAGTCAAGATCATGGGTGTGGACCCGCCCGACTACGCTAAGGTTGCGTGGTGGCGCGAGGACTTCTCCGACCAGCACATGAACGTGCTGCTCAACAACCTGGGCCAGAACGAGAAGGGCGTCATCGTCGACCGCAAGTTCCTGGCCGAGTTCAAGCTCAAGGTGGGCGACTCGCTGGTGGTGAACGTCAAGTCGCGCCCAGTGGACTTCGCCATTACGGGCGTGGTGGAGTACTGGCCCACGCTGTGGCCCGATACCGAGCGCTTCTTCATCGTGAATCTGGACTACCTCTTCGACCAGATCGGCCAGGCTCCGTACGACGTGTGGACCAGGACCGACGGCGTCACTCCCACGGTCCAGACGATCAACGAGGTGCGCGAGCACGACTTCATCGTCAGCCGCTTCGTGGACGCGCGCGACACTGCGCTGAAGCTGCGCGACGATCCGGGTCGCACCGGTATCTTCGGCATCCTGACGGTCGGCTTCATCATCGCCGCCCTGCTGACGGTGCTGGGCTTCATGCTCTACTCGTTCCTCTCCGCCAAGCGCCGCATGCAGCAGCTGGGTATTCTGCGCGCGATGGGGCTCTCCATCCGCCAGCTGGTGTCGCTCTTCCTCTTCGAGCAGGGCTTCCTGATTGCGCTGGGCATGGCCGTGGGCACGGTGCTGGGCATCACGACGGGCGCGCTGTTCATCCCGTTCTTGCAGATCAAGAGCGAGGCGCACGCCGGCATCCCCAAGTTCGTCGTCATGACGGCATGGGACGACGTGGGGAAGATCTATGCCATGTTCGGGATCATCCTGGTCGTCGCGTTCCCGGCCTTTATCTGGATGCTGGTGCGCATGAAGATCCACGAAGCCATCAAGTTCGGAGACGAGACAGGCTAATGGCGGGTCTCTTGCAGCGGAAGCCCAAGGCGCCGGTAGCCCCCACGGACGGAACGGCAGCGACGACCGCGCCGGAGAACGGCGCCGCCGTCGCTGTCGCCCCCACGAACGGCGCCGCCAACGGTGCTGCCAACAAGGCGCCGATCGCCCAGCAGGACCACATGCGGCTGGCCTTCCCCAAGCTGGGGGAGCCGCTGATCGTGTGCGACAACCTGGTCAAGATCTACAAGATCGCCGAGCTGGAAGTGGTGGCGCTGCAGGGCCTGGACCTCACAGTGGGGCGTGGCGAGGTGATGGCCATCATCGGCAACTCCGGCTCGGGCAAGTCCACGCTGCTGAACATCCTGGGCGGGCTGGACCGGCCGTCCGCGGGGCGCGTCACGGTGGGCAACCGCGACTTGCTCAAGATGGACGACCGTGACATGGTGATGTACAAGCGCGAGGTGGTGGGGTTCGTCTGGCAGCAGGCCGGGCGTAACCTGATCCCCTACCTCACCGCGCTGGAGAACGTGAAGGTGCCCATGATCCTGGCCGGCGCCTCCGCCAAGACGCAGAATGCCTGGGCGTCGGAGCTGCTGGAGGCGGTCAACCTGGGGCATCGCATGAACCACCGACTCTCCCAGATGTCTGGTGGCGAGCAGCAGCGCGTCGCCATCGCCATCGGCTTGGCCAACAAGCCGCCGCTGCTCCTAGCCGACGAGCCGACGGGCGCGGTGGACACCGCCACGGCCGGCACTATTTACGGCATCTTCCGTCGCCTGAACAAGGAATACGGCACCACCGTCGTCATCGTCTCGCACGATCCCGCCATCGCGTTCAAGGTGGACCGCGTGGTAGCCATCCGCGACGGCCGCACCAGCACCGAGACCGTACGCCGCGAGGCGTCCGAAGGCGCTGACGGCGCGGATGGGGCCGCGGGCGCGGCGCAGGTGGCGCAGAGTCACGACGAGTTCGTGGTGATGGACTCTGCCGGGCGCATCCAGATCCCGCGCGACTACGTGGAGAAGCTGGGCCTGGGCCGCCGCGTTCGGGTCGAGATGGTGGAGGGGCAGATCGTGGTCAAGGGCGTGGAGGGCGGCCAGGACGGCAGCGCCAGCGGCGCTACCCTGGTGGACACCATCCAGGCCGACGAGCACGAGCAGGCAGCCGGCGCCAAGAAGCGCGGCCTCTGGCCCTTCAAGCGGGGCAAGAAGTAAATGGCCACTCCTGTCCTGCCCGCTCCGATTGCCGCTGATGAGTCTGCGTCACCGCGTGACACGATCGTGCGGTGCGAGAACGTGAGCCGCGTCTACCACCTGGCGGGTGAGGAGGTCTACGCCTGCCGCGACGTGTCGTGCGAGATCGTGCGCGGCAAGCTCGTGGCGCTGCGCGGTCGCTCTGGGTCAGGCAAGACCACGCTGATCAACATCATGAGCGGGCTGGACAAGCCCAGCAAGGGCAAGACGTTCATCCTGGGCAAAGAGACCACCCGCATGAATGACGGCCAGCTGACCGAGCTGCGCCGCCACATGATCGGGTTCATCTTCCAGGCGTTCGCCCTGCTGCCGGTGCTCTCTGCCTTCGAGAACGTGGAGCTGCCCATGCGCCTCTCCGGGCGCGGCGCCCGCGCCCGGCAGCGGCGCGCCACAGACCTGCTGGAGATGGTGGGGCTGGGCAAGCGCATGCACCACCGGCCGTTCGAGCTCTCCGGTGGCGAGCAGGCGCGCGTCGCCATCGCCCGCGCGCTGGCCAACGAGCCCGGCATGATCGTGGCCGACGAGCCGACCGGCGCGCTGGACAGCGTGACCGGCCTCCAGATCATGATGCTCTTCAGGCGCATCGTGCAGGAGCAGGACGTGACGATCATCATGGCCACCCACGACCCGACCATTTCGGAGATCGCGGACGAGACGCTAATCATGAGCGACGGCCGCATGTCGCGCGACATCCCGGAGGAGCTGCAGGGCACCGGCATCCTGGACGCCGTGCACATGCCCGGCACGCTGCACGCCGAGATCGGCCTTACCGCGGACCGCGAGGGCCTGCACGACCGCATCGAGCGCGGCGGTCCCTCCGGCGAAGTCACGCTGCCGCCACTGCCGGGCGAGTAGGAGGCCGTTTCACTTCCCCGTTCGTGGTGAGTCCTTCGGTAGGCTCAGGGGAGTCCCTGTCGAACCACACCCTTCGACAAGCTCAGGGCGAACGGACCTCTTTAGGCCACCACGAAGCGCTCTACCGCGCCGGGGCACCGAGGAGTGCGAGGGCGCGGTCGAGCTGCGGGTCCTTGCCTGTGGCGAGCTCAGTCCGCGACACCTCCACGTTGACCTCGGGGATGAGCCCGCTGCGGTTGAGCTGCGCGCCCCCCGGACCGACGATGCGCCGGACCGGGAACTGCAAGACCGAGCCATCCGCTAGCTGGAAGCGACCACCGACGCCGGCACACCCGGCGGTCTTGGTCCCCACGACACGGCCTGAGCGGTGGTGCTGGACCGCGGCAGCGAACACCTCGGCCGCGGAGGAGGTCGAATCGCTCACCAGCAGCGCGTACGGACGCTGCTTGGGCAGCAGCGTCCCGATGGGGCCAATTGCGGCGCGGCGCCCCTCCTGAGTTTGCTCGTAGCCGAACGGGCCGTCCTTGAGGAAGCGCGACAGCGTCGTCGTCATCGCAGTGTAGTCCGCGCTCGCGTTCGTCCGCAGGTCGAAGATCCAGCCCTTGGGGTTCTTAGCCTCGTTGTCACGCAGCGTCGCGAGCAGCTGGTCCTGGACGGCGGGAGAGAAGCCCAGCAGCCGCACGTAGAGCACGTCGCCGCGCAGCATCTTGGATTGGATCGGTGGCTCGGCGAGCGGCACGCGCTTGAGCGTGAAGTCCTGGGTACGCTTGCCGTCGGCGCGCTCCACGGTCAGCTTGACGCTGCTGCCTTCCGGGCCGCGGATGGCAGTGGCGATCTGCTCCAGCGTCTGGCCGGCCATCTCGCGGCCGTCGACTTTCACGATGGCGTCTCCCGGCTTTATGCCGGCCTTGCCGGCCGAGCCGCCGTCGAGCAGCTCCCAGATCAGGATCGGCTCGTTGGGCTTGTGCTTGATGCGTATGCCGACGCCGCCGATGCGAGTGTCTGCGGTCTGCTGCGCGGCCTGGTCCTGCACCTGGCGCGCGTCGGTGAAGACCGTCAGGCAGTCGTTGGTGCTCGCCACCATCTTACGGATGCCGGCGTACGCCAGCTCGGCCTGGCCTTCCAGGCCACCGCCCGCCTGCGCCGCTGCGCCCAGGTACGCGGCACGGAAGCGCGCCATGTCGGCCTGTGGGTCACCGCTGGAGAACGTCGGGAACGGTGGCCGCGCTTGCCCTGGCGGGAGCGCGGAGGTGAACCCGTCCCACGCGGCGCGCAGCAGCTCCACCGGGTCCGGCGCGTCCACGGAAGCATCGGACAGGCGCGACCATGCCTCCATCAGCACCGCCAGGCCCTGCTCGGCGGTCAGCTCGGCACTGCCGCGCGACTGCTGTGAGCGGGCGGAAGGGGTCGGCGTTGGCTCGACGTCCGACGTCAGCCTGGGAGTCAGCGCCTCCTGCGGCGAGCACGCCGCCAGCAACACGGCGGCCAGGACGAGCCGGTGCAGCGCTGCTCGCCCAAACATGCTGCCATGATATCGCAGCGGGAGCGAAATGGTCCGGGACAACACCTGGACGGCGCCCCTATGACTGTATGAAGGCGCTCACGAGTACGACGCGAAGACCTCGCCCCAGGGGCTGCCGCGGAACGCAGCCAGCCGGCGCTTGCCTACCGTGTGGAACCAGAACAGGTCGTAGTAGAGGGACGACGCCCCGCTGAGCCAGCGCCGCCGGAAGAGCCAGTCTTCCATCCGCAGCATGCGCAGCTCCTCCAGCACCGATCGCGCCAGCGCCGCCGGCGGACGCCGCGCGTGCAGCTGCACTTCGCCGGGCTCGAAGGCGTCGCCCACCAGCTCGATCTCGTCGGTATCGGCGCAGCCCAGGCCCAGCGCGTACGCGAGCGCCAGGTAGCGCAGGCTGAACGGGTCCAGCCCCGCCAGGCGCGCCGCCACAGCGTCGAGCGCGACTATGTCGGTGGATGCCAGCAGCACGTTGGCCACGCGCGGCTCCACCGTGCGTGGCCCGGCGCCATCTCCCGCTATGGCGCCGTCCATCACGGCGCACACGGCGCGGTGCGTGTCCAGCTGCAGCGCCAACAGGTCCACCAGCACCTCGTGCGCGTGGCCGGCGGCGACCCCACCGCCGGCCGGTAGCCAGGCGGACCACGTGTTCTCTACCGCACCGGCCAGCCCAACCAGGCCGTGCGTCTTGAGCGTGGGCAGGTGCACCGCGACGGTGTTCCGCAGCGAGCGGGGCACCGGCAGGCCGGCCGGCAAGATCTCGTCCAGCACCATCAGGCGCCGGTCCGTGGGGTAGGTCAGCACCTCGCCGCGCGCCAGCGGCTCGAACTTCTGGCCGTGGCGGGACAGCGCCGCGGGCCAGCGCGCGTCTTGCGCACCACGCCGCGGGCGCCCAGTGTGACCGGTGCCTGCCGTCCAGCGCCAGCCGGGACGCCCCTGCGCGAGTGCGGCAACACCATCCAGCTGCCAGGGCGGGCTGGAAGCGCCGGGCATGTAGCGCGTCCAAGTGAGGTTGCCGTAGGCGACCACCTCCGGCGACTCTCGCAACAACGCGGCGCAGCCGCTCAGCTCAAGGACGCGCTGGTAGTCACTCTGCACACGCTCGGGGGCGGTACGCACCACGGCCACCTTTGCGCGGTCTGCCACCGGGCGGAGCGTACCAACTTGCCGAAATCCGCAGCCTCGCTCTTGGCGACTCCGGCGCCAGTGGTGCTGGAGGGGCGCAGCACCCCTCGCGCATGCTACCCCTATGGTGTGGCGCGAATTGCGTGCAGCCCGGCGGTATGGGGGCCCGACCTCCGTTTCGAGGACCTTCTGGACCATGCCGCCGATCTGGGCTACGTCGGGGTCGAGGCGAACCAGGCGGCGATCGAGGCATTCGGCCGCGAGCGCGACCGCGCGCGGCTGCGCGCCCTGCTGGAGGAGCGCCACCTCAAGCTGGTCGCGGCGCCGGTGGTGGGACTGTTCTACGAGCGGGACGAGCGCGCCGCGGAGCTGGAGGCGCTGCGGCGCGCGGCCGACTTCCTGGCCGACGTCAACGAGGGGGCGATGATCGTCTTCCGCACCGCGACGCACCCCGGACGGCGCGACATGGTGGTGGGCCAGCCGCCACTCCTGCCGCTGACGCCCGACCGGGTGGGCCGACTGGCCGACACGCTCAACCAGCTGTGCGACCGCTGCAAGGGCTATGGCCTAACGGGCGTGGTGCAGAACCGGGTGGGCTCCTACCTGGAAACGCCGGAGGAGTACCGCGAGGTGGTGGAGCGCACCGAGCCTGACCTGGTGGGGCTAGCTCCCGACCTGGGGCACTGGGCCTACGCGGGCGGCGACGTGGACACGCTGGTGCGCGAGTGGCGCGACCGGCTGGTCTATCCCCGGCTGAAGGGCTTCGACCAGGCGGTCTTCGACAAGCAAGCCGAAGAGCGGCTGGGCTTCCGCTCGTTCGTGGAGGCGGGTGGCTTCACGCCGCTGGGCGAGGGCACGCTGGAGCTCGAAGGCGCGCTCCTGCGCCTGGAGCGTGTTGACTACGCCGGCTGGCTGTGCGTCGAGCTAGAGCCGTTGAGCCCGGCGGCGGCAGACCCGCGCGCCAACACACTGGCCAGCCGCGAGTATCTCCGCGCTCGCCTGCACTGGTGAGACGCGTGGTGCGCGCCCGTACCGCTTATGCTCCGCAGGGAGTCCCACCTCTCCCGGTCCGGAAAGGGAGCGCTCAGTGCACATGCGGAGGGGCTACCTGCGCGCTACGGGGTGGTGTTGCTGCGGCGCGGGGTAGCAGCGGCCGGGCCGGCAGCCTGGCTCACGCGTGCTTTGGCCTTGAGGCGCTCCCGGGTCTTGCGGCGCTTCTTGAACGCGACGCGACGGCGTTTGTTCATCGTGAATCGAGTCTCCTGCTGGTATCCAGGGGATTCTACAGGGAGATGCTCGGATCGTGACGCTGCTGGACCGTACGTTCGATCTGCTGCAGCGCAGCGTGGATGAAGGTTTGGTGCCGGGAGCTGTTGCCGCGGTGGGCACCGGCGCCGGCCGGCTGCGCGCCGGCTGCTACGGCGTGGCGCAGCAGGAGCCCCAATCGAGGCCGCTGAAGGAAGACATGCTCTTCGACGTCGCGTCGCTCACCAAGGTGGTGGTGACTACCTCACTGGCCCTGCTGGCCATAGAGCGTGGCGACCTGTTCCTCGATCAGCGCCTGGCGGACGTGCTGCCGGTGTTTGGGGGAGCGGGCAAGGACGCGGTGACGGTGCGCCAGGTGATGGGCCACACCGCGGGTCTGCCGCCGTGGCGCGAGTTGA
Organism: uncultured Chloroflexota bacterium; assembly: GCA_902805635.1. Lineage (GTDB taxonomy): Bacteria > Chloroflexota > UBA11872 > UBA12225 > UBA12225 > CADCTC01. The sequence continues at coordinate 18,178 of CADCTC010000181.1, forward strand.
CCCCCGGCGCGACAAAACGCGCCAGCATGCTCCAGGCGCTGTGGGATGCACCGCTGGATCGGCCCCCCGGCACGGCGGTAGTCTACAGCGATGTCGGCTTCATGGCGCTGGCCGAAGCGCTGGTGGAGATCGGTGGACAGTCGCTGGACACGCTGGCGACCCGAGACTTATTCGAGCCGCTGGGCATGCGGGACTCGCTGTTTTCGCCGGGGAAGCGACTTCAAGCGCGGTGTGTCTCCACCGAGGTGGTCGCGGAGCGAGGTGGCGCCGTAACCGGCGAGGTACACGACGAGCGCGCGGCGCAGCTGGGAGGCGTGAGTGGCCATGCCGGGCTGTTCTCCACGTTGGCCGACCTGGAAAAGTTCGCACGCATGTGGCTCGGCAAGGGCGCCGCGGACGGCACGCGGGTACTCTCGCCGGCGAGCGTGGCGGCTGCCGTGCGCGACCAGACTAGGGGTATTGATCCGGGCGCCCGGCGCGGCCTGGGCTGGGTGCTGCAGCCCAACGGCTTCTGGCCGGCCGCGGACCTGGTCTCGCCGTCCGGTTACAGCCACACCGGGTTCACCGGCACGTCGCTGGTGATCGATCCGGAGCGCAACCTGTACGCCATCCTGCTCACCAACCGTGTCCATCCCACGCGCGGCGGTGGCAGCGCCGAGCGCATCCGCCGGCTGCGCGCCCGCTTCCACAACGCGGCGTGGGCCGAGCTGTCGTAACCGCCAGCTACGCGCCCTGGCCCACCGTCCATCCCGCCGCGGTCAGCCGCAGCCGCTCGGACAGGTCATCCGCGCGCTGGTTAAGGCGCATCTCCACCGGGTCGGGGGCGCCGTCCCTGGCCGCCTCCTCCACCGCCGCGACGAGCAGCGCCACCCCGGTGATGAGGTCTTGCCGGTGAATGTACTCCTGGGCAGCGCGCCCATCGGGGCCTGCATTGTGATAGTTGCCCAGTGGAAACGCCACGCCGGTGGCGACGTACCCGGCGGCGACGAACGCGGTCGCCTCGCACGTGCCGCCATACATCAACTGTCGCTGGATGCTCACGCCCGGGTTGGCTTCGCGCAGTCGCGCCGCCGCGCGGCGCAGCAGGGTTTCGCCTTCGTGGTGAAACGCGGTGCTTGCATCGCCCACACGAATCACCGGCCCGCCGCCCATCTCGGCGCCGGGAAGGGCCTTGCTGGTCTCCAGCGAGATCACGATCGTGTCCTTCGGCACCAGCTCCTGCCGCGCGGCCAGCGTTGCGCCTACCAGCCCTACCTCCTCGGCGCGCGTGAAGAGCCCCACCACCCGTGCCGGCAGCTCGCGCCTCCGGCACTCCGCCAGCGTAGCCAGGATCGCGGCGCAGCCGCCCAGGTCGTCAGCCGCCGGCCCGTACAGCAAGTCGCCCTCCTCGCGGAACGCTCCGACGTCCCACACGCCAAAGGCGCCCACCGGCACCGGGGCGTCGGCCTCCAGACGCAGTTGAGTCGCCCCGTCCACGGCTACCCGGCCCAGTACCCTGCCGGAGACCGGGCCAGTTGGGGTAATGAACCATACCGGCTCCGGCGCGTCAAGAGTGATACCCCCGATTCCGCCCAGTCCGACGCCGGTCAAGGGATCAGTCCCGGTCACCTCTAGCCCCGGATGGTCCATGTGCGCCACGAGCGCCACGGCGCGGGTACTAGAGCCTGCGCCGCCGGCCGCCAGCGGCGGCAGGTGGCTCGGCGTCGCGATGAGGTTGCCGTAGGGGTCGTGCCGCACGTCGAGCCCCAGGTCCCGGCAAAACTGCCAGATACCGGCTGCGACGTATGCTTCGTGGAAAGATGTGGTGGGACACGCCGCCAGCGCCGCCAGCAAGGCCACCGGGTCCAGGGACGGCTGCTGGGGACCGGTGGCGCTCGTCTCGTTCACGCACCCAGTATGCCTGTCCTGATCGTGCCGCCTGACCGCAGCCCGCGTGGTCCGCGTGCGCCCCGGCGTGCGGTTCTGGGCCGCACCCTCGGGCTGCCGGTCGCGCTCGCGGCCAGCGCGTGCCAGTCCGGCTGGGCAGGCCGGCCTGGATTGTCGCCCGTCACTTCAGGGACTGCTGTCCCGGCGGCGGCGACGCTCTCGCTCGGCGCGCTTAGCGACGACGATATTCGCGCCGGCGTCCAGGCGGCGCTCGACCGGCAGGTGGCGGCGCGCTCGCGCGCCGATCGGGACGCCTATATGGCCACCATCGACCAGCGCAACCTCACCTGGCGGCGCATCCAGGGTGACGCCTTTAGCGCGCAGACTGCGGGCGGGGCACGCGCAGCCGGCGCGCACACCGCGACACAGCTGGTGCGCAAGGAGCTTGGTTACGTCAAGGTCTGGCTGGACATCGCGTCGGCCGGCGGCGGTACGGCAACGTCACGCGCGGTGTGGGTGTTCCGCAGTGGCGAGGCGGGATGGCTACACAGCGAGCCACTCGCCGACGAGCTCGGCTACCGCAAGCGGCGCGAGAGCGAGCACGTCACGCTGGCGTACTTTGGGTGGGACGACGATGTCATCGAGCGGATCGGTGGCGTGGCCGACGCGGCGCACACGCAAGTGCTTGAGCGCACCGGCATGTCGCCGAATGCGCGTGCCACGGTCAGCGTGAACCCCACCTACGCCTCGCACTCGCAGCTGCGTGGCTACGGGACGTGGGCGCTGTACGTGCCCAGCACCGACCAGATCCTGATCCGGTCGATCGAGTCGTACGGCGCCGGGACCACCGCGCCGGGAGAGACCCAGGAGGCGCGCCTCCTGGTGGCGCTGACCCACGAGTACGCCCACCTGGTCAACAATCACCTGATCCCCACTGCCAGGATGCCCAAGTGGATGGTGGAGGGCTTTGCAGAGTACGTCGCCGAAAACCTGCGCAGTGGCTCGCTGGTAGGCGCGCTGCGCAGCGGACGCAGTCACACGCTTGACCGCGCCAGCGAGATCATCGAGTGGGGCAACGATCCGAGCCGCGGTTTCACCAACGCCGACGTGGACCTGGCCTATGCTCACGCTGCCCACGCCACGGCGTTCTTCATGCAGCAGTACGGCCGCGAGCGGTTCTTCGCCCTGGCCACAGACTTTGCCGAGACTCGCCGTTGGGAGGACAGCTTTACCCGCGCGACCGGCTCCGCGTGGTCGGACTTTGAGCGTTCCTGGCTGGAGTGGGCCAAACGGCGCTACGGCGTGTGAGCCTCAGGCGACCTGCCTGTTGGCCGCTTCCAGGGTGTTTCGCAGCAGGATGGCGGTGGTGACGGACTCGGTGCCACCGGGCACGGGGCTGAGCCAGCCGGCCACCTCGTGGACGGTCTCGAAGTCCACGTCGCCTCGCAGCTTGCCGGCGTCGTTCGGGGTGGTGCCGAAGTCCAGCACCACGGCGCCGGGCTTGACCATGTCTGCCGTCACCAGGCCCGGCCTACCCACCGCGGCGCATAGGACGTCGGCGCGGCGGCAGACGGCGGCGAGGTCCCGCGTCCGCGTGTGGCACAGCGTCACCGTGGCGTGCTCCGCCAGCAGCAGCAGCGCCAGCGGCTTGCCGACGATGTTGCTGCGGCCCAGCACCACCGCTTCGGCGCCGGCCAGCGAGATGCCGTTGCGCTTGAGCAGCTCGATCCCGCCCAGCGGGGTGGCCGGGACCAGTCCGGGCTGCCCCAGCGCCAAGCGACCGGCGCTGGCGGTAGTGATGCCATCGACGTCCTTGGCCGGGTCGAGCCGCTCGGCCACCACGCCCAAGCTGAGCGGCGCCGGGAGCGGTAACAGCACGATTACGCCGTGGATGGTGGTGTCGGCACTGAGCCCGTCGATCGTGGCGCGCAGCGCCGTGTCTCCGCCCGCCGGGTCGAGCCGCACGTCACGCCACGCCATGCCGGCCGCCTTGGCCGCGCGGCCGATCGAGCGCACGTACCAGGCCGATCCGGGATCGTCACCCGCCAGCAGCGTCGCCAGCCCCGGCGCGCTGCCATGGGAGGCGGTGAACGCCTGCACGCCCGCCGCCACGTCGGTTCGGATGGCCTCGGCCGCCGCGCGGCCGTCGAGGAGCTGCGCCGTCACGAGTGGATCAACCGAGCGCCGCGCGGTCGTCGCGGCGCGCAGCGGAAGTGGCGCCGTCCGCCGGGAGTGACGCCATCATGGCGTTCCACGCTTCCAGGCACAGGCGGGAGGCTTCCTCGCCGCCTTCGGAGAAGGCGCTGCCACCGGGCCGGTTGACCGCTTCCTCAGAGAGGTGCGCCTTCACGCGGTAGTGGGTCTCCAGTGAGGCGCAGCCCTGGTAGCCGTCGCGCAGCAGTAGCGCCAGCTGCGCCGCGACGCCCACTTCGCCACGACCGAGCACGGTCGCTTCGGCCTGGCCGTTTGGTCCGTGCAACAGCACGTCCTTGAGGTGCACATGGGCGATGTGCGGCTTGATGCGCTCGTAGCCGTCGGGCACGGCCCGCTCGCGCCCGGTCCAGTAGGCGTTGCCGGGGTCCCACACGGCCTTCACCGCCGGCGAGCCGACCGCCTCGATGAACTCCGCCGCCTCGTGGCCGGTGCCAACGTAGCAGGCGTGCTCGTTCTCGATCCCCAACACGATCCCCTCACCCGCGGCGATCCGCGCCGGCTCGGCGTAGCCCTTGACGATCTCGTCGAAGTGGTCGCGCAGGTTGCCTTTGTTCCAGAACGTGAAGGTGCGCACCACCTTTGCGCCAAGCGTGTGCGCGGCGTTGATCGCGTTGCGCAGGATCGTGAGGTGCTCCTGGTACTCGGCCGTGTTGCCGAGGTCGCACTTCAAGAATGGCGATGCGATGGAGACGATGCCCAGGCCATGCTCAGACGCGATGCGCTTGACCCGGTCCAGTTCGGCCGGAGACATGTTGTCCACGCGGACGTCCCACGCGGTGCGGATCTCCAGCTGGTCGAGGCCGAACTCGCGGGCCATGCGCGCGGCGAGCTCCAGGTCCTGCGAGATCTCATCGGAAATGACGGCGCGTGTGAACATGCGCCGATTATTCCAGCCCGTCTTGATTTCCCGACTGCGTGTGCGATTACGTGCGCGTCACCAGCCGAACGGGTCCTGGCGCCGCAGCTCCAGCTTGATGCGGTGCCGCTCCCACAACTGCGTTATCAGCGCCTGCTCCGCCTCACTAAGCTCGCGTTGACCTGGCTCGTCACGCGTATCGTCAAATGGATTACGCTTGGCCAGGCGTCGGTCCAGCACCAGCGCCACCACGGCGGCGTAACGGCCCGCCAGCACCAGCGCGCCGGCCAGTGCCTGTGTCAGCGGACCGGCATCGCCCTTGAGCAGGGTGAGCGTCACCGCCACCTGCCGGCCGGAGCCGGCATCTACCACCAGGTCCGGCTGGAACCGTTGACCGAGGAAGCTCACCGGACGCACCGGGCTGCCCTCCCTACCCGCGACCGAGACCCCGGCGCCGCCGAGTGTCGCGCGCACGGCCCTCTCCGCATCCTGGCGCAGGAACACCTCACCAGCGTGCTGCGGGTCGAACGTGCCGGTGCGCAGCGCCTCCGCCACCTGCTCCGCGATGTGCCCCGCGTCCGGCCCCGGCTGCCCTCCCGCGTGGTTCACTGCCATGCGCACATCGTAGCCCTGCAGGGGACGTTGGTTCAATGGGCGCAGGGCCGGCGACTGGGTAATGAGGCCGTCACTGCCAGTGCGTGTGACACAGATACAATCAACACAGTGTCCCAGGTCACATGTGCGCGCTGCGGCCAGCAGAAGGAACAGATGGAGTCGCCGCCGCTCGCCGGCGAGCGAGGCGTAAAGGTGCAGCAGAACGTCTGCGCCGAGTGCTGGCAGGCGTGGCTGGAGCAGTCCACCCTGCTCATCAATCACTACGGCATACAGGTGGCGGATCCGGCCCAGCGCCGCCAGCTCTACCCTGTGATGGCGGAGTTCCTCAACGTCAAAGAGCTCGCCTGAGGCGCGCCTGACAGGCGTGCGTGCGTGCGGCGAGACACGTCACGCGGCAGGGTGACCGCGCGTCCGCCGGGCGCGCCTGCTAAGATTCTCACCTTGCGACCCCTGAGCGCCGCAGACGGCGCTCGTTTTGATTCACCAGGAGAACATCGTTGCTGCGTATGCGCCTCACGCGGACGGGAGCCAAGAAGCGTCCCACCTACCGCGTCATCGTCGCCGACTCCCGCGCCCCTCGTGAGGGGCGCCACGTGGACATCCTCGGGTACTACGACCCGCTTACCCAGCCGGCCACGATCAACATCGATACCGAGCGCGCCGTGAAGTGGCTGCGCAACGGCGCCCAGCCGTCCGAGCGCGTCCGCATCCTCTTGCGCCACTCGGGCGTGCTCAAGGCTCACGAGGAAGCACGCCTGGCGGACAAGCGCGCTCGTAAAGACGCGGCAGGCGATGCCGAGGGCGGCGTCACGTCTCGCGTGGCTGCCGTCGCCGGTCGCGCGGCCAGCGCGGTCGGAACGGCTGCCGGCACAGTTACCAACGTAGCCGGGAGCGTCGCTAGCGCGGCCGGCAACGTGAACATCGCGGAGACCACCGAATCGGTAGTCGAGGCGGTGACCGATGCGGCGGGTGCTGCCGTCGAGGCGGTTTCGGACGCGGTCACGTCGGTCTTACCGGGCCGTCGCGGACGCTCGTCCGACGATAAGGGCAAGTAGCAGCAACTGAGATGGGGAGGCGACGTTGAAGCCACTCGTCGAATACATCGCTCGCTCGCTTGTGGATGATCCCGAGGCGGTGCAGGTGCATCAGCGTGATGCCGGGCGCACCACCATCGTGGAGCTGACGGTAGGGCCGGAAGACACCGGCAAGGTGATCGGCCGCGAGGGCCGCGTCGCCAAGGCGCTGCGCGCGCTGCTGCTCGTCGCCGCCAACCGCCAGCGGCGGCGCGTCATCCTCGAGATCGGATAGCGGTGGCGGGCGAACGCCGGGTCCGCCTGGCACGCCGGCCGCGCCGCGCCCCACGTCCCGCTGCGCTCCCGGTGACGGCGGCCGATGTGCCGGAGCCGTTGGAAGTGCCGGAAACCGCGGAGGGCGGCACCGGAAGCGCCTCAGGGCCCGGAGCACTGGGCGTCACCCATTCACTCGTCCCGGCGGGCCCCTCTGCCGAAGCGGGCGAGGCGCCCGCGCTCGCGGCACGTGGCGCCGGTCTGTCTGGCGATCCGGCCAACGCGCTGGCTGGTCCCCAAGAACAGCCGCCGGCGTCCGCCGGACAGCATGGCGATTGGATCGCCGTCGGCGAGATCATGGGCGCGTTTGGTCCGCGTGGCGACATGCGCGTCAAGCCACTCGGCCGGTTCCCGGAGCGGTTCCGTGAGCTGCGCCGTGTCTACGTCGGCGAGGAGCACGCGGCCGCCGCGGTGCTTAGCCGTAAGGCGCACGGCGAAGGCATGCTGATGCGCCTGGATACCGTGAAGTCCCGCGACGCCGCGCGCGCGCTATTTGGGCAGTTCCTCTACGTGCCGGAGAGTGAAGCGGTGAAGCTGCCGGAGGGCGAGTTCTTCGTCCATCAGGTGATCGGACTGCGGGTCGTGACCGTCTCCGGCGACGAGCTAGGCACCGTGCGGGACGTGCTGCAGACCGGCAGCAATGACGTCTACGTGGTGCGCAACCGAGCGCGCGAAGTGCTCATCCCCGCCATCAAGGACGTGGTCAAGCGCATTGATCCCGGCGCCGGCGTGATCGAGGTGGAGCTGCTCCCCGGGCTACTGGACGAAGAGTAGGCATCTGCCGCGGCCGGCGGTCAGCGGTGATTGGGCCCAGCGAGTGATGCGGATCGATGTTCTGACGCTCTTCCCGGCTATGTTCGCCGGGCCTTTCGGCGAGAGCATTGTCGCGCGTGCTGTAACCGCGGGGTTGGTGGACATCCACCTGCACAACCTGCGCGACTGGAGCACCGACCGGCACCGCACCGTGGACGACTATCCTTACGGGGGCGGCGCCGGCATGGTGCTCAAAGCCGAGCCGCTCTTCACGGCGATTGAACAGCTGCGCGGCCATTCGGGCGACAGTCACGTGGTGCTGTTGACGCCGCAGGGCGAGCTGCTCCGCCAGAAGGGAGTCGAGGCGCTGGCGCAGCGCCCGCACCTGATCCTGGTCTGCGGCCACTACGAGGGCGTGGACGAGCGCGTGCGCCAGCACGCGGTGGACCAAGAGCTGTCTATCGGCGATTACGTGCTGAGCGGCGGCGAGCTGGCGGCGATGGTGGTGGCGGACGCGGTGGTGCGCCTGTTGCCCGGCGCGCTTGGCTCCCCCGAATCCGCGCAGGACGAGTCGCACACCAGCGGGTTGCTGGAATATCCGCACTACACGCGTCCCGCGGACTTCCGGGGCTGGCGCGTCCCGGACGTGCTGCTCTCCGGCCACCATGCCGAGATCGAGCGCTGGCGTCGCGCCCAGGCGCTGGAGCGCACTCGAGAGCGCCGGCCGGACTTGCTGTCCACATCGGCTGCCCCGGCGTTCCCAGCATCGCTGGCCTCGGTGCCGGCCTCGCATCCGCCACCGGACAACGCGGCTGCTACACTTGGTGGCGATTCTCCGGAGAAGAACTAGATGGCAAATGTAATCGACGAGCTGCATCGCGAGCAGCTCCGAACAGATGTGCCCACATTCCAGGTGGGCGATACGGTGCGCGTGCACGTGAAAGTGACGGAAGGCACCCGAGAGCGCATCCAGGCGTTCGAGGGCGTCTGCATGCGGTACAGCAAGGGCAGCACGCTCACCAAGTTCACTGTGCGCAAGATCTCCCACGGCATCGGCGTGGAGCGTGACTTCCTGCTGCACTCCCCGCAGCTGGACAAGGTGGAAGTGCTCCGCCGCGGCAAGGTCCGCCGCGCGCAGCTGTATTACCTGCGCGGGCTGGTTGGCAAGGCGGCGCGTATCAAGGAGCGCGGCTTCCGCTAGGCCGGTGACCACCGGCGTCCGCGCACGACCGTCCCGATCCAGACCGACGCCGGCATTTCAGCCGCCGCTCATTGCTATCGAGTGCCTGGATGCAGAGGCCGAGCTGCGCGCCGCCGGATATTTGCTCATAGCCGGTGTTGACGAGGTTGGCCGCGGCTGCTGGGCCGGTCCCGTTTATGCCGGCGTGGTGGTGCTGCCCGCTGCGTGCTACGCAGACCGGCAGCTGCTGGCGGAAGTCACCGACTCTAAGCTGCTGACGTCGCTCAAGCGTGAGCGCCTGGCGCAAGACATCCTGGGCTGCGCCACCGCCGCGACGGTGGCCTGGGCCGACGCACCGGTGGTGGACCGCCTGAACGTGTTAGGCGCTACGCGGTTTGCCATGGCTGCCGCGCTGCGCTGTCTCACGGACGCCGCCATTCAGCAGGGACCGGGCTGGGGTGCCCGCCGGCTGACGGTGGGTCACACAGCTCCCGATTACGTGCTGCTGGACGCGGTGAAGCTGCCCGACGTGCCGCTACCCCAGCGCGCGGTGGTACGCGGCGACCGCTCGTGCCTGGCCATCGCCGCCGCGTCGATCGTGGCTAAGGTAGAGCGCGACGCGGAGATGCGGCGCGTGGCCGCCGAACACCCGGCGTTCGACTTCGCTTCAAACAAGGGCTACGGCACGCGCCATCACCTTCAGGCGCTGCGCCGGCATGGGCTGACGCCGCTGCACAGGCGTTCGTTCGCCCCAGCCAAGTATTTGCTTGGCCTGCGGGACCATGTGGTGGGCGCATTGCCCCCGCCGCCCCTGCCTGCAGCGCCGGATGCCGTGCTGGCTAGTGTAGGCGGGGTTCGAACATGACCACACCGGCAGCTACAGCGGACGCCGTGACGCGAGCACCGCGTGCAGCCGAGTCGCCGGTATCTGCGCGGCCCGCCGATGGCCGGCGGGCCACAGGGAAGCTAGGGGAGTCCCTGGCGGAGCGTTACCTGGTGCGCCAGGGAACGTCCATAGTCGAGCGCAACTACCGCTGCCGGGCCGGCGAGATCGACCTAGTGGCCGACGACGATGGCACCGTGGTGTTCGTGGAGGTGCGGACGCGCCGCTCGGACTCGTTTGGCACGCCCGAAGAGTCGATCACGTCGCGCAAGAGCCGCGCGATGATCGACTGTGCCCAGGCGTACCTGGCGGAACGGGGCGCCGAACGCCGCCCCTGGCGCATCGATCTCGTCGCTATCCGGCTCGAGGGCAACCGCGTGCTGCGGCTAGACCACTACCGCCATGTCCTCGAGTACTGACCCCCTGGCCACGCCAGGGCTTGATGTCGCCGCACAGCCGGGACCGCCTGCGACCGTGCGGCGTCCCAGACGGGTAAGCCGCACGCGCCGGTTCTTCGTCGGGGCCATCCAGGCGCAGATCACCGGCACCCGCATCCTGGCGGCGATCACCTTCCTGGTGCTCGCCGGCGGCGGCGCCGCCTGGCTGTCCGGCACCACCGGCTCACCCGTGATCGGCGTCTACTTCATCCTCCTGGCGGCGGTGTTGACGGTGACGGTGTATGCCTTCCTCAAGCTGATGGGCACCTTCATCAGCGGCCAGCGTTAGGCGCCCTGCAGCCAGGTGCCGGCGCAGATCTCGGCTGCCACCTTGATCGACTCACGCATCGACTCGGCGTCGGCGATGCCCTTGCCCGCGATGTCGAACGCGGTGCCGTGGTCCACCGACGTACGCACGATCGGCAGTCCCAATGCCACCGAGACGCTCTGCTCGAAGCCGTGCACCTTCACCGGTATGTGTCCCTGGTCGTGGAACATGGCGATCACCGCGTCGAACTCGCCGCGCATGGCGCGCACGTAGACTGAGTCGCCGGGGTAGGGCCCCCGCGCGTCGATACCCATCTTGCGGGCGTCCTCGACCGCGGGGGCGATCTGGTCGATCTCCTCGCGTCCCATCAGGCCACCCTCGCCGCCGTGCGGGTTGATCGCCGACGCGGCGATGCGTGGGCTCGGCATGCCCCAGCGTCGGAAGTCCTCGTGGGTCGTCACGATGCGCTGCAGCACTCGCTCGCGCGTAATGCGTGCCACCGCCTCGGCTAGCGAATAGTGCGTCGAGAGGTGGACGCAGCGCAGCTTGCCGCTGACCAGCATGGTGGCCTGGTTCTTCGCGCCGTACGCCTTGGAGAACATCTCCATGTGGCCGAGCTCGCTATGGCCCGCGAGCGTAGTCGCCTCTTTGTTGATCGGCGCGGTGACGATGGCCGCCGCCGTCCCGGCGTTGGTGAGCTCCATCGCACGCTGGATGTATTCGACCGCGGCGCGGCCGCTCGCGGCGCTCAGCTTGCCCCAGCCCCACTCTCGCGGGTCCACGTTGTCCAGGTCCAGGACGTCGATACCGCCCGGCTCAAAGGTGGCCTCCATGGCGGACTTCCAACCGCGGATGGGCAGCGTCACGCCGGTGGCCTGCGCCGCGGCTTGCAGCACGCGCCGGTCGCCGATCACCAGCGGGCGGCTGATGGCGAGCATCTCGCCGTCGGCCAGCCCTTTCACGGTCACCTCCGGCCCAACGCCGGCGGGATCGCCCATAGTGATGGCGAGCAGCGGGCGCGCAGTGTGTTGTGTCGTACTCATCTCAGCCTTCTTTCATCGCGCTTCGGCGCGCAGCAGCACGCCCTGCAGCAGGTCCAAGGTGCGCTCGGTGGCGCGAGGATGACTCAGGCGGGCGGCGCGCTGTCCCATCTCCCAGCGCAGCGTCGGATCGGCCAGCAAGGTCGCGGCGGCTTCCGCCGCCTGCGCGGGCGTGCGATACGCCAGCCCCGCGCCCGCGCCGGTCACGTAGGCCACGTTGCCCTCTTCCTGGCCGGGCAGTGGCCTGCCCACCAGCACCGGACGCGCCAGCGCCAGCGCCTCAGAGAGGGTAAGCGATCCAGGCTTGGTGGCCACCACGTCGGCCGCGGTCATGTAATCCGCGATGGCGCTGGTGAAGCCCAGCACGCGCACCGGCACCTGCCACGGATGCGCCTCCAGCGCGGCGCGTGCGCGCTCGTTCCGCCCCGCGACCACCGCCAGCTGGAAGCGCAGGCCACGCGTGGCCAGGGCGCCGATCGCCTGCGCGTTTTCCACCAGCCGGCCGGCCCCTTCGCCGCCGCCCATCAGCAGCAGTGTCGTCAGATCAGGGTCCAGGCCCAGCTCCAGGCGCTTCTCGCGCGCGGAGCTCGCCATGCGCGCGAACTCGGTACGGATCGGGATACCCAGTGTGGCAATGCGGCCCGGTGGGATACCCAGCGCCATCAGTCGCCCGGCCGCCACGTCCGAGCTGGCCACGTACTGGTCCACCTCGCGCGCCGCCCACCAGTGATGTACGTCTACCAGGTCGGTCAGCACCGTCACCAGTGGCAGCCCAGGCCGCCGCAGGCGCGCGCGAGCCTGCACCATCAGATGATTCACCAGCGGATGCACCGAAACGAGCGCCTGTGCATCGGTGCGCTCCACCAGTTCTGCTATGCGCTCGCCGAACTGGCGCGCCGTCAGCGACAAGTACAGGCGCAGGCCGGGCTCGTTGTCCAGGGCGCGGAACACCCACCCCCACAGCCACGGCGCGCGCACGATCACTGGGCCGTAGAGCCGAATCAGCCGGTCGAACGGCGTCAGCGCTTCCGCGACGTCCGAGCGCCCAAGCGCCGCCGGCAGCGGCGCCAGGGGATCAACCTCGACGAGCTCCAGGTCGTCGCGCTCGCCCGCCGCCGCTACGAGCGCGCGGGAGACGGAGCGGTGGCCGGCGCCGGTGTCTGAGGTGAGGACGAGGGCGCGCCGCCGCCCGCCCCGTTCGCCGCCGGGGGCGGTGTGTGGGGGTTCGCGCCGTTCGGGGTCTCTACCGGCTCGTCCGTTGGTCGCAGGGGTTCGCACGCGGCCTCTATCTCGTCCAGGCACTGTTCTAGCAGGGCCACCGCCTTCGGGTCGAGGTCGCCCCGATCCAGGTCGGAGTGCAGGATGCTCAGCGCCTGCTCAATGCTCATAGCCGGCTTGTAGACGCGCCGCTGGCGCAACGCGTCGTAGATGTCCGCCACGGCCAGCAAGCGTCCACCCAGGGTGATGTCATCGCCCACCTCGCCCAGCGGGTAGCCCTTACCGGAGAGCTTCTCGTGGTGCTGGCCTGCCACGCGCGGGATGTCCTCGTAGCCTTCCAGGAACTCGATCTGGTCGAGGATCTCGCGCGTGGTGGCGGCGTGGCGCTTGATCTGGCCGAACTCTTCGTCGGTCAGCTTCCCGGCCTTGGTGAGCACCGCCTCCGGCACGCCGATCTTGCCTACGTCGTGGAGCAGGCCGGCGTAACGCAGCTTCTCGATCTCCAGGGGAGACAGGCCCATGCGCCGGGCAAGGATCTCGGTGATGAGCGACACACGCTTGGAGTGGCCGGCCGTCTCCGGATTTCGGCGGTCAAGCGTCGTCGCCAACACCTGCACCGTGGAGGCAAACATGTCCTTGGTGCGCTCGATCAAGTAGGCGTTCTGGACCGCGATAGCCGCCGAGGCGGCGATGCTCTCCATGAACTCCACGTCCTCGTCGGTAAAGACCGGCCAGGTGGGATCGTTGCGGCCGGCGAGACGACCGTCCGGATGGAGCCTGTTGATGATCTGGAAGACGCCTATGATGCGCCCGGAGCCCGCTTTCACCGGCATCACCAGCATGGTGCGCGTGGTGTACCCGGTCTGCTCGTCAATCTTTGGTCCCATCCCCTTGGACCAGATGGGGTGTTCGTAGCAATTCTGGACGTTCAGGACCTCGCCGCTGACCGCGACGTGCCCCGCCATGCCCACCCCTTTCGGGATGCGGATTTCCTTGATCTCGAGATTGCTGGCAGACTTGCTCCACAGCTCGTTCGATTTTTCGTCGACCAGGAAGAAGGTGGTTCGATCCGCGTTTACCGCCGCGCAGGTCTGCTCCGCGACTGCCAGGAGCAGCTGCTCCAGCGTCGGCGCGGCCGCGAAGGACCGCGTGATCTCAAGCACCGTCTCTTGACGTGCCAGCTGACGGCGCAGCCGTGCGATGTCGGCGGCGCTCTCACGTGTCTCCGGGATCTGGATAGCAGTCATCTCGCAAGGGTGAGCGGTCGAAGGTGCACACGCGCCTGGAGCGCAGGCATTCGGCGCGCGTGTGCCCGTGGCCGCAAGACACTATAGTGACCGACGCGGCGCAGCATCACTATAGCCATAGTACGTCCGGGCGCATAGGTGAGATGCCCCATTCGTACTCTGTGGCGTGCGTGCCTATAATTCTGGCCGAGTGCAGCGTAGCGAACTGGCGCAGGCTGTGATACCGTCACGCACTGTGGGTACGGTGGCGCCCCCCGATCCGGCTGCACCGAGCCGGACGATTGGGCTTGAGGTGCCAGTAACCGCTCCGACGGTGCGCGCCGCCACGCCCGCGGATATCCCGGCGATTCAGGCGCTCATCAACGGCTTTGCCGCCCAGAACCGCATGCTGTTCCGGTCGGTGGCCGAGCTGAGCGAGTTCATCCACGAGTACCTGGTCTGCGTGGAGGGCGAGCGCCTGCTGGGCGTCTGCGGACTGCACCCGGTCGCGGGCGGCCTGGCCGAAGTGCGCGGCCTGGCGGTCTCACAAGATGTAGGGGGGCTCGGCATCGGCAGTCTCCTCGTAGATGGCTGCGTCGAGCGCGCCCGCGCGCTCAGCATCGCCAAGGTGTACACCCTCACGCTGGTGCCCGGCTTCTTCGAGAAGCTGGGGTTCGTGCAGGTAGACAAGTCCACGCTGCACCTTAAGGTGTGGTACGAGTGCTACCGCTGCCCCAAGTTTGCCAACTGCGACGAGATCGCCATGGTCCGTCCGCTTGACCTGGAACGGGAATAGGTACCCACGATGGCCCTCGGCGCGCGCTCCCGTCCGCAGCAGACCGAGCGCGACTCGCCGCCGACCGGCGCCGAGCAGCTCGAGGCGTTGGGCGTCCTGCCGCCACGACCGCTGCTCAACCAACCGGCCGGCGACGGCACAAGCGCTTTCGCCGAGCTCCGCCTCCAGAAGCCCGCCGTGCCGGTGCTGGCCGCGGTGCTGCTCATCCTGGCGCTGGTGGCGGCCGTGCCCATCCTCTACTACATGTTCTACGCGCTGCTGGCGCTGGTCGTGATCACGTTCTTCTGGACCCGCACCCTGCTGCAGAACGTGGTCGTGCACCGCGTGCTGCGCAACAAGTGGTGCGTCGTGGGCGACTCGGTCCAGGAAGACTTCGTCATGCGCAATGACGGGCGCCTGCCGGCGCTCTGGCTGGAAGTACGAGACGAGTCGACCGTACCGCACTACCACCCTGGCGTCGTCGAGACGCTCGGTGGCCTGGACGAGAAGCGGTGGACCTCGCGGGCCGTCTGCCGGCGGCGTGGACTGTTCCGCCTGGGGCCGCTGCGCGTACTCACCGGCGACCCCTTCGGCATCTTCCAGGGCAGTATCACGTACAACACCGAGACGAACTTCGTCGTCTACCCGCCGCTGCTGGAAGTGCCGGGATTGCCGCTCCCGTGGGGCACCGCCGCGGGCAACTCCCGCTCCAGCCTGCGCACGCTGCACGTCACTACCGACGCTTCGGGCATCCGCGACTACGCTCCTGGCGATAGCCTACACCGCATCCACTGGCTCTCGTCGGCCCGCAGCGGACAGCTGCGCTCCAAGGAGTTCGACTTCGAGCCGTCCGGCAACCTGTGGGTGGTGCTCGATCTGGACGCCAGCGTCCACTACGGCGACGACGAGGAGTCGACCGAGGAGTACGCGGTCAAGCTCGCCGCGGCGCTGATCCACCGCGCCATACGTGAGAACAAGGCGGTCGGACTGGTGGCATACGGCGCCGAGCAAGTGGTGATCCCGCCCGCTAAGGGAGCGCGCCACCTGTGGCGGCTGATGGAGCAGCTTGCCCTCACCGCCGCTAATGGCCGAGTGCCCCTCTCGCGCGTCATGGCCGACGTTAACACCACGCTCGGCAAAGGGCTCTCGGTGGTGGTCATCACGCCGTCAACCGACACCGGCTGGCTCAACAGCCTGGTGCTGGTGCGCCAGCGCGCCGCTGCGCCCAGCGTCATCCTGCTGGACGGTGCGTCCTTCGGCGGCCCGACGTCCGCGCAGGGGCTGGCCACTCAGCTGGGCGCAGCGGGCCTGGTAGCCCACGTGGTGCAGCGTGGCCAGGAGTTCCGCACCATTACCGTGGAAAAGAAAGAATGGGAGCAGCAGCGGCGCGGCGCTGCTCCTTTGCCATCCGGTTCGGTTAGACCCGCGTAGACTCTGAGACACCTGATGGCATCCACCAGCGTCGCACTCCCTCCGTCCGGATCACCGGCGCCACCCCCAGGAGCGCTGCGCAGCTTTGCGCGGCCGGAGCGGCCCGAAGCGGCGCACGCAGGATGGCAGCCACGCGAGGGCTGGCTCTCCGTGCTGCTGCTGTTGGCGATGGTGCTCAGCACTACCTGGGCGGTGGACCAGGCGCACTGGGTGGAGGGCACCGGCATCCTCTTCCCGCTGGCGCTGACCGGCATGGCCGGTGGGTACCTGCTGGCGCGCTCGCGCCTGGCGGGGTGGGTGGCGGTGCTACTGGGACTGGTGGTGGGCATGGTGCTCTGCTTCGTCGTGGTTGGGCAGCTGCTGCCGCCGCCGCGCGAGATGCTGGGCAATCTCCTGGGCACCATTGGCGGTACCTTCGCCTGGTTCGCCCGGCCCACAGGGGCGCCGCCCATGATTGGGGCATTCCAGCACTTCTTCCTCGGCGCCGCGGAGTTCGGCGGCCGGGTGGGCATCTGGACCCAGGTGGGCGCCACCGGCCGCGTCAGCAACGACAACGCCATCTTCCTGCTGTTCATCGCGTATGTCGCCTGGCTGCAGGGCATGCTGGGCTCATGGGGGCTCTTCCGGCTGCGCGACGTCATCGTCACCGCGCTGCCCACCGGCATCACGCTGGCCACCAACGCCGCCTACACTGGGCAGGCGTCCGGTCCCTTTTTCATCTTCATCATCACGCTGCTGCTCCTGGCGGTGAGCCTCAACCTCATTACGCTCCAGGTACGTTGGGAGCGTTACCACGTCGAGTACCCCGGCGGACTGCTGTTCGACATCACGGTGAGCAGCTTCATCGTCATCTGCATCCTGGCGATGATCGCGCTGTTCGGCCCAAGGGTCGGCGAAAACCCGCTCTCCAACGCCTTCTGGAGCTACATGGGCGAGCAGTGGAGCGAGGTGGAGAACGCGTCCAACCGCCTCTTTGCCGGCGTGAACAGCCCGCAGGCGGGCGGCGCAGGCGCCGGACGCGACCGCCTGGTGCTTTCCGGGCCGGTGCGGCTCAGCCAGCGGGTGGTGATGCAGGTGCAGAGCGACGAGCCGTATTACTGGCGCGGCGCCACCTACGATACGTGGACCGGCCGCGACTGGCTCTCCAGCGACAAGATCCCGCTCTCGCGCACAGAGAAGCAGCCCGTGCTGCCGGCACGTTTTGGCCTGCGCAAGCGCGTCAAGGCTACGTTCGAGATCAACCAGAGCCGCTCGGACCTGATCTACACGCCGGACGAGCCGGTGCTGCTGAGCATCCCCTACAAGTACTTCACGCGTGGCACCGACGCGGCGGCCCAGGACTATTCCGCGCTGCGCGCCAAGAAGCCGGCTATTCCATCGCTGAAGTACACCGTCGAGTCGATGGCGTCCATCGCCAGCGCCGAAGAGTTGCGTGGCGCCCCCGCCGACACGCCTGAGTGGGCCAAGCGCTACCTCCAGGTCCCCGACGTGCCGCAGCGCGTCCGCGACCTCTCCAACCAGATCACCCGCTCCCGCCGCACCAACTACGACAAAGTCGTTGCCGTCGAGCAGTTCCTCCGGCGCTACCCGTACACGTTGGACGTCAAGCAGGCGCCGCCCGACCGCGACGCGGTCGAATACTTCCTGTTCGACCTCAAGCAGGGCTACTGTGACTACTTCGCGTCGTCCATGGTGGTGCTGCTGCGCGCGCAGGGCATCCCGGCGCGCCTCGCCACCGGCTACGTCTCCGGCAAGTTCGACAACAATTCCCACAAGTTCATCGTGACCGAGGAGGAGGCGCACTCCTGGCCGGAGGTCTACTTCGCCGGCTACGGCTGGATGGCGTTCGAGCCTTCCGGCTACCGCCCGCCGATCGTGCGGCCGGAGGAGTCGGTCGCGCCGGCCTCGTCCGAGTACTCCGACTGCTACGAGTACGGTGATTGCGAGGGCTACGGCGAGTACGACCCCCTGGGGAACCTGCTGCCCGGCGACGCCGGCAGCGCAGCCATCATCGGCGTCCCGGTTCAGGACACTGGCCGCTCCTGGCTTCCCGTGGTGGGCACGCTGCTGGCGCTGCTGGCCGGCGCTGGCGCCGTCGGTTGGCTGATCACCCGCTTTGGTGGCGGGCGCCAGCGGCCTGTGCAGGAGGTGGCGCGGCGTACCTACCGGTGGATGACGCTCTATGGCGCGCTATTCGGCCACCGGCGCAAGCCCTCTCAGACGCCTACTGAGTACGCGCGGGCCCTCACGCGCGACCTGCACCGCACGCTGGACCGCGACGGCGCTGCCACCACACTGCGCCGGCTGGTCGGTGCGCCTAACGGCGCCGCCGAGGCCATCGCCAGTGCCTTCGTGCGTAGCCAATACGGCCACGAGTCGCTCACGGAGGCCGATCGCGACCACATCGAAGCAGGCTGGCGAGAGCTGCGCGTGCAGCTGCCTGTGCTGTTGTTCCGCGACCGGCGGAACTGAGCCAGCAGCAGGTAGTACAGGCGGGACGGACACGCTTCGCCCTGCCGCAGCGGCACGCGGCAGGTAGTGACATAGGTTTCTAGTCCCGGTATACTGTTGTCAACAACACCGTGCCGTGCCAATGATGGCGCGGGCCGGTAGCTGGTCGGGCCAACGGAGTCCACCGCCTCCCACTGAATGGGTGTGCGCGTGGGCTCTTTTTGTTTCTCTAGAGATCAACAGATATGTCAGATACCCACGAGCTTCCGTTCCGGCGCGAGCGTATCGGGCTCTACGATCCTGCTTTCGAGCACGACGCCTGCGGCGTTGGATTCGTAGCCCGCATCGACGGCCAGTCCACCCACGAAGTGCTGCAGCTGGCGCTCGAATCGGTGGTCAACGTCACCCACCGCGGCGCGGTAGACGCCGATGCCAAGACCGGCGACGGCGCGGGAGTCCTTACTCAGCTGCCGCGCAAGCTCTTCGCCAAGGAACTGGTCCGGCTGGGTGTCACGGGCGTGCGCCCAGACGACATCGCCGTGGCGGTCTTCTTCTTCCCTCGCGACGTCGATACCGCTCAACGCTGCCGCCAGATCGTCGAGCGCACGTGCGACCGGCACGGCCTGCGCCGCCTGGCCTGGCGCGAGGTGCCATCTGACACGTCGGTGCTGGGCGGTAAGGCGCTGAACACGCTGCCGGACATCACGCAGCTCATCATTGGCCGCCCATTGGGCCTAGACGACGAGGACTACGAGCGCGTGCTCTTCCTGGCGCGCAAGGAGATCGAGAAGCGCGTCTCCAACGCCGCCATCGGCAACTTCTACGTGCCTTCGATGTCGTTCAGCACCATCATCTACAAGGGGCTGTTCGTCGCACCGCAGCTGCGCGCTTTCTACAAGGACTTCGCCGACCCGGACTACGAGACCGCGCTGTGCGTCTTCCATCAACGCTACTCCACCAACACGCTGCCCGATTGGTTCCTGGCGCAGCCGTTCCGCATGCTGGCGCACAATGGCGAGATCAACACGCTGCAGGGCAATCGGAACTGGATGGATGCGCGCGAGGCCGAGCTCGAGTCCCCCACCTGGCGCGAGGACATCCACTGGCTAACTCCTGTCGTCTGGAAGCACGGGTCGGACTCCGCCAGCATGGATAACGCCCTGGAGGCGCTCGACCGCTCCGGCCGCGACGTGCTGCACGCAATGATGATGCTGGCGCCGGAAGCCTGGGAGAACATGGCCGACATGGACCCCCAGCTGCGCGCCTTTTACGAGTACCACGCTTGCCTCACCGAGCCGTGGGACGGCCCGGCGGCCCTTGCGTTCTCGGACGGCTACACCGTCGCCGCCACGCTGGACCGCAATGGCCTGCGGCCGGCGCGCTACACGCTCACCAAGGACGGGCTGATCGTGATGGCGTCTGAGGCGGGCGTGGTGGAGCTCGACGAGGAGCGCATCGCCGAGAAGGGCCGCCTTGGCCCAGGGGAGATGATTGCGGTCGACACCGTCACCAAGCGCCTGCTGCGCAACGAGGACATCAAGTCGGCCGTCGCCGCCCGCCGCCCCTACGGCGACTGGCTGCAGCGCAACGTGGTCCGTCTCGAGACGAAGCTCAACGGCGCCTCGCACCATCCTGCCGCGGACGGCTCAGTTGACAACCACCTCGGCGTCGACGGCAGGGCGCCTGGCGATGGAGCGGTGGGGGACGGCCACGTCAAAGTCGTGCCGGGCGATCAGGGCGCGCCTCTGCCGACCGCCGGACACGCGGAGAAGGAGCAGCTGCCAGTCCTGTGGCGTGCATTCGGGTACACCTTCGAGGATGTCTCGAAGGTTCTGGAGCCGATGGGCGCCGACGGCAAGGATCCCGTCTGGTCAATGGGCGACGACACGCCGCTGGCGGTGCTCTCGCTCAAGCCGCGCTCGCTCTATAACTACTTCCGGCAGCGCTTCGCGCAGGTGACCAACCCGCCCATCGACGCGCTGCGCGAGGGCGTCGTTATGTCGCTGGACACCTATCTGGGCCGGCGGCGCAACCTATTTGAGGAGACCGAGCAGCACGCGGCGCTGGTTCACGTGCCGAGCCCTTTCCTGTTTGATGAAGACGTGGCGGCGCTGCTGCGCCCCGAGTTCAACGCCAGCACGCTCGACGCGACCTGGGCGCTCGAAGAAGGGCTGAATGCCGGCCTGGCCCGACTGTGTGCGGCCGCCGCGGCTGCGATCGACCAGGGCCACCCTATCCTGGTGCTAAGCGACAAGGGCGTGTCCACCGAGCGAGCGCCTATCCCGGCGCTGCTCGCCACCGCGGCCGTGCACCACCATCTCATTCGTGAGGGCAAGCGCATGCGCGCCGACCTGGTGGTGCAGACGGGCGAGGCTTGGGACATCCACCACTTTGCCTGTCTGCTCGGCTACGGCGCGGGCGCCATCCACCCTTACCTGGCATTGTCGTCGGTGCGCCAGATGGTCGGTCAGCGGGGGTTCGAGCAGGCCAGCCCGATCGAGCTAGAGGCTCACCTTAAGAAAGCGGTTGATCTTGGCTTGCTCAAGGTGATGTCGAAGATCGGGATCTCCACCATCAGCAGCTACCGCGGCGCCCAGATCTTCGAGGCAATCGGCATCAACCAATCGCTGATCAACCGCTGCTTCACGGGCACCCCCTCGCGCATCGGCGGCATTGGCGTGGCCGAGATCGAAGAAGAGGTGCGCCGCCGGCACGAAGAGGCGTACCGTCCGGAGGCGCCGCTGACGCCGCGCCTGTCCAACGTCGGCTACCTGGGGTACCGCAAGGATGGCGAGCACCACGGCTACAACCGCCTGGCCGTCGTCGCCGCCCAGAAAGTTGCCGCCACCGGCACGAAGGAGGACTACACCGCCTTCACCGACCTGGTCTACAACGCGCCGCCGCGCGCGCTGCGCGACGTACTGGAGTGGACCCCTGCCGGGCCGCCCGTGCCGTTGAGCGAGGTCGAGCCGGTCGAGAGTATTGTCAGGCGTTTTGCCTCGTCGGCGATGTCGCTCGGCGCGCTCTCGCCGGAGGCGCACCGCACACTGGCCATGGGCATGAACCGCCTCGGCGCCCGCTCCAACACCGGCGAAGGCGGCGAGGACCCGGACTGGTGGAAGCCTTTCACCGAGGGGCCGTTCGCGGGTGATTGGGCCAACAGCAAGGTGAAGCAGGTGGCAAGCGCGCGCTTCGGCGTCACGCCGGAGTACCTGCAGCACGCCGAAGAGATCGAGATCAAGATCGTTCAGGGCGCCAAGCCCGGCGAGGGAGGGCAACTGCCGGCACAGAAGGTGACTGGCTTCATCGCCAAGCTGCGCCACGCAATTCCCGGCATCACGCTGATCTCGCCGCCGCCGCACCACGACATCTACTCGATCGAAGACCTATCGCAACTGATCTACGACCTGAAGATCGCGAATCCCCGCGCCAGAGTGGGCGTCAAGCTGGTCGCTTCCAGTGGCATCGGCACCATTGCCGCCGGCGTCGCCAAGGCGTACGCCGACTACATTCTGGTGGCCGGTCACGATGGCGGCACCGGGGCCAGCCCGATGAGCAGCATCAAGAACGCGGGCGTCGCGTGGGAGATCGGCCTAGCCGAGACCCAGCAGGTGCTGCTGCTCAACGACTTGCGCGGCCGTGTCCGATTGCGCACCGATGGGGGCCTGAAGACGGGCCGCGACGTCATCATCGCTTCGATGATCGGCGCCGACGAGTTCGGTTTCGGCACCATGGCCATCGTGGCGCTGGGGTGCGACATGGCACGCCAGTGCCACCTCAACACCTGCCCCACCGGCATTGCCACGCAGCGTCCCGAGCTGCGAGCCAAGTTCGCCGGCACACCCGAGATGGTGGTGCACTACTTCATGCACCTGGCCGAGGAGGTCCGCGAGATCCTGGCCTCGCTCGGCGTGCGCTCGCTCGAGGAGCTGACGGGCCGCTCCGACCTGCTCCGATACAGCCCTCCCGCCGAGCCGGTGAAGGCACGCGCTCTGGACCTGGCCGCGCTGCTGGCGCAGGTAGATCCCCAGCGCCACCGCGATCACCGGTGGATGGGTGAGCGCAATGACCGCCATGGCGACCACCCGCTCGACGACGAGATCGTCCCGGTTGCCTTGCCAGCGTTGGAGCGCGGCGAGCGAGTCTCGCTCTCATACGACATCCGCAACTTCCACCGTGCGATCGGCACGCGCATCTCGGGTGAGATTGCGCGGCGGTGGGGCAACGCCGGTTTGCCTGCGGGCAGCCTCTCGCTCGACCTGCGTGGCAGCGCCGGCCAGAGCCTGGGCGCCTTCCTCACTCCGGGCGTACGTATTCGCCTAGAAGGACAGGCCAACGACTACACCGGCAAGGGCATGCACGGCGGCGAGATCGCCATTGTGCCGCCCGCGGCGGCCACCTACACGCCGCACGAGAACGTCATCATCGGCAACACGGTGCTCTACGGCGCCACCGGCGGCAGCCTCTTCGTCGCGGGCCGTGCCGGCGAGCGCTTCGCGGTGCGCAACTCAGGCGCCACCGCGCTGGTGGAGGGGACCGGCGACCACTGCTGCGAGTACATGACCGGCGGCCGCGTTGTTGTGCTGGGTCGCACCGGGCGCAACTTCGCCGCGGGCATGTCGCACGGTCGCGCCTACGTACTGGACGAAGACGGCGACTTCCCACTGCGGGTCAACCGCGAGCTGGTGGGCGTGGAGCGCGTCGAAGACGCTGAGCTGGCCGCCGAGCTGCGTGAGCTGATCGAGCAGCATGCCCAGCAGACTAACAGCGCCCGTGCCCGTCACCTCATGGAGAACTGGGCCGAGTACCTGCCCCAGTTCTGGGCGGTCATCCCCCACCCACCCCAGATCGACACCGAGTCCGCCGCCGCGCGCGTCACTAGCCTCTCGGGCAACGACGGCGTCGACCTCCAACGGCCCATCGCAGCGGCGGGAGCAGCCGGGGCCGCCGGACGAGGCTAGCGCAGCGTCGAAAGTACTAACCCACTTGGCCCACCGGGTTCTCCCAGCGGGCCATTCCCCGTTACGATCTCTTTCCGATGTCCATCTTGAGCGCGCTCACTCACCTGGACGAGCACGGGCAGGCGCGCATAGTGGACGTGGGGGAGAAGTTGGACACGCTTCGTGAAGCCGTCGCCCGCGGCGAAGTGGTCATGCGGCCCGAGACGGCTGCGCTCATTCGCTCCGGCGAAGCGGCGAAGGGCGACGTGCTCGCCGCTGCGCGCATCGCCGGCATCATGGGGGCAAAGCGAACCTCCGAGCTTATCCCCCTCTGCCATCCCATCGCCATCAGCGGCGCCGACGTGCGCTTCGACTGGGATCAGGCAGGCTCTCGGCTGCTCATCGAGGCATCCGCCCGCACCGTGGGTAAGACCGGCGTGGAGATGGAGGCGCTCACCGCCGTCACGGTGGCGGCGCTGACCGTTTACGATATGTGCAAGGCAGTGGACCGGGCGATGCGTATCGAGGGTGTGCGGCTGGTCCGCAAAACGGGAGGGAAGAGCGGGACTTATGAAGCTGACTAGCGCGCACGCATATAGCTCCGGCGCGGCCGGCACGGCGGTGCAGCACTTCGGCCCGCGCTATGCCGGAGAGGTCTACGAGCGCGGCTATCGTGCCGCAAACTTCATCTCGCTAGTGTGCCTGCCGCCCCTGCTCGCCATCGCCACGATCGTCGCGCTGGCGTCGCATTCTATCGCCGATCCTGCCGAGGCGGCGCGCGTTGCGGTGGTGACATCGTTTTTCATTGCGCTCGCCCCGGTGCTCTACATCGTCTAT
This sequence comes from uncultured Chloroflexota bacterium, assembly GCA_902805635.1. Classification (GTDB taxonomy): domain Bacteria; phylum Chloroflexota; class UBA11872; order UBA12225; family UBA12225; genus CADCTC01. Next base: position 42,514 of record CADCTC010000181.1, read on the forward strand.
CTGCTCAAGTCCGGCAAGATCGCCGGTGGGGCGGACCTGGCACTCAAGAACGAGCGGTGGCGGCCGTACATGGTCAGCATCGGGAGCGCCGTTGTGGGCTTCCTGGTGCTGATGTGGCTCTCGGCGCCGCAGTCGCTGGTGCTGCTGACGCTGTGCTATGCCGTGAACAGCACCGTGATGGCGGTGATCACCCAGCGCTGGAAGATCTCCGCGCACGCCGCCGGCGCCGCGCTGCCGGCGACTGCGCTGGTCAGCGTCTTCGGCGCCGCCGCGCTGGCCTTCGCCGTCATCGTCCCCGTCGTGTGCTGGGCACGCGTGCGGGTTCACATGCACACGGTGGCCCAGGTCACGGCCGGCGCACTGCTGGGCTGTGTGCTCACCTTGCTGCAGATCGCCCTGCTCAGCCCGCGCTTCTAAGCTACTCCTTCCACCACGCGGGTGCACAGTCAGCCTGCTCCGGCAGGCGTGCTACGTTAGTAGGCGGCCGTGCGCAGTCGCGCTGGCGGATCCAAACCGTGTGATTGTCGACGCGCAATGCGTAGTTAGGAGTGGGCACCGGCGCAATGTGCTGTCGCTGTCCGCCAAACACCCACCTCGTCCACAGCGCCGTATTCCTTCTACCGTGTGACTTGGACTACAAAGGGCTACAAATAGCTACAAATTTCGCCTTCTGCGGACGCCCACAGTCACGTAGGGTCACAAGAAGTCACGCCGCCAACGCACTCCGCCTCTCCACCGCCCACTCTCGGTCAGCCTCTGCGCCAGGTGATGGCGAGTACCGATAACGTGTAACGTAGACGGCTGAGACTGGCGGCTTTGCAAGGGAGATTGCTGCCACCGGGAGGGCAAATGGGGGCAGTGGTAGGACAGGGAGCTCTGGGCGACGTACTCAACCCAGTCCAGATCCGGATTCCTCCGGCAACGCTCGTAAGCGTAGCTCGTTGGGCGTTACGCGACGTAGAGCTTGCTCGAGGCTCCGATGGGGATGCTGGTGATCTTGAGGAACTGGCCGGTGACGGGCTGATGGGCAGCGGTCACCGTCACCTTGACGTACTCGCCGTTGGTGTCTGAGCCTGTCGCCACGGCCACGGCGAGCTTCACGCCGATGAGGCCGGCGGCGTCACGGGCGGTGGACTGGATGGCGGTGGTCTGGCTGCTGCTCAGCGCCAGGCCGGGCTGCTTGACGATCTTGGCCGCGCGGGCGCCGTCGCGGGCGGCCTGACCAGCACCGCTGTACAACACCACGGCCTGACCGGCGTCAACGGTGCCGAGGATGAAGAGGAAGAGCACGGGCACCAGCAGCGCCAGCTCGACACTAGATGTGCCGCACTCGGCACGCGCGCGCGATGGCGAGGTGCGGCGTGTCAGCGCAGGAAGGGACAGCGAAGCAAAGGACCCTGTGAGCAGCGCGGTCAGGCTGTTCATATCGTTATGGCGTGGTGAGGGGCGGTCGTGGCAGTGGGGCCGACGCCGTGGCGCTGACGGGGAACGAGGCGCTCACCGGCATCGCGGTCAGCGGCTTGAAGGTATAGGTCACACGTACCCTGACCACCTCCGTGGTGGTCGCACCGCTCGGCACGGAGACGGCAATTGTCGTGTTGGTCGCGTTCAGCAGCGTGCCGCTTTCGGCGTAGACCACCTGCGCGATCGACGACGTGGACGGCAGCAGCGTGCCTCGCGCGGCGTACAGCGCGCCCTCGTGCGCTGCCGAGGCGACCGAAAGGTAGGCGTTGAACACGCGCCCGAAGTCCAGCACGCCCATCATCAGCATGCCGAGCACCGGTGCGATCAGTGCCATCTCCGTCGCAGCGCTGCCACGCTCCAGCCCTTCGCGGCGGCCGAATCCTGTCTGCAGTGACTTAATCAGCGTAATTGGACGCATTGACGACCTCTTAGCTCACCAGCCGCGTCACGAGGGCGCTAGTGGTGCCCGGCGTGGGCGGCGTGTTGGACACCAGCGCTCCGAAGCTCAACGGGCCCGCGACGATCTCCGCGGTCCAGGGGTGGCTGCCAGGGGCCTCGGGGCGCCGGGTTAGCCTGACCGAGACGAACCCAGACACATGGAACTGTGAGTTTGAGCCGTTGCCTTCCTGGAAGTTCACCACTGGCATGATGACCAACGCCCCTTCGCCAGCCGCGTCGAAGTGAGCCTGCATCATGTCCAGTGGCTCCTCGCCAAAGGCGTTGCCTCCCGACGTCACGAAGGAGTTGCTGGTGATGTAGCCAGTCGCCTTGTGCAGGAAGCCCTTGAAGCTGCTGTCGCTGCCGCGCCAGTTGGCGCCTCCGGTGATGACGTTGCGGTCCTGGTAGTCGTTGGCGCGGTACGTGACCTCCTGGCCGGGGCATGGCGGTTGTTCCGTGCCATCGTCGCACTGCCTGGGTGCCTCGCCACCCCACACCGCGTACGGTGCTAGGTCCGGGTGATTCTGGTCGATGCCTTGCGCAACGTAGACCCGGCCCGTGGCGCCGGCGTTGACGCTGAGCGACGTGACGCCGAGGACGGGAG
>CADCTC010000182.1 GCA_902805635.1 uncultured Chloroflexota bacterium
TGGACGAGACCAGACCCCTCTACGACCGGGTGGTTGTGGTCGGGCACGCGCTCGGCTCGGTCGTCGCCTACGACATGCTCAACGAGCTGATCCAGGAGGACTCGCTCGGTCGCTACGCCACCGCGGTGGCCAGGCGCACGCGCCTGTTTCTGACGTTCGGGTCACCGCTCGACAAGATCATCTACGTGTTCGGCACGCAGCGCCCGAATGGGCACCTCGTGGAGCACGCGCTCGCGGCGGCCGTGCAGCCGCTCATCTCGTCGTACGACGACGATCGGCGGCCGGCGTCGTGGTGCAACATCCACTCGACCAGCGACTGGATCAGCGGCGATCTGAGCTATTTCGACAGCACCGACGCAGAGACCCGGGCAGGTGACGGAGAGAAGTGCGTGGTCAACGAGCCGGATCCGGAGGCGGCCAGTCCGCTGCTGGCGCACCTGGAGTACTGGGATGGACTAGCCTTCGTGAATACGCTCTACCGAGCCGTGACCGAATGACCCGAAGGTGCAGCGAGCAGTGTGGCTGCCCAACGACATCACCGCGGCTGCGCTGTCGGGGAACGGCTCCTATCCGCCCCACAGTCCACTTGGGCTACTTCTTACACGCTGGCGCCAGCTGGCCGCGGCCATCGCGCAACTGGGGCGCCTGCAGGAACGTCCAAACGAGCTCTGCGAGCTCAAGAACGCTAGTTGAGTCCGACGCAGCCAGGCCACTACGGTGACAACCCAGTTCTGGCGCAATGATCCCCGAAAGTGACATCTAGATTTGACGCAACACGGAGGGACCCTCAAGATGTGACCGGATGCTCTACCGCCGCCTCGTATCATGCGGGCGATGTCCGCATCCGGCTCGCGTTCAGAAACCGCCGCGCACCCATCTGCTGGCGGCGATCTCTACGTTGATCCGCAACACGCGGTGCGCGAGCGGCGTACGATGGGTCCGGGCGTCGGCCCCGGCTCGGCGCGTGAACTGATGGAGGAGGCAACGTTCACCGGCCGCCCATCGGTCACGGGTTGCCGCCACATGATCTCCGCCGTGCACTACCTGGCCACAATGGGCGGGCTGCGCATTTTGGAACGCGGCGGAAACGCAATTGATGCTGGTGTGGCGGCGGGACTCTGTATCAACGTCGTCCAGCCCCAGCTGGCCATGTTCGGGGGCGTTGCGCCCATCGTGATTGCCCCGGCTGCCGGCGCACCGGTTGCCATCAGCGGGCTCGGGCGCTGGCCGCGCGCCGCCACGCTGGAGCACTATTTAAAGGAACACGGCGGGACTATGCCGGGCGGACTTGGACGCACCGTCACGCCCGCAGCCCCCGATGCCTGGCTCACGGCGCTCGCCGAATACGGCACGCTCTCGCTGGAGGAGGCGATCCGGCCCGCCCTGACACTGGCCGAAGAAGGGTTCCCGCTGGGCCCGGAACTCCACCGAGCCATCGCGGGCGCAGCGGCACCCGGCGGCGCCTTTGAGCGCTGGCCTTCCTCGGCTGAAGCATTCTTGCCCAACGGACGCGTGCCCAACGTAGGCGAGCTTTACCGGCAGCCACTCCTGGCACGCACGTTCCGGCGCCTGCTCGCCGCCGAGGCGAGCGCGACCGGTGACCGCAAGGCGCGCATCTACGCCGCCCGTGACCTCCTGTATCGGGGCGAGATAGCGCGCGACATCGCGACCTTCCACCAGGCAAACGGCGGGTTGCTCACCGAAGCAGACCTCGCAGACTTCCGCGTTCAGGTGGAGCCGCCCGTGCGCCGCGCTTACCGCGGCTACGATGTGCTCTCATGTGGTCCGTGGTGCCAGGGGCCCACCTTGCTTATGGCGCTCTCTCTGCTCGAAGGTATCGATCTCCCTGCCCTCGGACGGGGCAGCGCGGCCTATCTCCACACCGTGCTCGAAGCGCTCAAGCTGGCTTTTGCCGACCGCGACGCCTACTTTGGCGACCCGGACTTTGTGGACGTGCCACTGGACCGCCTGCTCTCCGCGGAGTACGCCGCCGGGCGGCGTGCGCTGGTCCGTCCGGACCAGGCCTGGCCGGGCGCTCCGCCGCCCGGCGACGTGCAGGCACGGGGCGGCTCACAGGGTGTGACTGAGATCGAGCACGACACCTCCTACGTCTGCGTCATAGACGCCGCCGGCAACGCGTTCTCTGCCACCCCATCGGATGGCGCGTTTGGCGGTGCGGCCATCCCTGGGTTGGGATTCCCTATCTCCGGCCGGGGCGGCCAGAGCTGGCTCGATCCGGCGCATCCTTCCTGCCTCGGCCCGTGGAAGCGACCGCGGCTGACGCCGAATCCGGCGCTCGCTCTCAAGGACGGCCGCATCGCCATGGCCTTCGGCTGCCCAGGTGGTGACGCCCAGGTTCAGGGCATGCTCCAGGTCTTCCTAAATGTGGTGGAGTTTAGTATGGAGCCTCAAGCGGCTATCGAGGCACCGCGGGTGGTGACGCGCAGCTTCCAAAACTCATTCTGGCCACACGTCTATGAGGCCGGCCGCGTGGACGCCGAGACGCGTATCCCCGAGGCCATCCGCGCAGAGCTTGCCGCTCTGGGCCATCAGGTACACGCCAACCACCCCTGGGGCGGTGTCTCGCTGGTCTGCGCCATCACGGTTGATCCTGCCACTGGAGTCCTGGCCGGCGGCGCCGATCCACGCGGCGAGTGCTACGCCGCCGGCTGGTAGCACCGTATCGTGGGGGGATGTGAGCGCCCAGGCTCCGCTCACCCTGCCGCAGCAGGGCTGAGCGCAGAACGCCAGAACCACTGCCGTGGGTGTGCCCCGAGAGGCGCTCCGGCGAAACCGCCCAGAAGAACGTGGTCGTGTTGCACAGAGTTCGCATTGTCGCTAACACCCGGTCCTAATGAACCAAGCCAAACCGCACTGGACCAGACGCGCCTTCATCACCAGCACGGTGGCCGGCGCCACTGCACTGTCAGCGTGCAATCCCGCTGGCACGGCCACGGTCAGTCCGCGGAGCGACCCGGACGCGCCAATGATCGCGATGATGGTGCGCAAGAACCGCTATGCGGTCACTGAGCGGCTCAAGAACGTCACGCCTCATCCCACGGGCTTCTACCTGCTCGAACTCAACTTCGATCGCTAGCCGCCAAGCTGCCAAGTACTCATCTCCCGGGAAGGAGCACAGGCGAAGCATGGCATACCTAGAGACGTCGATTCCGAATCGGGCGCAGTTCACAGTGCTCACCGGGTCCTCCCGAGCGCGCCTGGTTTGTGCTCCGGGGCAGCCGCACCGCACCGGCCACCCTTGTCCATGCAGGCTCACGCGCCTCGGCTACCGTTCGGCCCCGGCAGTGGGCAACGGGTGCAGGGCCTTCTCTCCCAACGCAGGGTCGGCACACGTGCTGCCCTGTGGGCAAAAGCAGGCTATCTGCACCCCTCCCAGAGCGCTCACGCGCTCCTCCGAAGATACAAGGGCAAAACCATACGCGCGATCTGGGAGGACGCTGCTCGACATAATGATCCGGCAGATGGGGCGCGAGTCGCGGTATCACCTATGCGTTTCGCAGGCGGACCGCTGATTGAGATGCCTTCCGCCGCCCCCGCGGCCGCTGCTACGGTGAGGCTGGAGGGCTGTTGACGTGACACCATATATGCAAGCGGCGGGACTGGCCTTGGCGTTCACCGCCGCGGCGCTGCTCGCAGCGGTATGGGAGGTGCTGCTCGCCGCGTGGGCACGAGCGGCCGCCCGGCAGGTGTGGCCGGCGCTGCAGGTGGCGCTCGCGCTGGCGGTGGTGGCAGGTCTGCTCCGGCCCGCGACGCGTCAGCAGCATTAGCCTGCCCGAGCTCTTGTGGAAGGGCAAGACCTTAGACGTGACCTGGAGGTGGGCTGCTCGACGTAACAATGTGCCCAGTAAGGGACGGCGGCAGGGGATGCGACACTCCTGCCCTCCCGCGGTCCGTCGCCGGTAGCTGCGCCGTCAGCCACTGCCAGTGCCGGCGGACTGGCGAAGTAGCGGCAGCGGGAGCTGCGGGACCAGAGAGCGGCTCAGATCGATCCGCAGTCCTTGGGCGAGCTCGAGCCAGCGGAGCCCGTACGCGGCGGAGCTGGCCTTTCTTCGCGGCAGCGGGCTCGGTCCTCAGTCGTCCAACACGACGTCCCCCGCCGCGCGGCGGATAGCGAGCACCGCCTCGCGCAAGACACGCTCGGGCACTACGTCGCCGAGCGGCCCCTCCGCCAGGAAGTCGAAGTCGAGCGTCGTCACTTCCTCGCAGAAGGCGATGCTGTCGTGGGGAAGGCCTCCCGTGCCGCGCGAGAGCACCACGCGCGTCGGGCCGGGACGTCCACGGGAGTAGATCGGCACGAAGAGCGCGTGGTCCCGGTTGCGGTTGCGCACGTCCGCGGAGACGCACAGCGCCGGCCGCGGCTGATGCGGATCGCCTGGGCGGCTGGGCGTCTGCACCCACCATATTTCGCCGCGCAGCGGCACGCGGCCGGAACCGGCCACGCGCTAGGCGTCCGCCGCCGCGCCGGGCCGGCAGAAGCGTCGCTCCGCGGCGGCGCGGCGGACCTTGCGCCACGTCCGCTGCTCCTCTGGGGGCACGTCGTCCGGCGCCTCGAACTGCGCCCGCATGGCGCGCTCCTGCTCGCGGGCGTGCCACAGGGCGAGCGCCTCGTCTATGATCGCGCTGCGATCGCACCCCGGGTGCCGCTCGACGTAGTCGTCGACCACGCGCAGCAGCGTAGGGTCTACGGTCGCGCCGATCTTCACGCGGCGACGGTTAGGTAAGGTTGACGCCACGTCATCTCCTGGAGTGTCTGACACCCTGTCGGACAAATTGTACCCCGGCGACGCCGCCTGGTGGCTGACCGGGTGCCCGAGCGCTTACGCGACGTCGTGTACGTGGACGCCATGATACCCGCGGACGGCCAGAGCTTCGTGGACCCGGTCGGCCCACAAGGTGATGACTGCTTGGGAGGAGCGCGCCCGCGCCCTGGGCGGCGGCTGGCGCGTGCCCAGCCCCTTCCCGGGCGTGATGGCGCGGCACGCCGACGCCCTGCTCAAGGTGCTCACGCAGCCGCTCCGCCTTTCGAATCCGACGGCCCAAGTACACGATGCATCCCTCGAGCTTGAGCGTGGCAACGCGTCCTCCGCCAGGGACCGCGCGAGGTTGGCGGGGTAGCCTGGAGCACCCCGGTCCACCGTACTCAGCCGCGGGTGGAGACAGACCCTGCCTATGCGGTCGCCATCGTAGAGCCCTCGAGGCTGGGCCGCATCCTCAGGATGTGTCGCGACGGCCGCGTGATGCCCGGTCGCCCAGGCGCGCGCGGCCGCGGTGCGGCGCCTCGTCCAGCGGCTGGCCCTTGAGCAGGCTGACGAGATCGCCGAGCAGATCCGCCAGCGCGCCCAAACGCGCTACGCCGCCCTGACCGGCATCTGCGGCGTCAGGCTGCTCACAGCCGGCGCGCTGGCAGGCATCCTGGAACCAGGGCAGCGCTTCCGCACCGACGCGCAGCTCGCCGCCTTTGCGGGCTTGCGGGCGTGGCGCCCCTGGAGGCATCCTCCGCCGGCCGCACGCGCCACCGCCTCAACCGCGGCGGCAACCGACGCCTCACTGCCATCCTGCACCGCATCGCCGTGGTCCAGGCGCGGTGCTCACCGGCGGCGCAGGCGTACCTCGCCCGGCGGCGGGCCGACGGCACATCGCCACGCGAGGCCCTGCGCGCGCGCAAGCGGTTCCTCATCCGCGCCGTCTGGCGCGCCTGGCAGCAGTGCGCCGGCGCAACCGTCCACTGCCGCAGTGGCCCAGCTCGTTTGGCTGCCTGACCCCTTGACAATATAGGAGCGTCAATCCCTCCGAACACGCGGCACCAGCGCCGGATGGCCTCGTAGCTGACCTGGACTCCACGCTCCGCCAGCAGGTCCTCAATGTCGCGGTGGCTCAGGGGGAACCGGTAGTAAAGCCACACGGCATAGCTGATGATCTCGGCCGGAAACCGGCAGCCCCGGTACAGCGGATCACGAGTAGGCGCAGCAGGCACCGCCAGAGCGTACGGCAGGGGTGCCGCTCAACTTGACAATGCCCCGGCGGCAACGGAACCGCGTGTGAGGTGGGCGATCGGCGCTCCGGGCCGTCAGTCGTTGGGGGCGGCGAGGAACGCGCGAATCTCCTCGGCCGCCACGGCGTAGTTGAGGCCGACGGCGCGGGCCACGCCGAAGCTGACGACGCCCACGACGCGCCCCTGGGCGTCCACCAGCGGGCCGCCCGAGTTGCCGGGGTTGAGCGCCGCGTCGGTCTGCACGAAGCGGATGCCGTCCTGCGAGCGCCACTGGCCGGAGTAGACGCCGCGCGTCACGGTGGCGGCGCGACTGCCGATCATGGTGGAGAGGGGAAAGCCAACGCCGAACAGCGGGGCGCCGGGCTGCAGCGCCTCGGCATCGCCGAGCGGCGCGGGGGTCTCGCCGGTCTCCACGCCGAGGAGGGCAAGGTCGCGGCGCCGGTCGGTGCGCACGACGGCGGCGGGGGAGCTCCGGCGGTCGGGGAAGCGCACGGTGATCCGGGCGGCGCCTTCCACCACGTGGTGGCTCGTGACGACACCCCCTGCGCCCAGGATGACGCCCGATCCGCTGCCCCGGCTGGTCTCCACGAGCACGGTGGCATCGAGCACGGCCCTGACCGCCTGCTCGGGCGCCGGGGTGGGCACCGGGGTGGGCGGCTCGGGGGTGGGCGTCGCCGCCGCGCGGGCGGTGGCCTCGGCTCGGAGCGCCTGCACCTCGGACACGACGGCGGCCAGCGTCGCCTCGGTGCGCTGCTGCGCCGCGCTCTGCGCCGACCCGCACCCGGTAAGGGCCACGCCAAGTGCAAACTGAAAAACAAACGCGGAGCGGATGAGGCTGCGGCTGCCGGCGTGGCCCTGGTGCAAGCAGAGCACTGCGGCCCACGGCGTCGCGAGCGGGCGAACCGGGCGGACCGGGCACCGGCCCGACGCGCCGGGACGCGCAGCATTAGGGCTGCCGGGCATGGGGGTGCGGGCGCTCAGCCGCACGGGGCCGCCGGCGGTGAGACATCGACGCGGACGGAGGCGAAACCCGCCAGGGCCATGGTGCGGCGCACGGCCGCGGCGGCGTTGCGCTCGGCCGCTTCCAGCAGGTGCGCGCGGCAGGCGGAGCGCCGCACCGCCGCCTCCGCCTCGCGGCGCAGGCGCGTCTCGAGGTCTTTGTCTCCCTTGCTCAGCAGACCCAGGGTGCGGTCGTACACGCGGGTGGCGTCGTTCTCCAGGGCGACGCCGAGGATCTCCGGCGCCCGCAGGCGCACGGCCAGCGTGCGCCGCTCCCCCGGGCCAGCCGCGGCGACGTCCACGGTCACGTCCTCGGCGGACAGGGAGGCGAGGTCCACGCCGGCCACGACGCGCCCGCGCGCCACCAGGAGCATGCGGTCCCGGTAGAGGAGGTTCTGGAGCGGGTTGCCCTTGTTGTCAGATTCGACGATGGCATCGGCAGTGAAGGCGGCGGTCTCCAGCCGGTTGAGCGCGCGCAGCTCCTTCAGCGCGCCCTCCTGGATGGTGGTCGTGCGCGCGGCCGCCGCCGCCGGCCCGGCTGTGCCCAGCGGGCCTCGCAGGCGATTGGGCCCCGTCTGGCCGGGCCAGGCCACCCAGGTGGCGAGGACCGCGACGAGCACCACGCACAGAGCAGCCAGTCCCGACTTGATGCGCATGGTATGAGCGTATCGGGTTTCGGGCGGGACGGGCGAGGAACGGTACTGGATCATCCACCACTGCCTGCGCACGAGCACTTCTGCTTGACCTCAGCATCGGTGCATTGGTGGGCCGCCGCGGTGGCACAGCTGGTCCCCTCGCCCGACTGAGTACCTGGCAGGCGCCCCAGGGGCTCGATGCAATCGGCGTGCAGCGTCGGCTCAGTGGACTCAGTGGAGGGCGAGGAGCATCGCGGCCACGACCACCCAGTGCGCCAGAAACGGCGCGAGCAGGTTGCCCGTGTGCGCGTAGACGCCGCCGAGCACCAGGCCGGCGACGAAGACGCCGAGCAGCCCGGCGCCGACGGCGAGCGGGAGGGGCACCGCGCCGGCCGCGCCGGCCGCGCCGGCGGCGTTCGTGACGTTGGTCTCGCCCAGCGTGCGCAGGTTGACTGCCACGTGCCACAGGGTGAAGGCCAGGCTGCCCAGCGCCACCGCCGTCCGCGGCCGGCCGGGCAGCGCCCGCCGGAACTGGTGCAGGAGGAAGCCCCGGAAGACCACCTCCTCCACCAGCGCCACCAGTAGCGGCGTGGTCACCAGCACCCGGACCAGGAGCGCGCGGCGGTCGATCCCACGCACCTCGGCGAATTCCAGCCGCGCGCCGCCGGGGAGCGGCAGCAGGAAGGCGAGGAGCGGCGGACCGGCCAGGGCGAGGCCCGCCAGGAGGCCCCAGGCGCCCGCCGTGCCCCACCGGGC
>CADCTC010000183.1:0-18140 GCA_902805635.1 uncultured Chloroflexota bacterium
CCGGCAGGACGTTCGCTTTCGTCCGCCGCCTAAACCCTGAACCCGCCGCCCGCGCCGCCGGTGGCGCCCCGGCCTTCGTCGAGCTCTGGGTCGCCACCGCCGACGGCGCCGCCGCCCGCCGCGTCGCCGGCGGTCTGCCCGACCCCGGCCCCGGCGACCGCGGCGCCATCACCTGGAACACCCTCTTCGACTACTACCGAGGGTGAGGCACCGCATACCTGACCCGGCGGCAGGCGAACCGATCTTCCAACATTGGCTCGGTACCATTCGCCGGGTGACGGCCCGCGCGGCGCGTGACGGCGGCGACCTCGCTCAGGACGGCTCGGGTGGCGATGTCCCCGGTCCTGCCCGACCTCGCGCGGCGGTGCGCGTCAAGCTGGCCGATTCTCCGCCCGAGTGGGCCGGCGCCGTCGCCGTGCGCATCGCGGTCTTCGTCGACGAGCAAGGTGTCCCCCTCTCCGCCGAGCTTGACGAGCACGACCGCACCGCCATCCACGCCGTTGCCGTCCTGGACGCAACCGATCCCGCGAACGAACGTCTCCACCGCGACCGTGAGCCCGCCGTGGCCCGTGCTGCTTCACAGGCCGGCCGCTACCTCCCTGTCAGCCTCGCCGGCGCCCGCGCCGCCCCCACCGCCGGTGAAACGGCCGTGTTGGCCCCTGTTGCCGGCACCGCCCGTCTCCTGGGCGGTGGCCCCGGAGGCGCGGCGCGCTTCGGCCGCCTTGCCGTGCTGCCGGGCTGGCGCGGCCACGGTATCGGCTCCCGCCTACTGCGCCTGCTGGAAGAAGCCGCCCTGGCCCGCGGCGCGCGTGAGCTCATCCTCCATGCCCAGACCACCGTCGAGCCGTTCTACACACGCCACGGCTACCATGCCATCCAGCCACGCCACGAGTTCATGGAAGACGGCATCCGGCACGTGAAGATGGCCAAGCCACTATCCCTGGAGATGTAGCGCAATGTCGGACGGTGAACCATCCGCCGAGGGCTACATGCAGATTGGCGAGGTCGCCCAGCGCACCGGCCTCACCCAGCGTGCCCTGCGCTACTACGAGACACGCGGCCTGCTCGCGCCCCCGTCACGCCTGGAGGGCGGCTTCCGCCTCTACTCTGAAGAAGACGTCACCCGCCTGGAGCGCATCGTCGAGCTCAAGCGCCTGCTTGGCACGTCACTGGCCGAGATCCGCCAGATCATGGATGCGGACGACGTTCTGCGCCAGATCCGCCAGGAGAACAAGCAGCTGCCCGACCCGCGCGAGCGCCGCGCCGGTCTGGAGCGCGCCGTCGCCATCATCCAGGACCAGCTCGCCCTCATCCGCAGCCGCATCGACTCCATGTACCAGCTGCAGGCGCACTACGAGCGCCGCCTGGCCCGTCTCCAGGGCCGCCTCGCCACTATCGCCAGCGCCGACTCCTGATTAGAATAGGTCAGGACACACATGGCGGCCACGCACGCCCCGCGCGCCGCTGCACCCGCAGCACCCGGTGCGGCCGTACCGGCAGCCCCGGCGTTGACGGCCCCCGCCGCACCCGCGAGCTCGACGGGAGATGCGCCGCGCCCGGCGGCGACGCGCCCCTGGCCGCGTCCTGCCCACCGGCTCAGCGTGCGCGTCCAGCTGGTCCTCTTCGCCGTCCTGCTCGTCTTCGTCGCCGGCGGCGGCTCCGCCCTCGCCGGCTGGCAGATCGTGGAGAGCCTCATCCGCCAGGCCAGCACAGACCGCCTCAACGTCGCCTCCGCCACCTTCGGCTCTCTCTACGCCCAGCGCATTGCGGATGCCGAGATCGTCACCCGGCAGCTCAGCGAAAAACAGCAGCTCGCCCAGCGCATCACCCAGCGCAACGGCGACCTGCTCACCCAGCTCATCGAGCCGGTCCAGACGCTGCGCCCCAGCTATAGCGTGGTGGTGACCGACCGTCAGCTCAATGTGCTGGCCAAGGTCATTCCACCCGGACGTGTCGATCCCGGCCCCACCCTGGTTGACGTCCCCGGCGCCGCCGAAGCGCTCGAATCGGTGGAGACCTCAGTCGCCCTGATCCGGCGTGCCGACTGCCAGATGGTCATCGCCGCCAGCGTGCCCGTCAAGAACGCCGGCGGCAATGTATTAGGCCTGATGCACGTCCGCTTTCCCCTGGACGAGGAGTTCGTCAAGCAGGTCAAGACCGACACCGGTCTCGACCTCAGCCTCTACTGCGGCGATACGCTAGTCGCCACGACGCTCGCCGGCCAACAGCTGGGCGCCCGCGCCGAGCCCGACGCCGTGCAGCGCGTGCTAGGAGAGACTCTCGAGTGGGAGCGCAACCTCCGCCTGGGCGACCAGACCTACCGCACCCGCTACGTGCCCCTCACCGACGTCCAGGGCCAGCCCGCCGGCATGTACGGCGTGAGCATCCCGGTCCAGACGCTGCGCGACGCGCGCAACGCCATCCTGCGCTACTTCCTGCCCGTCATGGCGTGCATCGCCGCGCTGGCCATGACCATCGGTTATCTCGGCGCCGCCCTGCTCACTCAGCCGCTGCGTCGCCTCGCCGCCGCCGCCGGCCGCATCGGCGGCGGCGACCTCGAGTCTCCGGTCGCCGTGGAGCGCGACGACGAGGTCGGGCAGCTCGCACAGCGCATGGAGGAGATGCGCCGCAGCCTCTTCCAAACCTACACCCAGCTCCGCCAGCTCAACCAGCTCAAGGATGAATACCTCTTCTCCGTCGCCCACGAGGTGCGCACCCCCCTCTCATCCCTGGTCGCCTCGGTAGAGATCTTGGCGACCGACTACGACGCCATGGACCCGGTGGAGCTGCGCGCGACCGTGCAGCGCATTGAGCGCTCCGCCGTCCGCCTGCACACGCTGGTGGAGAACGTCCTGGACGCCGGCAGCATCCGCGCAGGACGCTTCAGCATCCATCCAGGCCCCATGCAGCTAACCGATGCCGTGGATGGCGCCCTGGCGGCCATCCAGCCCCTCCTGGACGAGAAAAAGCAGCGTGTCGAGCTCTCCATTCCTACCTCGTTGCCTCCCGTCCAGGGCGACGAGCGACGAGTCATCCAGGTGCTTTCCAACCTACTCTCCAACGCCGCGAAGTACGGTCCCACCGAAGACACCATCCGCATTGGCGCCGTCGTGCACGGTGATCACCTCCGCGTGCTCGTCCTGGATCACGGTCCCGGCATTCCCCTGCCCGAGCAGGGCGAGCTCTTCGAGCGCTACTTCCGCTCCAGCAGCTCGTCGCGCACGTCTCCGGGCACCGGCCTCGGCCTGGCCATCTCCAAGGCCATTGTCGAGGCGCACGGTGGCAGCATGGCGCTGGAAAGCGAGCCCGGCAGCGGCACCACCGTCTGGTTCACTCTGCCGCTGGCAGCCCGCGCCACTCACCTCACGTCCAACAGGCACAATGGACGGAGCATGCCCGCAGTGTCCTTAGCAGAGGTAAGCGGCTGATGGCGGTCTTGCTGGTAGACGACGATCGCGACCTGGTGGATGTGCTGACGTACATCCTCCGGCGCGAGGGTTACGAGATCACCACGGCGTTCGACGGCGAGCAGGGATGGGCACGCTTCGAGAAAGAGACGCCTGAGCTGGTCATCCTGGATGCCAACATGCCCGGACTCGACGGCATGGAGGTCTGCCGGCGCATCCGAGAGGTGAGTAAGGCCCCCGTGATCATGCTCACCGCGCGCACCGACGAGGCCGACATCGTCCAGGCGCTCGGTCTGGGCGCCGACGACTACATCACCAAGCCCTTCTCCCCACGGCAGCTAGTGGCGCGCGTGAAGGCCGTCTTGCGCCGTGCCCAGTCGTTCACCCCCAGCACCGGCGGCGGCGGCGAAGAGCTCACCGCGGGCGAGCTCACGCTGGACCTACGCACCCGCACCCTGCGCCGCGCCGGCGAGGAAGTCCGCCTCACCCCGCTGGAGTACAAGATCATCCACTACCTGATGGTCAACCGCGGGCGCGTCTTGACCAACACTGCCATCGTCGAGCACGTATGGGGCTTCCCCGGCGACGGCAACGAGGACCTGGTCAAAGTCCACGTCCACCGCGTGCGCCAGAAGCTCGAGCGCGACCCCCAGAACCCGGAGTACGTCAAGACCGTCCCAGGCGTGGGCTACATGTTGCGCGATTAACGGAAAAGCAACGAAATGTTTACCGTCCCGTTGCAGTAGTCCACCTGGGCTATCCGCGCGCTGCGGCAGCAGATGCTCCCTACAATGGGTAATGTACCGATGAGCGAGCAGACGACCGAGCCGCGCACCGCCGAGCAGCAGGCATCAAGCTGCAAGATCCTGCGCTTCCCTACCCCGAAGGAGGGCCCGGTCGAGAGCCCGATGGACTTGTCCACCCTGCCACCACCGCAGCTCCTCGGCGGCTCTGCGGGCCTTGCCGCTGCTGCCGCGCTCGGCGCTCCCGGCGCCTCACCGGCCAGTGCCCGGCGGCGCACGCTCCTCGCCGCTCCCGGCAGCGCGAGCGCAGCGTCCCTGGTGGAAACCCCGGCCGAACAGACCGCCGCCGCACCCGGCGCCTCGCCGTGGCAGCGCTTCGCCTTCGTCCGTCGCCGCCGTGGTGAGACCAAGAACGCTCAGACGTCCGGCACTGCCGGCGCTTCCACCACTGCCAGTGACCCGGCCGCCGCAGATAGCGCCGATGCCGGCTGCCCCACCGTCACCCAGCTCATGACCTGGATGCTGAACCTGCGTCGCGGCGGCGTCGGCTTCATCTACTGGAATGCCGCCAAGCTCCCCCTTGAAGCTGCGCTCATGCGCGCCGCCCGCCTGGACGAGGCCGCGGTCATCGACGTGGTAGGACACCGCGTCCTGGTCGTCGAGCCGCTCCGCCCCCGCGCCATCGCGCCTGAGAGTGGCGCGGCCGAGCCCGCCCACACCGTCGCGCCCGCGCTTGCTCCCGCCACGTGACATAACTCGACGCGCGCCCCGCTCTTCGGGTAGGGTAGGCGTCTGTGGCTGCTCTCCTCACACCACAGCGCTTGGGTGCGCTTCCCCCGCTCCAATGACCATGGCCACCAGTTCCCCACCAGGCAGCGCCCACCGGCGCTGCTCCCGGCAGTGCCGACAGCTCCGCGGCGAGTGAGGCGCCGGCAGCACCCGTGCCAGTTGCGGCGCCAGTCGCCGCATCACCTCCTGCGCCAACTGCTGTGGCCGCGTCGCCCCTGCGCCGGCCTGTTCCCCAGCCGGCGAGGGCCTAAGACGTGCCGCCGCCGGCCGTGGCGGTGGGCCTGCCCTTCCGCCCAACAGTCGCCCGCTGGCGCCCGCTGGTGGAAGCGGAGCTCGGCCGCCTGCGTGCTGCCCGTACTCTCGATCCTATGCTGACGCCTGCCCTTCTGCTCACCCTCATCGAGGTGGAGTGGGGTGGCGACCCATACGCCGTCAGCGGAGCCAAAGCGCTGGGTCTGATGCAGCTCGTGCCGAGCACCTTTGCCACGTATGAAGGTCCCACCGCAGATCCGCTCGAGCCGGCCGCCAACATCCGCGCCGGCACGCTCCACCTGGACGAGCTCCGGCGTCGCCAGGGTGACCTGCGTTGGGCGCTCGCCGGCTCCAACGCCGGCCTGACCGCCTCGCTGCGCGCCCGCGCCGGGGAGGCCCGCCTCGTGACTACCACCGACGCCTTCGTCACCCGGGTCACCACCCTGTTCGCCCGCACCGGCACGAGCGCCGCAGCGGCAACATCCGCCGGACACAGGCAATAGGTCCGGGAGGTCCACTCAGGCCTTTCCCTTTAGGAACGGTGGCCGAAGGCCGGGTTAGGTCTGTACGGCGGCCGCACCGACCATCCGGTAACCTGACTGCAGCGTGGATTTCCCCTTCAGCGCAAATCGACGTTCTTCGCTCCGCACGGTAGTGGCGTTCACCGCGGCCTGGACTACAGCGGGCTGCGCCATCCAACTCCGGAAAGGTGAGAACGGCACGGACGCCCAGACGGGGGGATCGGGCGCGGGCCGCGAGGCGCCCCGCATTGATGTTGAAGCCGCCCAAGCCGCGGTCCTGGCCGGGCGAGCGGTCCTCGTAGACGTGCGTAGCCCAGAGTCCTTTCGCTCGCAGCGCGCGGCGGGCGCGCTGCTCCTTCCCCTGGAAGAGATAGAGAAGGCGCCGGCTGCCGCCCTTTTCCGCTTGCCGGCGGGTAAGCAGCCCATCTTCTACTGCACCTGACCGAGCGAACACACAAGCGCCCGTGCGGCGCTTCTCATCCTCGAAGCCGGCGGGAAAGACGCCGCGGCGCTGCGCGGCGGCCTGGATGCGTGGGAAGCCAAGGGCTACCCCATGGAAAGGGGTGGCGTCTGAGGCGCCCGGACCTGTTGCCCGCGCCGCCGGGCTACTTTGTGGACCAACTGCGCGCCCTGGAGCAGCGCCTGCGCGACGCCATCATGGCTAGTCGCGCCGCCGCCGCCTTCAGTGATGACGCTGACGGCGCCGATCACAGAGGCGGCGCCGAGAGCGACGTTATCCGCCAGGCTGGCCAACCCGACCAGGCGACCGGCGCCGCTGATTACAGCGGAGACACGATCTACCGCATCGACGAGCGCGGGGAGGAAGCCCTACTGGAGTTCTGCACAGCCTGGGCGCGCACCCTGGACCGCCCGTTCGTCCTCGTCGCCGAGGGGTTGCCTGGCGATGGCCGCGTCACCTTCCCGTACGGCGCCGATCCCGCGGACGCCGCCTTCGAGTGCATCGTCGATCCCATCGACGGCACGCGCGGCCTGATGTACGGCAAGCGCTCCGCCTGGGCGCTCGCCGCCATCGCCCCCGGCGCCGGCGCCCTGGGCCGCCCCACCACCCTCGCCGACATTGTCGTCGCCGTGCAGACCGAGCTGCCCACCGAGCGCGCCCGCCTGGCCGACACCCTGTGGGCCATTGCCGGCCAGGGCACAGCCGGCATCACGCTGGACCTCGTCACCGGCATGCAGCGCCCGCTGCGCTTCGCCCCCAGCCGCGCTCCAGACCTGGCACACGGCTTCGCCACCATCGCCAAGTTCTTCCCCGGCACCAAAGAGCGCGCCGCCTGGCTCGAAGAGCGCCTCTTCGCCGCCGTTGTCGGCGATCACGCCGGCGGCGCTCCCCTCGTCTTCGACGACGAGTACATCTCCTCCGGCGGCCAGCTCTACGAGCTAATGGTCGGCCACGACCGTTTCACCGCCGACCTCCGCCCGATCCTGATGGACGCCTGCGGCCTCCCCAGCACCGCCACGACCACCGGCCGCACCGCTCAACCCGCTGCCGCGCGCCGCCTTTGCGCCCGCCCTTACGACCTCTGCACCGCCCTGATCGCTGAAGAAGCCGGCATTCTCGTCACCGACGCCTGGGGTCACCCCCTCTCCGCCCCCCTCGACACCTCCTCAGACGTCTCCTGGGCCGGCTACGCCAACCCCCAGATCCGATCCCTCGTCGAGCCGGTCCTCCACACCCTCCTGCGCGAGCTCGGCGCACTCGAAAGATGACTTCGTCCGGACGCCCCCGCATCGCCATCATCCCCCTCGCCGGCAGGGCCACCCGCCACCGTCCGGCCTCCCTCGCCACGCCCAAGGGCCTCTTCCCCCTGGTGGACCTTGACGGCCGCACCAAGCCCGTGATTCACCTCATGCTAGACGAAGCGTTCCACTCCGGGATCGAGCGCGTCTGCCTCGTCACCGGCCCCGGCGAAGACGGCCCCTTCCGGCGCTACCTGGACGCCGTCCGCACGCAAGACACCCCACCCGCCTGGCCCACCGCGCCCGGCGCCATCAGCTTCGCCGTCCAGCCCACGCCCGAAGGCTACGGCCACGCGGTCCTCTGCGCTCGTGATGCCACAGCCGGCGAGCCCGCGCTGATCATGCTCGGCGACCACTTCTACCTCTCCGTCGAGTCGCGCCGCTGCGCCGCCCAGCTGCTCGACGCCTTCGCTACGCTCGGCGCCAGCGTCTCGGCCGTCCAGCGCACCCCCGAAGCCGAGCTGCACCTCTTCGGCACCATCCTCGGCGAGCCTCACCTAGACCATCCAGGCGCCTACCGCGTCCGCCGGATCATCGAAAAGCCCAGCCCCGATGTCGCCCGCGCAGAGCTCCGCACCCCCGGCCTGGCAGATGGCCAGTACCTCTGCTGGTTCGGCCTGCACGCCATGTCCGCCACCATCTTCGACGTGCTGGCCAACGACGTCGCCCACGACCGCCGCGAGCACGGCGAGTTCCAGCTCACCGGCGCCCAGGCCCGCCTCGCCGCGCGCGAGCCCTACTACGCCCACGAAGTCGCCGGCGCCCGCCACGACATGGGCGACCCCGATGCCTACCTCGCTGCCCAAGCCGCCCTAACCGCCGCCCGCAATACTCGCTGAACGACAATGACTTCTACACCTCCCAAGTGGCTTGAAATCTCCATCCGCGCCTCGGCCGAAGCCGCCGAAGCGCTTACCCCAGTCTTCGAGAAAGCCGGCCGCAGCGGCGTCGTAATCGAGCCCGAGCTGCTCCCCCAGAAGGACGAGACCGACGAGCTCACCCCCGTCCCCGGCGCCTTCGCGCTGCTCAAGACCTACCTCACCCAGGGCGCCGAGGCCGACGCCGGCCGCAAGATCATCGAAGACGCCGTCGGCCTGCTGCGCGCCTTCAACCTGGCCCCCATGGACGAGCTGCGCACCCGCTGGCTGGAGCAAGAAGACTGGGCCAACGCCTGGAAGCAGCACTACTCCGTCCTGCGCCTGGGCCGGCGCTGGGTCATCAAGCCCCAGTGGCAGTCCTACGACCTCCAGCCCAACGACCGCCTGATCGAGCTCGACCCCGGCATGGCCTTCGGCACCGGACAGCACCCCACCACCCAGCTGGTGCTCGAAGTGCTCGAAGACCTAGTCGACGCTGGTGAGGTCGCCGGACGCGCCCTGCTCGACCTCGGCTGCGGCTCCGGCGTGCTCGCCATCGGCGCCGTCCGCGCCGGCGCCCGCTCGGTCCTCGCCCTCGACGCCGATGAGATCGCCGCCCGCGCCACCACCGAGAACGTCGCCCGCAACGGTTTCTCAGACGCCATCACCGTCGAGCACGGCACACTCGGCGCCGCCATCGACGGCGTGGTCCCCGTTCCCGGCCTCGACCACGAGTCCGCCTACGACGGCGCCTTCGCCAACATCGTCGCCCGCATCATCGCCGAGCGCGCCCCGGCCCTCGCCCGCGCCCTGCGCCCCGGTGCCTGGCTCATCGCCAGCGGCATCATCGCCGAGCGCGAAGCCGAAGCCGCCGATGCCCTTGTCGCCGCCGGCTTCACCATCGAGCGCCGCGAACAACGCAGCGACTGGCTGGCGCTGTTGTGCCGCCGCGACCCCATTTCAGTTCAGGTGTAAAGGTGCCCAGCTGCGAGGGCCGGTGTGTTTTGGTGGCCAAGGCCGTGGCGCTTCTGGCCAGTGCTCACGACAATTCGCGACTGCCCTCCACTTACTTCAACGCGGGCGAGTCGACATCGTGCGGGTGACGAACCGTTCGCGACGTGGCCGCTGATGTCATCAGTTCCACGGTTCTTCATCGAGGCAAGACTGTCCGAGACGGGCCAGCACGTCCCGTTGCCACCGGAGACGGCCCGGCAGGTAGCCACCGTGCTGCGCCTGCGGCCGGGCGACCAGGTGGTCCTGTTCAACGACGGTGGTCCGCAGTGGCTCGCCAAGCTGGCCGACGTTGACCGCGGGGCCACCACCGTCCGCCTCGTGGAGCAACAAGCGTCACGTCCATCCCCGCCGCGCGGTGTCACGCTCTGCCAAGCGCTGCTCAAGGGCGAGAAGATGGAGTGGGTGCTCCAGAAAGGGACCGAGCTCGGTCTTGCCGCCTTCCAGCCCGTGCTCTCCGACCGCGTCATCGCGCGCAAGTCCGAGACGCCGGAGCGCTGGCGCCGCATCCTGGTCGAAGCCGCCGAGCAGTGCGGCCGCGTCACCATTCCCCGCCTGCTGCCACCGCTCCCCCTTGACCAAGTCCTCCGCACCCAGGAGCGCACCCTCCTCTGCTGGGAAGACGAACACGCGCTGTCCCTGCTGGACGCCCTGCGCAGCGCCCCAGGCGATCCACTGCGTATTGTCGTCGGTCCCGAAGGAGGATTCGCGCCGCACGAGGTCGAGCGCGCCCGCGCGGCCAGCACGGAGGTCGTCTCGCTCGGTCCGCTGATCCTGCGCGCCGAGACCGCCGCCATCGCGGCCTCGACTCTGGCCCTCCTGACCCCATAATAGAGTTGCACAAGAGCACGGGGACCACGAGGTTTAACAAGGTTTGCCATGGCCGACTGTCTGTTCTGCAAGATCGCCCGCGGCGAGATCCCGGCCGACGTCGTCCACAAGGACGCCACCGTCACTGTCTTCCGTGACATCACGCCCCATGCCCCCGTGCACCTGCTGGTGATCCCCAACCAGCACGTCGGCTCCGCGGGCGAGATCGGCCCCGGCAACGGAGCCCTCATGGCGGCCATGATCACCGCCGCCAACGCCGCCGCCGATGCCGAAGGTGTCTCCGAGAGCGGCTATCGCCTCGTCTTCAACGTCGGCCGCGACGCCGGCATGACCGTCCCCCACCTACACCTGCATGTTCTCGGCGGCCGTCACCTCGCCTGGCCACCCGGATAGCACTCAGCACACTCATGACCGATACCGAGACCAAGATCATCAACTTCCGCCCTCCGCGGCGGCTGATGGACGCCTCATGGCGGCGGCTGTGGCTGCTCGTCCTGTTCTCGGTGGGCGTCTTCGTCTCTAGCGTCATCGCGCTCAACTGGCAGCTGATCCCCGGCCGGCAGCCCCTCACCATCGGCGATACCGCCATCGAGACCATCAAGGCGCCCCGACGTGGCACCTTCGTCAGCCAGTCCCGCACCCGCGCCGCGCGCGACGCCGCCGCCGCGCAGGTCTCCAGCAGCTACGACTACGACTCCAACCTGCTGCGCCAGCTGCGCGGCCGCGCAGCCGACCTGCTACGCAGCGTCAGCGCCATTCGCGCCGACACCTTCATCACCCTGGAGCAGCGCCGCCAGCAGGTCGTGCGCCTGGAGCCCGGCCTGAGCCAGGCGTCCGTTAACGCCGCGCTCGACCTGAGCGATCCCGAGTGGCTGGCCGTCAACGCCGAGGCGCTGCGCATCCTGGACGAGAACGTGCGCGAGCGCATCCGCGCCGAGGATCTCGCCGAGCGCCGTACCACCGCCATCGGCCAGATCTCGCCCAGCCTCTCCCCCGCGCAGCAGGCCCTTGTCGCCGATATCGTCTCGCTCTACATCCGCCCGAACGTCCTGGTCAACCCCACCGAGACCGAGCGCGTGCGCAAGGAAGCCCGCGATCGCGTGCCGCCCGTCCAGGTCACCGTCGAGCGTGGCGACGTCATCATGCGCCAGGGCGACGTCATCACCGCCGAGGACGTGGAGAAGCTCGAAGCGCTCGGTCTGGGCACTCGCGCCTTCGACATCCAGACCGCCGCCGGCGTCATGCTCTTCGCCGCACTCGTCGCCGTCCTGATCGGCGCCTACCTGTACACGTTCCACCAGTCGCTGCTCGCCCAGCCGCGCAGCTTGTTGCTGGTCGGGGTGCTGCTGGCCGGCACGCTGGTGGCCATGAAGCTGGCCATCCCCGGCCGTCCGTGGGTGGCATACGCCTTCCCCGCCGCCATCGCCAGCATGCTCATCTCCAACCTCATCTCCACCCGCCTCGCGGTGATCGTGGGCGTATTCCTGGCGCTGCTCTCCGCCCCGGTCTACGCCTACTCCTTCGAGATGGCCGCCCTGGTCCTGCTGCAGTGCTTCGCGGGGGCGCTCGCCGCGCGGCGCATCGAGCGGCTTAACGCCTTCTTCTTAGCCGGCTTCCAGGTCGCCCTGGCCAGCCTGGCGGTGGTGCTCACCTTCCGCCTGATCAACCAGGACTACGACGTGCTCGGCATGGCTAACCTTGGCCTGGCCGCGATGGTGAACGGCCTGCTCTCCTCCATCGTCACCATGGGCACCTTCAGCATCGTCGGGTCGCTCTTCGGCCTCACCACCATGCTCCAGCTGCTGGAGCTGGCCCACCCAAGCCAGCCCCTACTGCGCCGCCTGCTCACGGAGACGCCCGGCACCTACCACCACTCCATCATCGTCGGCAACCTCGCCGAGCGTGCTGCCGAGCAGATTGGCATCGACTCGCTGCTCGTCCGTGTCGGCTCCTATTACCACGACATCGGCAAGCTGCACCGCCCGTACTACTTCGCCGAGAACCAGTTCGACGGCGACAACATCCACGACCGCCTGCGCCCGGATGCAAGCGCCGCTGCCCTGATCGAGCACGTCACCGGCGGCATCGACCTGGCACGCCAGTACGGCCTGCCCGCTGCCGTCCAGGCGTTTATCGGCGAGCACCACGGCACCCGCCTGGCCAGCTTCTTCTACCGCAAGGCCGTCAAGCAAGCCGGCACCGACCACGTGGACGAAGCCACGTTCCGCTACCCGGGCCCGCGGCCACAGACCAAAGGCACCGCACTGGTCATGCTGGCCGACACCGTCGAGGCCAGCGTGCGCGCCGCGTCCAACCGCACCACCCAGTCGCTGGAGCTGCTGGTGGAGCGCGCTATCAACGAACGTCTGCTGGAAGGCGAGCTCGACGACTGCGACCTGACTCTCAGAGACCTCGACATCGTCAAGCGCTCCTTCATCAAGCAGCTCCAGGGCGTCTATCACCCGCGCATCGAGTACCCGGCCCCCGAACAGCTCGAAGCCACCCCCCTCCTCCCTATCGCAGCCGCCGAGCCAAGCTGAGCCAAGCTAGTGATGGTCCATGTCGATCTACAGCTGGCCGAAGGTGTCGAGCCCCCTTTCGACGACGCCTGGTTTAACCGCGTCGCCCAGGCCGCCGTTGCCGCCGCCAAGCCCGACGCGCCGGCTGCGCCGGTTGCCACGGACGCCGAGATCGTGCTCCTCCTGGCAGACGATGCGACCCTGCACGACCTGAACCGCCGCTTCCGCGGCCAGGACAAGCCGACCGATGTCCTGTCGTTCGAGGGCGACGCTGCACCGGCAGCCCCTGGCACCACTCCCGCCCCAGCCGGCCACCACCTTGGCGACATCGCCATCTCCGTCGAACGCGCTCGCCGCCAAGCGGAAGACTACGGCCACTCCGTCGAGCGCGAGCTCGCCTACCTCCTCACCCACGGCGCCCTGCACCTGCTCGGCTACGACCATGAAAACGACGACGACCAGCGCCTGATGCGCGACGCTGAAGAGCGCGCCCTCATACAAATCGGCCTCACCCGTGAGCCAGGCGCCGCCGGCGAGGCGTCGTCCGGGTGACCACCACCCCACCCCGCGCCACCATCCGGGAGATCCCGCCGAGCGCGCCCTCAGCCCAACAAGGCCCCACCTCCACCCATTCGCCGCGCTCCGCACCGCGCCCGACGCAGACGCGTCCCACCGCGCCACGCCAAGCCACTGCCCCCGGTGTGCCCCCGGTCGGGGTTCCGTCAGGCTCGGTGCTGCGCCAGGAGCGCGCCAGCTTCGCCTTCGCCTTCCAGGGCCTGCGCTACGCCTGGACTACCCAGCGCCACCTCCGCATCCACGTCAGCCTGGCCCTGCTCGCCTGCGGCCTTGGTCTCTTCTTCACCATCTCTCCCCTGGAATGGGCGGCCCTGGTCGCCGTCATCGCGCTCGTCACGGCGCTGGAGCTGCTCAATACCGTCGTCGAAGTCGTCGTCGACATGATCACGACCGACTACCACCCCAGCGCCAAGATCGCCAAAGACATCGCCGCCGGAGCCGTCCTGGTCGCCGCCGCCGGCGCCCTCCTCACCGGCGCCCTCATCTTCCTCCCACGGATTGTGACACTCTTCATGGCCGGAGTTAGGCAGTAGGGCAAGGGCTTGTCCCTTTCCGTGCGGCGCCTGGACCGTGTGGATCAGCCGCGTTTCAGCGCCTCCGTCGCTCCCGCGTTGACCGCCGTCATCAGCGCCGGCAGGTCCACCGTCCCAAGCCCGATCTCCGTCAGGCTTGCGATCCGCCGGTCCAGCTCCCCCGCCAGAGCGTGCCGCTCCTCCGGCGCCAGCATCAGCAGGCCGGCCAGGTCTGCCCCCCGCCAGCGCGCGTACACCCCCACCTGGAAGAGCACCACGCCTCTCTTGCGCACCTGCGACAGCCCCACCAGCTTCGCCGGCGGCGCGGAATCCGGACGCGCCAGCGCCACCTCGTATGGCGAGAGTGTCCCGAAACACGCGAGCCCCCGCAGCGCCCCGGCTGATCGCGGTTGCGCCGCCTGCTGCGCCTGCTGGTCCGCTCGCGCCTCGGCTGCACCCACCAGCACAATCCTCCCGGCCTCGTACGGCGCCAGCCCTCGCAGCGCATCCGCCAGCACCATGCCGAGCCAGCGGTAGGACTCCACCACGTCCGCCGCCGCAAGCGGCGACGCCGCCGGCAGTGCTACGTCCAGCGCCAGCATCGCGCCGTTGGCCAGCACCGCCGCCCCGCCACTCGCGCGCCGCACCACCGCCGTCCGCGCCTCTCGGCACGCCGCCTGGTCGAGCGCCGTTTCCCGCTGGCCTACTCCCAGCACAACTGCAGGCGCGTCGTACCCGTACCAGCGCAGCGTCTCCGGCGCCTCCCCGGCCGCCACTGCTCGCCACAATGCCTCCGTCTGCGCCAGCTGCCGCTCGGCGCTGCCGGTCGTGAATGGGAGGATGCGCCAGATGCCACAGTCGGCACTCATTCTAGGTAGCCTTCAGTCTTCCACGTGACCCTACCTTCCAGCACCCCTGCCACCTCCACGTTAACCGTCCTTGCCCCTGCCAAGGTCAACCTCACCCTGGAGGTCCTGCGCCGCCGCGAGGACGGCTTTCACGAGATCCGCTCCGTGATGCAGCGCATCACCCTATGCGATGAGCTCTCGGTTTCCCACGCCTCGGACCTCCACTTCGAGTGTTCTGATCCCGCGCTCGCGGGCCCCGACAACCTGGTCTACCGCGCCGCCGCCCTGCTGCGCGCCGAGACAGGCGCCTCCCTGGGAGCGCGACTGCGGCTGGTCAAGCGCATCCCCGTTGCGGCCGGGCTCGGCGGCGGCAGCTCAGACGCAGCCACCACGCTCGCCGCGCTCGATGTGCTCTGGCAGCTCCGCCTGCCACGTGAGCGCCTCCTGGCGCTCGCGGCGCAGCTCGGCTCTGACGTCCCCTTTTTCCTTGCAGAGAGCCCCTGCGCACTTGCCGAGGGCCGCGGCGAGCTGCTGACCCCACTTCCGTCACTCCCACCGCGCTGGCTGGTCCTGCTCAAGCCAGACGCAGGCATCTCGGCCGGCGCGGTCTACAAGGCATTTCCCGCCTGCAGCTGGAGCGACGGCGCCCGCACCACCCGCTGGCTGGAGGACGCCTCTCGCACCCGCGCCGTCCCGCCGCCGTTCAACGACCTCGAGCTAATCGCCCTCCAGGTCGAGCCCGCCGCCGCATCCGCCCGCTCATGGCGGGCAGCGGCTCTACCTACTTCGCCCTCTTCGATGACCGAGCCGGTGCCGAGCGGGTACGCAGCCGCCTGAGTGCAGCGGGCTGGCCACACGTCTACCTCGCCCACTTCTCGACGCCGGAAGCGTGTTGACACTCTCTGGGACCCGCGGGTACGCTTTGCGGGCGGTGGGGCGTCGCCAAGCGGTAAGGCAGGGGCCTTTGAAGCCTCCATTCCTAGGTTCGAATCCTAGCGCCCCAGCTCCCACCCCTCCCCACCCGCGAATGTTGAATTGCCACTACATCAGTCGGACCCACGGTGACTCGCATCGTGTCCTGGGCGTAGCCCATTGACCTGGATTATTCACCCAAGCCCTCTCCTGTGGGAGAGGGTGGCCGAAGGCCGGGTGAGGTCTCCAGCGTGACACTCGCCAACCCGGCGGCGGTGGTCCTGGCGGCGGGGAAAGGCACCCGCATGAAGTCGGGCCGCCACAAGGTGCTGCACCGGCTGGCCGGCAAGTCCATGCTCTGGCACGTGCTGACCGCGCTGCGCCAGGCGGGAATCCCTCCAGAGCGCACCACGATCGTCATCGGCGACAGCGCCGCCGAGGTGCGCGCCGAGGCTGAGACTCAGTTCCAAGGCGCACCCTATGCCTTCGCCCTCCAGGAGCCACAGCTCGGCACCGGGCACGCCGCCCTCCAGGCGCAGCCGCACGTCCCCGCGGACGCGGACGCCATCGTCGTCGCCTATGGCGATACCCCCCTCCTGCAGGCCGGCACCATCACTAGCCTCCTCGACCAGGTGGCGCAGAGCACCGCCCCCGTTACCCTCGTCACCGGCATCCTGGACGACCCCCAGGACCTTGGGCGCATCGTGCGTAGTCCCGACGGCGCGGTACACGAGATCGTCGAGTTCCGCGACGCGACTCCAGAACAGCGCGCCATCCGCGAGGTCAACAGCGGCTTCTGCGCCTTCCGTCCCGCGTGGCTGTGGGAGCAGCTGCCTAACGTCACCCCTGCGCGCAATGGCGAGCTCTATCTCACCGCCCTCACCGGCCTCGCCGTGCGGTCGGGCGCCGGCGCCGGCACCCTGGTGCTGGAGAACGTGCTCGAGACCATCGGCGTCAATACCCGCGAGCAGCTGGCGGACGCCGAGGCCACGCTGCGCCGGCGCATCACCCGCACCCTCATGACCACCGGCGTCGCCATCCAGGACCCTGCCACCACCTACATAGACGCCACCGTGGTGGTCGGTCCCGACACCACCATCCACGCGAACACCCACCTGCGCGGCGACACCCAGGTCGGCGCCGATTGTGAGATCGGCCCCAACGCTATCGTCACCAGCAGTGCTATCGGCGACCGCTGCCGCGTCTTCGCCTCGGTGCTCGACGGCGCGACGTTGGAGGAAGACGTCACCGTCGGCCCGTTCGCGCATCTGCGTCCCGGCGCGCGCTGCGGCCGCGGCGTGGAGGTGGGCACAGGCAGCGAGATCAAGGCATCTTCCCTGGGAGCTGGCAGCCGCATGCACCACTTCGGCTATCTTGGAGACACCACTGTGGGCCAGAACGTGAACGTTGGCGCCGGCGCCATCACCTGCAACTACGACGGCAAGCGCAAGCACGCGACCCGCATAGGCGATGGCGCGTTCATCGGCAGCGGCTCGCTGCTGATAGCGCCGGTGGAGGTCGGCGCGGCCGCGCTCACTGGCGCGGGCGCGGTGGTCACCCGTGACGTGGCGCCAGGGGCGAAGGTGGCCGGCGTGCCCGCACGCCCCATCGGGACCCACGGTGCTGATAGTACTGGTAGTGGTGCCAGCGACAGCAGCGGCAACAGCGGCAGCGGACAATAGGGAGAACTGCATGGCGACGATGCTCGGCCTCTTGCGTGAGGGCCTGCCCCAGGTGTTTGAGTTGAACGAGGCGGAGACGCCGCTCCAGAGCGACCGCCCGCTGCTGGCCTTCACCGGCACCGCCCACCCGTCGCTTGCCCTGGAGATGTGCGCTCACCTGGGCATGGTTCCCGGCCGCGCGCTCGTATCTACTTTCAAGAACGAGGAGACCCGCGTCCGCATCGAAGAGAACGTGCGCGGGGCGGACGTCTTCGTCATCCAGTCCACCTGCTCCCCCGTGGACCACTCCATCATGGAGCTGCTGCTCATGATCGACGCGCTGCGCCGCGCGTCGGCACACCGTGTAACTGCCGTCATCCCGTACTACGGGTACGCCAAGCAGGAGAAGAAGACTGCCGGTCGCGAGCCCATCTCCGCCAAGCTGGTGGCCAATATCATCCGCACCGCCGGCGCCGACCGCGTGGTGACCATGGACCTGCACGCCCCCGCCATTGAGGGCTTCTTTGACATCCCGGTCGATCACCTGCGCGCTAACCCCGTCTTGGCCGACGCTTTCCTGCGCCGCCTCGATCATGACGACATCGTGGTAGTCTCCCCGGACAGCGGTGGCGTGGCGCGCGCCAACGACTTCCGCCTGCGCGTGGGCGGCCACCTGGCCATCATAGCCAAGCAGCGCCCCCAGCCTGACCAGGCCGAGGTGCTTGAGATGGTCGGCGACGTGCGCGGCAAGACCGCCGTCATCGTGGACGACATGATCTCTACCGGCGGCACGCTGATCGAGGCCGCCGAGACGCTGCTCTCCCGCGGCGCGCGCGACGTGGTGGCCTGTGCCACCCACGGCATCTTCGCTGGCGGCGCCATCCGGTTGATCGAGCAGTCGCGCATCAAGCACGTCATCGTCACCAACACCATCTCGCTCCCG
>CADCTC010000183.1:18150-44888 GCA_902805635.1 uncultured Chloroflexota bacterium
ATCCAGAACCGGTAAAATTGTCCAGGTGAGCGTCGCGCCGCTGCTTGCCGAGGCGGTCCGCCGCATCCACCGACACGAATCGGTCAGCGCGCTGTTCACGTAGCCCTCCCTGGGCCAGCACACGGTGGCCGCGATCTTGCCCGCGGCGAAAAGCGATTAGTTCCCTTCTGGCCACACTCGTTGCTTTGCTTTTCGCCAGCCTCCTCGCCGGGCTGGTGTTGCTTGTCACGCCCACGACGCTCCTGTACATTGCGCCCGAGGTCGGCGGCGCGCTGGTCGTCATCCCCCTGCTTATCCTGGCGCTGCTGTTCGCCGCCGCCGAGACCGCTGTCGCCGCGGTGCGCCGTCCCCGCATCCAGCAGCTGGTAGACGAAGGCGCCGTTGATGCCGCGCGCGCCCGCCACCTCCAGCGCCTGCTGGAGAACAGCACCGGCTTCGTCGCCGCCACCCGCCTGATCGTCATCAGCGCGGTGATCGCCGCTAACACCCTGCTCGTTGTGTTGCTGAAAGAGCCGCTTGCCGCGATCCTGGGCAACCCCGGCGCTGCCTACGTCGTGCTCACGCTCCTCGTGATGGCCATTGCCCTGGTGCTGGTTGACCAGGTGGCCCACGCCTTTGGCCTGCGCCACGCCGAGGCCGTCGCGCTAGGCATGGCCGGCCCCGCGCGCACCGCGGTGCTGATCCTCTCGCCCCTGGTGTCGCTGCTGGAAGCCATCGGCGGCCTGGTGTATCGCCAGCAGCCCGGCGCTACCGCGCGCAGTGAGGCCGGCGGCGTCACCGAAGCCGGCATCATGCTCCAGGTGGACGTGGCCGAAGAAGAGGGCGTGCTCGAAGAGGAAGAGGGCGAGATGATCCGCTCCATCTTCGAGTTCGGCGATACCGTCGCACGCGAGATCATGATTCACCGCATAGATCTCCAGGCGGCCCCTGTCACCATGGCACTAGGCGACCTCGTGGACCAGGCCATCGAAGCCGGACATTCGCGCATCCCCATCTACGAGGAGACCGTGGACAAGGTCCTGGGCTTCTTCTACGTCAAGGACGCGCTGCGCTTCCTGCGCGAGGGGCGCCTGGACATCAATGTGCGCGAGATCATGCGTCCTGCGTACTTCGTGCCGGAGACCAAGAAAGTGGACGAGCTGCTGCGCGAGATGCAGCAGCGCCGTGTCCACGTCGCCATTGTGGTGGACGAGTACGGCGGCACCGCCGGCCTGGTCACCATCGAGGACATCCTGGAAGAGATTGTCGGCGAGATCCAGGACGAGTTCGACGCCGAGGAATCCATGCTCGTCCAGGTCAGCGAGCGCGAGGCGCTGGTAGACGCGATCATGACCCTGGACGACGTGAACGACCTGCTTTCGCTCCAGTTGGAGGAAGAGGACGTGGACACGCTGGGCGGCTACGTCTACGCCCGCCTGGGCCGCGTCCCGGAGCAGGGCGCCGAAGTGGTGGACGGCCAGGTGCGTTTGGTGGTGGAAGAGATCGAAGGCAACCGCATCACCCGCGTGCGCATCATCCGCCAGCCCACCGTAGAAGAGGCCGCCGCAGAAGCCGAAGCGGAAAGCGATGCCGCCGCCGCGCTCGGCGACGCCGCTCTCAATGGCGCTCCTGTCACCCCCGGCACACCCGCTCAACCGGTCCCGGCGGACCATCCAGTTGGCGCCTCCACTCCTGGAAACACTGCGTAGAACGCCGCCAGACAGCCCCGAAACCGGGTACAATTAAAAGGCCGTGGAGCCGCTCATCGACGCCGCAACAGAGGCGCGCGAGCGCGCCTACGCCCCGTATTCTCACTTCGCCGTCGGTGCCGCGGTACTCGCGGGCGGGCGCATCTTCGCCGGCTGCAACGTGGAGAATGCATCGTACGGACTCACGATGTGCGCCGAGCGCAGCGCCATCTTCGCGGCCGTTGCCGCCGGCGAGCAGCGCATCGACGCCATCGCCATCGTAACCGCGGCGGACAGCCCCACACCTCCCTGTGGCGCCTGCCGCCAGGTGCTGCGGGAGTTCGGCCCCCACGCCACCGTCATCAGCGCCACCACCGCCGGCCAGCGCACCCAGCACACCCTTCCCCAGCTGCTCCCCGATTCTTTCGGTCCCGACAACCTGACATAACCACTGCTTACGGCCTCGTGCCTGCTGCCCACTGATTCATGCCTTCCTCCTCGCGCCTGTACCGCACCGACGCCATCGTGCTCCGCCGCCAGGATTTCGGCGAGGCCGACCGCATCCTGACGCTCTATAGCCCCACGCTCGGAAAGATCCGCGCCATCGGCAAGGGCGTGCGCCGCCCCAAGAGCCGGCTGGGCGGCCATGTGGAGCAGTTCACCCACGTCAACGTGCTGGTGGCCCAGGGGCGCAACCTGGACATTGTCACCCAGGCGGAAGCGCGCCGCCCCTTCCACAGCATCCGCGACGACCTCTGGAAGGCCGCCTACGCTTCCTACGCCGCCGAGCTGGTCGACCGCTTCACCGAGGAGCGCCTGGAGAACCGCGCCGTCTTCGACCTGCTGCTGGACGTGCTCACCTTCCTGGATGGGACCCCGTTGATGGCGCAGCCCGGCCAGGTCCGCGAGCCGGCCGGGGCTGACGCGGCCACCGCCGCGCGCTTCGAGCTGGCGCTGCGCAATTACGAAGCGCAGCTGCTCAACCACCTGGGCTACGCGCCAGAGCTGGTCAACTGCACCGGGTGCCAGACGCGCCTCTCCCCCGGCGACAACCGCTATAGCGCCGCCTCAGGTGGCGTGCTGTGCGAGCACTGCGGCGTCCTGCAGCCCGCCTCCCGCCCAATCTCGGTCACCGCCATCAAGGCCCTGCGCCTGATGTCTCAAGAGCCCTTCGGCGTCTTCGACCGTCTCCGTTTACCCGACACCATCAGCCGCGAGCTGGAGACCGCGCTGCGCTCGCAGATCAGCTTCATCCTGGAGCGCCAGCCCCGCACTTCCGAGTTCCTGGACCGCCTCAAAGCCGACCACCGCCGCGAGTTGCGCGTGGCGCAGGCATCCGCGTAGCCTCTCCGGGTCTATGAACCCGGCCATCTCTCGCCTCAAGCCATACGCCTTCACCCAGCTGCGCGCGCGCCAGGACGCGCTGCGCGCCCAAGGGGTGCGCCTGATCAACTTCGGAGTCGGCGATCCCGAGGACGAGACCCCCGCCTTCATCCGTGACGCGATCGTCAAGGGCATCACCCCCTCCGGCCGCTACCCCACCGCCGCCGGCTTGCCCGAGCTGCGCCAGGCCGTCGCCGCCTGGATAGGCCGACGCTACGGCGTGCGGGCCGACCCGGAGCGCCACGTGCTCCCCTCCAACGGCGCCAAGGAAGCCATCTGGAACCTTACGCCGCTCCTGCTGGACGATCCTTCGCAGCGGACCTCTCGCCAGCTGGTCGCCATCCCCGAGCTCGCGTATCAGGTCTACGGTGACAGCGTGACCATGCACCACGCCGAGGTGTTCCCCATGCCCCTCGGGCCCGACTGGCTGCCCGACCTCAACGCCATCACGCCCGAAGTCGGCGAGCGCCTCGCCCTGCTGTGGCTCAACTTCCCCAACAACCCCACGGGCGCCGTCGCGCCACTCAGCTACTACCGAGATGCCCTCGCCCTTGCGGAGCGCTACGGTTTCTGCGTTGCCTCCGACGAAGCCTACAGCGAGCTGTGGTATGACGGGAGTGGTGCTGCGGGTGCTGCGGGGCCGGGAGTGCAAGGAGCTCCTGGGAGCCTCCTGCAAGCCGCTGCCCCAGACTTCCACAATGCGGTGGCCGTCAACACGCTCTCCAAGCGCAGCAACATGACCGCCTACCGTTCCGGCTTCATCGCCGGCGATCCCGACCTGATCCGCGTCATGAAGGACGTACGCCCCCGCATCGGCGTCGCCACGCCGGAGTTCATCCAGCGCGCGTCCGTCGCAGCCTGGAACGACGAGACCCACGTCGAAGCCCAGCGCGCCCGCTACGCCGAGCGCCGCCGGCTCTTCCTGGACCTCTTCGCCCGCAAGGGTATCCAGGTGGAAGCCAGCCAGGCCGCCTTCTACCTCTGGGCGCGCGTTCCACAGCGCTTCGGTCCTTCGAGCATGTCAGGGGCCTCCAGTGCTTCAAGCGGCGACTCGTTCGCGTTCGCCGAGTACCTGATGGACAACGGCGTTATCGTCCTGCCCGGCGGCTTCATGGGCGAGCGCGGCCGCGACTACTTCCGCCTCGCCTTCGTCCCCAGCCTGGACACCTGCCGCGAAGCGGTGGAAATCCTGGAGCGGGTGCTGTAGCGCCCTACGGCTTCGCCGCCCCAGCCGCCCCAGAGGGTCCTGCCTGGTGCAGCTGGGCGTTCAGCGCCACCACGTTCTTCTTGGGCATCGCCTCCAGCTGCCCTGTGACGCTGTTGCGCCAGAAGCGCAGGTCGTCCTTGCCGGACAGCTCCAGCGCCTTCACCACCTCGCCCCCCGGCAGCAGCTTTACCTTGGACGTGGCCGTCACGTAGCAGCCAGCCTCGATCGTGCAGTTGTCGCCCAGGCTGATACCCGTCCCGGCGTTCGCCCCGATCAGGCAGTTCTCGCCGATGGTGATGACCTCCTTACCACCTCCGGAGAGCGTGCCCATGATGGAAGCGCCGCCGCCGATGTCGGTGCCTTTGCCCACGATGACGCCCTGGCTGATGCGCCCCTCCACCATCGCGCTGCCCAGCGTGCCGGCGTTGAAGTTGCTGAAGCCCTCGTGCATCACCGTGGTGCCCTCACCCAGGTGCGCGCCCAGCCGCACGCGGTCGGCATCGGCAATGCGCACGCCACTCGGCACCACATAGTCGATCATGCGCGGGAACTTGTCCACCCCAAACACCTTCGACTCCACGCCGCGCGTCCGCAGGCGCAGGCTCACCCGGTCCCACGACTCCGGATCGAACGGCCCCTCGCTCGTCCACACCACGATGGGCAGCATGGGGATCATGCCGTCCAGGTTCAGCCCGCGCGGCTTCACCTTGCGCCAGGAGAGCAGGTGCAGCCGGAGATACACGTCGTGCACGTCGGCGGGCTTTTCGCTCAGGTCGCCGATGAACGTCACGACGACCGCGCGCGGCACGCTGACTCCCGCCCGTGCCGGCGGCGCCTCCTGCTGGTAGCGCAGCAGCTCCGCAAGCTCTTTGAGCACTTCCACGTTGGCGTGGCGCTTCCCGTCCCCCTCGAAGGGCCGGAACCGCTCCAGCGCCGCCTCCACCTGCTGGAGCGACAGCCGGTACGACCCGCTGCCCGCGCTGTTGTGCCCCACCACGGCCGCCAGCACCGCCGCCGACCCGAAGTTCTCGCCCAGGTTGACCACCGGATACCACGTGTCCAGCAGCTTCGCCCCCTCGTCCACCTCCCCGCCCCTAGCCAGTTCCCGGATGCCGTAGCTCGCGACCCCCACCGCGAACGCCGCGGGCCGCGCGTATCCCGCCCGCCCCTCTATCTCCTGGACGTGCTTCTGGAAGTCCTCGGTCGTGCGAATCTCAGTTGTGCGTGCTGCTGTCGCCGTCATTGCGTCGGTGCTCCGCGTCGTTGGTCGTTGTCGCGTGGATAGTAGCCGACCACGCCCCACCTACCGCCTCGCGACAGGGATGACGAACTTCTCGGCGGTGTGCGTCTCTGAGAAGCGCGCTACCTTCACGTCCACCAAGCCGGCATCCTTGCCCGCGGCCATCACCTCGCGCTCCGAGACCGCGGGTGATCCCTTGGGGCGCACCACCCACAACGCGCCGTTCCGCTTCATGTACTGCTGCAGCGGCGCCAGCTGGGCCAGCTCCTCGCGCGTGTTTGCCTCGAAGAACACCACGTCGTTCTCTGGTCGGGGCGCAGCGGCCGTGTCTGCCCCGCCCTCAGTCAGCGCCGAGAGGAAGTCTTTATCGAAGCGTCCCACCACCAGCACGCGCTGAGCTGGCTTGATGCCCAGCTTGTCTAACAGCGTCGGCGGATGCAGGATGCGTTTGGCCCAGCGCTGCGCTGCCGCCGCCCCCAGCTCGAACGCGGCCTCCTCGTCGCCGAAGCGCACCACCAGGTCATCCCCGACTACATCCGCGGCCCGTACCGCCGCGAGCGGGATCTTCAGCCGGAACGCCCCGCGGAACAGCACGTCGTCCGTTTCCAGCAGCGCCTTCCCTTCAGACCGCTGCCCCGCGTATCGCGCAAAGCAGTTCGCTTCCTGTCCCATAGTGGGCTCCCTCCGTCTGCCGGTATAAACGGGGGTGACGCTTGCCCGGCCCGCCCGCGCGGCGCGATTTGCCGGCGCGTTCTCCGCCTCCCTGGGCGACGTGGCGCGACCCCTCAAGGACCAGCAGTTCCGCTGGCTGTGGCTCGCCACCTTTGCCTGGAACTTCGCCCGCTGGATGGAGATGACCGCCACCGGCTGGGTGGCGCTGGAGCTCACGGGCTCGGCCTGGCTGGTGGCGCTGGTCGGCGTCTGTCGCAATGCCTTCCTCCCCGTGGCCGGGCCCATCACCGGGGTGCTCTCGGACCGCTTCGACCGCGTGCGCCTGATGAAGGCCGCCCAGTGGGGCAACGTGCTCGTCATCGGCGCCGTCGCCGCCGCGCTCGCCACCGGCCACGGCGCGTACTGGCAACTCATCGTCGCCAGCCTGTGGCTCGGTGCCAGCTGGGGCATCGACTGGCCGTCGCGCCGCGCGCTCATGGCGGACATGGTCGGCCCGGAGCGCGTCCTGCAGGCCGTCGTGCTGGACAACGTGACCCAGAACCTCTCGCGCATCGTCGGGCCACTCATCGCCGGCTACCTGCTGGCCGGGTACGGCGGCGCCGGCGCGTTCGCCGGTCTCACCGCCGCCTTCCTGCTCGCATCGTTCACGCTGCTCGCCGTCGCTTCGCAGACCCGGACGCGCGTGCAGGTCGCTTCCAACGTCCTGCGCGACCTCGGCAGCGGCCTGCGCTACGCGCGCGCCGACTCGGTCGTGTGGGCGGTGCTGGTTATCACCGTTTTGATGAACATGCTGCTCTTCCCGTTCATGACCCTCACCTCTGTCTTCGCGGAAGACGTGCTGCACGTCGGACCGGTCGGCCTGGGGCAGCTTGGCGCGCTCAACGGCGTCGGCGCGGCGCTGGGCCTGTTCATCCTGTCCCCCATGCGCACTGGCCGCATGCAGGCGCGCGCCTTCGCCGCCGGGTCTTTGCTGGGCTGCCTTGGCGTGACCCTCTTCGCCCTCTCGCACTCCTTCCCGCTCTCGCTCGCGCTGCTCTTCGCCGCTGGGCTGGGCACATCGGCCTTTGGCACCATGCAGAGCACCCTCATCCTCTCACGCACCGAAGCCTCCATGCGCGGCCGCGCAATGGGACTGTTGGCCTTTGCCATCGGCACCGCCCCCGTCGGCTCGCTCGCCCTTGGCCTCCTGGTGGAGCAGTTCGGCCCGCAGATTGCCCTCGCCCTCACTTGCGGCCTCTGCGCCATCCTCACCGCCTGGGCCGCCATCAACGGCCGACTGTTTTCCGTGGGCGCTGTCAGCGCAACTGCGCCGCCTCCAACGCCTGCGCCACGTCCCGGATGATGTCCTCCGCCGCCTCCACGCCGCACGACAGCCTGATCAAGTTGTCTCCGATGCCGAGCGCCGCCCGCTGCTGCGCCGTCAGCCCACGGTGCGACGCCTGCGCCGGGTAGAGCGCCAGCGAGTACACGTCCCCCATCGTCGGCGCCGGCAGCACCAGCCGCAGCGCGTCCATGAACCGCCGCACCTCCCGCGCACCCGCGTCCTTCAGCTCGAACGACAGGATGCCGCTGTACCCGCGCCCCCCGAACAGTCTCCCCGCTAACGCGTGCTGTGGGTGGTCCGGCAGCCCTGGGTAAAACACGCGTCCCACCCTGGGGTGCTTGGCTAGGGACGTCGCCACGTGCATCGCGTTGGCGCAGTGACGCTCCATCCGCAGCGACAGCGTGCGCAGCCCGCGCAGCGCCAGCCAGGCGTCGAACGCCCCAAGCGTACCGCCGACCAGTCGCGACACCAGGCCCAGCCCCGGCAGCAGCGCCTCACGCGCAGCCACGACACCCGCCGTCACGTCGCCGTGCCCCGCCAGGTACTTGGTGGCGCTGTGCACCACCGCGTCCGCCCTGTGTTCTAGCGGCCGGCACACGTACGGCGAGGCGAACGTATTGTCCACCACCAGCAGCGCCCCCACCGCGCGCGCCGCCTCCGCCAGCGCCGGCAGGTCCACCAGCCGCATCAACGGATTGCTGATGGTCTCCACGTACACCACTCGCGGCCGCTCCGCCTCGATCGCCCTACGCGTCGCCGCAGAATCGGTCGCGTCAACCAGCCGCACCTGCACCCCCTGCGGCACGAAGACGTTGGTCAGCAGCCCCTGCGTGGCGCCGTACAGGTCTCGGCTGGCGACGATCCCCTTCCCTGGCCCCACTTCTGCGGCCAACAGCACCGCGTGGATGGCGGCCATGCCGGAGCCGAACGCAAGCGCCCCGTCCGCCCCTTCCAAGTCCGCCACTGCCCGCGCGAAGGCTGCCGTCGTCGGCCCGCCGTGGCGGGCATAGACATACCCTCGCGACGGGTCGTCGAATGCCTGGTCCAGCGCGTCTAGGCTCTCGAAGTAGTACCCGCTGGACGGCTGGATGCCCGGCACGACGGGCGTGCCCATCCCCTCCGGGCGCGGCTCGTCGGGGTCCTGGATCGGCCCCGCGTCCCGCCCGGCGTGCACCGCCCGCGTGTCGAAGTGGAAGTCGCTCATCTCCGTAACGGAGAGGCCACGCCGCGTCTACCCGGTGACCCAGCTCGTGCTGTTCACCAGCTCCAGCTTGCCGGAGTCGGCGGAGCGGCGGCCGGCGTCCAGGATCGCCATGGCGTCCAGGTTGAAGTCCAGCTGCAGGGTTTCGTGCAGCGGCTCGCCGGTCTGCAGATGATGCATCACCTCCTCGCCCAGCGTTGCCCGGCCGGCGGGCAGGGGCTCGGGCTCCACCGTCTCAGGCTGCGTGTCCTTCCCGCGGCGGATGGTCACCACCTGCTTGTCGCCGGAGCGCTCCACGATGATGGTGCCCGTGCTGCCATAGAGGATCGGCCCGGTGGGGACACCGTGGTCCACCACCGACCACGTGGCCTCCAGGATGGCCAGCGCGTGGGGGAAGCGCACCGTGATCACCGCGTTGTCGTCGGCATCGCCGTAGGGTGTCATCAAGTTCGCCTTGAGGCCGGTCGCCGCCTGGGCAGGCTCGCCCACGAACCAGCGCGACAGGCACGCGCCGTAGCAGCAGTAGTCCAGCAGCGCCCCGCCGCCGGTGCCCGCCTGATGCCACCACGTGGCGCCCTTCTCGGCATCAGTCATCTCCACCATGCGCCCATCGACGCCGGGGTGCACCGACCCGTGCGACAGCGGCCCCATCGACCCTGCCCGCCACTTCACCTGCCACAGCTGCCCGATGGCGCCGTCGCGCACCAGCTTGTGCGCCGTGCGCACCGCGGGCGACCACGTGGTGGGCCAGTTGATGAACAGCTCCACCCCGGCGTTGCGCGCCGCCGTCGCCATGCGCGTCGCGTTCACCATGCTGTCCGCCATCGGCTTCTCGGTCAGCATGTGCGCGCCGTGCGCCGCGATCGCCTCAGCCACCTCGGCGTGGCGCGCGTTCTCCGGGCAGAACAGCACCAGGTCGAACCGCTCCTTGTCCAGCATCTCCCGGTAGTCGCCGTACGCCTTGGGGATGCCGATCTCCTCGCGCGCCTGCTGGAGGTTCCAGCCGCGCGTATTGCGCACGTCGATCTTCTCCGGCCGCGCCGGCACGGTATCGGCGCAGGCCACCCACTCCACGTTGGGCAGCTCCTTGAATCGGCGCATCAGCTCGTTGATGTGCATGTGGGCGAATCCGATCACGCCCAGCCGGTAGGTCTTAGCCATCTGTCTCTCCCTCTCTATCTGGTGCCGCTCGCGCGCCCTAGTTGAACACGAACACGCACTTGCCCGTCTTGCCGGTGTCGAACAGCGCGAACGCCTCCGCCGCCTGGTCCAGCGAGTAGGTGTGGGTGATGATCCCGTCCAGAGGCAGGTTGCGATCCGCGATGAACCGGGCGCATTCTTCCAGTCCGACGGTGCTGAACGTCCACGAGCCGTGGATGGTCAGCTGCTTGTGGATGATCTGCGGGCTCACGTCGAAGGTGGTCGTGTTGCCCTCCCCCACGAAGCACGCCCTCCCGAAGATGCGCGCGCTCTTCACCGCGTTCACGCGCGCCTCGGGCTGCCCGGTGGCATCCAGCGTCGCGTCCGCCCCCTCGCCATGGGTCAGGTCCAGGATGGCCTGCACCGGGTCCTGCCTAGTAGCGTCGATCGTCTCGGCGGCGCCGTACTGGCGCGCCATCTCGAGCCGTTCCGGCGCGATGTCCACTGCCACCACGCGCGCCCCCATGGCGGCGCCCAGCAACGTGGCGCTCAGCCCCACCGGCCCCTGCCCAAACACCGCCAGCGTGTCGCGCCCCGACACGTCGAGCCGCTTGAGCGCCATGTACGCCGTGCCCGTGCCACAGGCGATGGCGGCGCCCCCCGGAGACCCGATCCGCTCGTCCAGCCGCACCATGGTGCTGGCCGGCGCCAGCAGGTAGGGGGCGTTGCCGCCGTGCGCGTTGAAGCCGTACGTCTTGTGGTCCACCAGGCACAGCTGTGCGTAGCCCACGCGGCAGTACTTGCACTCGCCGCAGCCAACGTAGTGGTGCATCATCACCCGGTCGCCCTTCTTCCAGAGGCGCACCGCGCTGCCCACCTCGGCGATGACTCCGCATGGCTCGTGGCCGGAGATCACCGCCCGCTCCGCGTTCTGGCGCGCCCCACGGTACGGCCGCAGGTCGCTGCCACACATCCCGGACGCCTTCATCTCCACCACCACGTCGTCCGGCCCCGGCGTGGGGTCCGGGATGTCATGGTACTCCACCTTCCGCTCGCCCAACAGCACTACGCCACGCATGTTTGGCCTCCTACTTCTTGGTTTGCCCGAGATTGCCTACCGCTCGCCCGCCCCTACGGGCGTAAGTAGAACAACACGCGCACCTGTTTGTCAGGCGGCGGCCCCCTTGGCACTCGCGCAGCCATGTGGCATGGTTTGACAGGTCCACACAGGAGCCTGCCATGGCCGACACATTCACCTCGCCTACCCCCTCTGCCGTCCCGACACCACAGTTCGCCGGATGGCGACAGATCCTGGTGCCCATCCGGGGCGGTCGAGACGCCCTGCTGCGCCTGGAGCTGGCTCTACGTATTGCGCAGGGAACGGGTGCGCGGGTGACCGCGCTCTACGTGGTGGACGATCGCCTGCTCGCCGACCCCGACGCCGGCCTGGTCCGCGACTCGCTGATCGCCCAGCTGAAGGAAGAAGGCGAGGCGCTGCTGGCGCAGGCTGCCCTGCTGGCGGACGAGGCGTCCGGGACCTCCGGCACGCTCGAAGCCCGCATTGAGCAGGGCCCGGTAGTGGAGACGATCCTCAAGGTCACCGAGGAACTTGGGGCCGACGCCATCGTGTTGGGGGCCCACAAGCAGACCTGGCTCGGCCGCCTGCTCGGCGGCAGCCTGGCGGAGACCATCTTGCGCTCCGCGAGGTGCGCGGTTCTGGCCGTGCCGCCCGCGGCTGAGCAAGCCGAACAATAGGACACCTCGGCTGAAACCGCAGGTCCAACGGCGCTGCAGCCACACGCTCACGGCGCTGCGTCGTTGAACCGCACGCCCTGAACGTGGTACGTTGATCCTATGTCGGACACAGGTGCAACAGGGGCCGGCGACACGGCCCAGGGACCGTCGGATGCTGCTCGGACCGCGATTGCCGAAGAGATGGTGCTCAACGCCGCGGTGGCGTTCGCCGGCCACGTCGCCTCGGCGGCGCAGGAAGCAGCCGCCAAGACGGGCGAGCACGCGCCTCCCGCCCTGCGCGACACGATCGTGCGCCAGTACCTCCTGGAGACCGCCACGCTGTGCCTGCGCCGACTGGGCGAGTCCTACACCGCCGCGGCGGGCGATCCTTCCCAGGCCGACCACAAAGACCTGATGACCGACGGCGCCCGCCGCGCTGGGGAAGCGAGCGTGGCAGTTGAAGCCCTAGGCGACCTCGGCCTGGACCTCCTCGACCGCCTGCTGGAAAGCTAGCGCCGCGCGGACCCCACAGGCGCCCGCTACGATCCCGCCGTATTGCGCGCCAACGTCCGGCTGCTCGTCCTGCTCACCCTGGCCCACACCGTCGTCGACGCGTACGCCTCGGCCGTGCCGGCGCTGCTGCCCTTCTGGCAGGAGCGGTTTGCCCTCTCCTACGGCCTGGCCGGCCTGATCACCGGCATCTCCAACGTCACCTCCTCGGTGGCCCAGCCGCTGGTCGGGATCGTGGTCGACCGCGGCCGCGATCCCCGCTGGGTCGCCGTGGCTTGCCTGACCGCGGCGGCCGGGGTCGCGCTGACCGGCCTGGCCCCGTCGTACGGCATCTTTCTGGCGTGCGTGGTCCTGGGTGGCCTCGGTGTAAGTGCCTTTCACCCGCAGGGCTACAAGCTCACCGGCATCCACGCCGGCCGCAGCCAGGCCGCCGCCACGTCGTGGTTCCTGGTGGGCGGCAACGTCGGCGTCGCGCTCGGCCCTCTGATCGGCACGGCAGTGGTGCTGCGCGCGGGTGTGGGCGGCACCTGGCTACTCTTGCTGCCTGGCCTATTCTTCGCCGCGGTCATGTGGTGGCTGCTGCCCCGCTGGCACGCGCCGCCGGCGCTGCGGAACGCGTCGGGATCGGCCGCGGCCAGCCCCGCTGCGCCCGTGGAGCGAGAGGCGCCCGCCGTGGGCCTGCTCGGTTCGCGGCGGCGCCTGGTCGCTATCGGCGTGCTCGTCGCGCTCGTCGCGGTGCGCTCCACCATCTCCAGCTCGCTGATCAGCTTCGTGCCGCTCTATTACGTGCGGGTGGCCGGCGCCGGTGAGGAAGTGGCCAGCCGTGTCCTCTCCGGCATGCTCTTGGGCGGCGCCATTGCCACCGTGGCCGGCGGCTACCTGGCCGACCGCGTGGGGCGCCTGCTGGTGCTGGCAGTTTCGCTGGCTGCCGTGCCGCCGCTGATGGTCGCTTTCCTCGCGCTGCCCCCCGGCAGCACCGCGGCCACCGCGGCCCTGTGGGCTGTC
This sequence comes from uncultured Chloroflexota bacterium, assembly GCA_902805635.1. Classification (GTDB taxonomy): domain Bacteria; phylum Chloroflexota; class UBA11872; order UBA12225; family UBA12225; genus CADCTC01. The sequence goes on from CADCTC010000183.1 coordinate 31,234, forward strand.
GGGGCGCTGATCACCTGCTCGTTCTCCGTCACGGTCGTGCTGGCCCAGGAACTCTGGTTCGAGCGCCGCGGCCTCGCCGCCGGCCTCATCGTGGGCTCCGCGTTTGGCCTGGGCGGGCTGCTGGTGCCGGCCGTTGGCGCCGCCGCCGACCGGTGGGGCCTGCCCGCCGCCATGCAGCTCGTGGGCCTGCTGCCCATCCCCGCGCTGGCGTTGCTGGCGATCCTCGCCGCCATTCTGGCCCCCAGCTGGAAGCGCAGCGGCGCTCCGGTGCACAATTAGGCCGGCGCGAGAGTACATCGCTTCATCACGTCACCCACTCACCACTTCACCATCATGATTCAGTGGCTGCGCAAGCTGGTCGGCACCGCCGACGAACCTGAGACCCTGCCCAACCTGAGCATGGTCGAAGCCGACGCGTACATAGGGCTGCGCTCCACCCAGCGCGCCAACGTGCAGATCGGCGTTGACAAGTGGCATCTGACGCCCAAAGAGGGCGGCGCCGAGCGCTGGCAGCCGATTACGCTGGTTGACGTCAGCCTGGGCGGCGCGCGCATCGTCTCCACAGAGGGAGTCACCTCAGGTGACAGGCTGCGGCTCTCCTTCAAGCTGCCCCACGGCGCCGGTGAGTTCCACGGCACCGGCCGCGTCACCTGGGTCTCGCCCACCAGCCTGCTGGCCGGCATGGCGTTCAACCCACCCGCCAACCGCGGCGAAGAAGGCGCCCACGAGCGCCTCAAGAAATACGTGGAAGCCACGAAAGCCACTGCTCCCGCCGGCAAGAACTGACAGAGCAGCGCCCCTACGCCGCCGCTCCCATTCGCAGTCGCTCGCCCTCCTGGGCCATCACGCGCCGCAGCACGGCGATCGTTGCTGCGTACGTCGAGTCGATCCCTTCGAACGAGAGGCCGCGCCCGCCGAGCGTGCGCGCCTGCGTGTACGGCGTGTCCGACGCGTAGTGGATCAGGCCAAAATCGAACGGCAGCCGCCGGAAGTGCACGTCCTCGCCCATGGGATGGCGTGAGGCGTGGCTCGCCTCGTATACGGCTGAGAGCAGCGGCCCCGCCTCCATCTCCACCACGGTGTACAGCTCCCGGTAGAAGAACTCCAGATAGTCCCGGTTCTGCAGGAAGGTCCCGCGCACCGTGACGGCCTTCTGGTTGTCGAGCGCCGACCCGCGCTCCAGATAGGGCGCCACGTCGGCGTAGGCAAACGCATTGTCGAAGGCGTACGTGTTGCGCGAGTGCTCGTCGTACACCATGTTGGAGATCATCACGTCGCCCACCGCGCCGTTAAGCGTGGCTGCCTTGCCGATGGCGTACGCGCCGCGCAGCGTTGCCACCTCCGCCAGCGCCTCGCGCAGGATGTGGTACGCCGCCAACCCAAGCGGGTAATCGACGTTGAGCACCACCGCGTCCGAGCGCGCCGCTACGTGCGCGAGCTCGCGCAGGCGCGGATCGAAGTCCTCCGGCCGCAGCCGCGCCAGCTCGATCAGCTGCGCCCCCACGTCGTACCCCGCGGCCGGCGCGATCTGCACAATGCCGCGCTCCTCCTCCTCCCGCCTGCGTTCTTCCTTCACCGGCAGATCGGGGTGGTAGCGGTGCCACAGGCGCGCAGCGTAGTAGAGCAGGTTCTCCGCGTTGGCCCGGCCGCGCATGGCGCGCAACTCCTCCACCTCCCCAATGCGCTCCGCCTCGTTGGTGCCTTCCAGGAAGCGCCACAGCATCTGCGACCGGCGCGGCGCGTAGCCCGACACCAAGTTCACCACGCCGTGCATGTTGGACGAGATGAAATAAAGCGGGCGGTCCAGCAGCCCACGCACCGCCAGCGTCTCGCCGATGGGCCCCCACCAGCGCCGCACCAGGCGCGTGTAGCCCACGTCGTGCCCGCCCAGCAGCTGCACGCGCACGTCCTTCTCGGCCGCTGCCATCAGCCGGATGTGTTCCCAGAACCCGTCGTCCCAGATCTCGCGCAGCCGGCGCCAATCGTCCACCGCGAAGCCCAGCTGCTCGCCGAGCTCGTCGAGCTGCGCCTGGGCCGGCGTGTCGGTGGCCAGCACCTCGCGCCCCCACTCGGTGGCGGCCACCTGCTCCAGCTTCTGGTGCAGCTTGTTCCACTCGATCTGGTACGCCACCAGGGTTGGGACCACGTCGTCCAGGTCGGACTGGCTGGCGACGTGGACCGTCATGGTGCTGTTGCCGTCCCAGCGCCACTGCCGGCGTCGCGCCGGCGCCTCCAGCCGCTGCCAGCCGCCCACCCCCTCCCCCAGCACCGCGCGGAAGTGCTCCCCCTCCTGGCCCAGGTACACCCGCTCCACCCGCGCCACCGCCGCCGGCAGGCGCTGGATGGCGTAGATCAGCGCCCCCGCGTCCGGCGCGTCCGACGCGGCGCTGGCGTGCAGACTGGAGCGCACCCGCAAGTGCGCCGCGCAGAACGCCCGCAGCCGCACCTCGCCGCTGCTGCGCAGGATCGTCGTGTACGTCCGCGCGTACAGCTCGACGTCGTCCTTGCCGGTCCCCGGCGCCTCAACTTCCCGTAATTCCGTCGCCACTGTGTTGCTCAACCGCACTCTAGTTCGATCGCCGGCGTTGCGGCCGGGAGCGCGGGCGCCCCGCCCGCAGGGACGTTGGCCGGGCGACCCAGGGTCCGGCCCTCTGGGCTTCGCCCATTCACCCGCCCGCGCTCCCGGCTCGCTGGTCCCTCAGCTCGGCTGCGCCCGCTCTTTCTTAAGCGCCTCATACTCCGCTTTCACTGCCTCGTTGGGCGGGTACGCTTCCGCCAGGGAGGCGCCTGCCTGCACTTTCTCCCGCAAGAACACTTCCAGGTCCTCGTGCTCGGCGCCGTACGCCGCCGCCTCGGCGGCGAGCGGCGCCGGGATCACCACCACGCCGTCGGGGTCGCCCACGATGTAGTCGCCGGGGCGCACGCCGACTCCAGCGCACGCCACGATGCCGTCCATCTCCACCGCGGAGAGTGCGCGCTGGATCGCCGCGGCGTTGATGTGACGCGTATACACCGGCAGGTCCAGCGGCTTGATCTGCCACACGTCGCGCAGGCAGCCGTCCACCACCAGTCCGCCGGCGCCGCGCGCCTTGAGGCGCGCCGTCATGATGTCACCCAGGATGCCGCCCTCGGCGTTGCCGTGCGCGTCGATCACGAGCACCTCGCCCTCGCCGATGTGCTCCACCGCCTTGCGGTGCGGGTTCTCATCGCGTGAGAGGAACAGGTCTGAGAGGTCCGGCCGGATGGGCACCAGGCGCATCGTGCGCGCCCGGCCGGCCATCCGCAAATCAGGCCGCACGCAGGCCAGGCCGGGCATGAAGGCGTTGCGGTAGCCCCGTCCGTTGAGCCAGTGCGTCAGCGTCGCCACCGAGCTGTGGTTGAGCTGGTCTACGATTCGGGCGTGAGTCGCCGCGTCGATATCGGTCATGGCGCTGAGCGTAGCGCCCCAGCGGCGCGCCAGCAACCCGCGCCGCCGTACAAGGTGGGCGACGGTTGGTCCGCGCCGCGCCGCGAGACCATCTCCAGCACCGCCAACCCGCAGGTGAAGCGCATCCGCGCGCTGGCGCAGCGCAAGGAGCGCGAGCGCAGTGGTCTCTTCTTCGCCGAGGGCATACGCATCGTCGCCGAGGCGCTCGACTGCGACCTGGAAATAGAGACGTTGGTGGTAGCGCCGGACCTGCTCACCAGCACATTCGCGCGTGAGACCGCGACCAGGGCAGCGGAGCGGGGCATCCCTGTACTCGACGTAACACCCGCCGTGTTCGAAAGTCTCTCGCGCAAGGAAGGACCGCAGGGGCTGGGCGCCGTGGCGCGTGCCCGGTGGACCGACCTGGATACCGTCCACCTGGCACCCGGTAAGCGACAGGAGGGCCGCGCTGCCAGCTCTCTCTGGTTGGCCTTGGACACGCCGCAGGACCCTGGCAACGTCGGCACGATCCTGCGCACGTGCGATGCGACGGGAGTTGACGGGCTGGTGCTGATCGGGCCGTCGGCAGATCCCTACGACCCGGCGGCGCTGCGGGCCAGCATGGGGGCAGCGTTCACCGTGCCGCTGGCGCGCGCCAGCTGGGAGCAGCTGGTGGCATGGGCTCATCGCGAGGGGCTGCCGCTGATCGGGGCGGCGGGGTCGAGCGCCACCGGCTACCGAGAAGCGCGCTACCCAGCCCGCATGGTCCTGCTGATGGGCAGCGAGCGCGAGGGCCTTTCCTCCGCGCAGCTGGCCGCGTGCAGCCAGTTGGTGAGCATCCCGATGGTGGGGCGCTCCGATTCGCTGAACCTGGCAGTGGCAACGGCCGTGATCCTGTACGAGGTGTTCGCGCGGGGGGAGCACGCACCAACCGCACGGTGACGCAGTTTGGCGCAGTTTGGCGCAGGTTCTCTTACAATTCTTCCGGTACCGGTACTTCCGCCCAGCGCGTGGTCTGCCCGCTGTCCCAACATTGCCCATCCGATTCGTCAACCCCTTCCACTTACATAGAAAGGCGCTGGAGGGCAGATTTTCACGCGAGATCGGACGAGTTTACGCTGGAATCTCCCGCGCCAGCAGTCGAACCCACGCCTTCCAAGTGGCGCCCGGCGCCAGCGGGTACACGCCCGTGCTCAGCTTGGGATCGTGCATCAGGGTGAGCGCATCCGAAACCGCCGAGCGCGGCTCCAACGAAATGAACGGTCGCTCCGGCGGGAAGAAGGCGGCGAGGGAGCCGAATCCGGCGCTGGTCTCCAGCACCGCTTCAATGCCGGAGGCACGATCACGGATGCCGCTGACGACGCCGTAGGGCTCGGTCGGGTCCGTTCCCGCTTGCGGCCCGCGCAGGGCGGCGCGCTTGCCGAAGAGCAGCACCGGCAGGCGTGGCCCGCGGACCTTGCCGTCGTCGCCGAACGCGCTGGGTCCCGGCGGCACGCCCAGCTCCTTCTCTAAGTAGGACACGCTGCGCGGGTGGCGCAGGTCGGCCGGTCCCTCCATGCGCGTGACCGTGCCCGTGCCCAGCCCCGCCTTCATCTCCCAGATCTCGTCCCCCGCGACCCACACCTCGCACGTGTCGCGCACGGCTGCCGGGTCCGGCCCCGCCAGCTCCTCTGCGGTCGGCATCTCGCTGGCCGTCTGACCTGCTGCCGGCGTGAAACGCACCGGGAAGTAGGGGTGCAGCCCCAGCAAGTGCGGGATCTCCTGGTCCGCCCGGTTCTCCAGCGCCAGGTCCAGTCGCAGCGCCCCCTCTACCACCGAGTAGGTGGCGGTCAGAACGAACGGCCACGGCCAGCGCGCCACCCTGTTGGGGAATTGCTCTGAATCGAAGCGTCCCGTCACGCTGGTGGCGGTGGCCTCCACTACTTCCCACGGTGACCCGGCGACGATCCCGTGGATGGCCACGCCTTGCCGGTCGTTGGCCTCCATGGTGTACTGCTTCCCGTTCCAGGTGAACGGCACCTGGTGCCGTCCGGGGTACGGCGCCAGGATCGGAAAGCCGGTGAAGGTGGGGCGCTGCCGCCACACGTCCGGAGACGCGGGCGACGCGATCAAGTGCGCCGTCTGGGCCAACTTCCCCTCGACGGGCGCCTTGAACGCGATGCAGTTGAACCCCAGCTGCGGCACGACGCGGGCCTCGGCGCCGCTGCCATCCGCCAGCACGTACGCCGTCTCATCGCCAAACGGCACGGTCCTGGCTGGCCCTGCTGCCGCCGCTGCCTCTGCTGCGCTGCTCCCGCCTGTCGCTGTCACGGCAGGCATTGTAAGCGGCGCCGTCTCCGGATCTCCGTTGACTCTGAGCCAAGTGAGGGGCGATGCACGGCGGAGTGGTTGCTGGTGCTATCCTGCCGGTTACTTGACCGCGCGCAGAGAGGGAGGACCCACACCGATGACAGCGACGACACCCACAGTAGTGAAGGTGACCGCGCAGCTGCGCTGGTACACGCCGTGCCCGCAGCCAAACGGCCTCCAGGCCACCGAAGAAGGGATGTGGGTGATCGACCAGCAGGACCACCCCCTGATGGCGATGCTGCTCGATTGGGAGACCGGCAAGGAGATCCGCTCATTCCCCACCGAAACCAATCACTCCAGCGGCATCACGGTGGCGCCCAACGGCAACATCTGGGTCGCCTCAACCTACCCGCCGACCATGCTCTTCGAGTACGCCCCGGACGGCACGGAGCTGCGCCGCCTGCCCACCCCCGGCGCCACCGAGAAGGCCGGCGGGCACGGCCTGGAGTGGATCGACGGCAAGCTGTGGGTCACCGTCCCGCCCTCCGCCACCACGTACCAGGTCGATCCCCAGGACGGCCGCATCCTCAAACAGTTTCCTGCCCCCGGCAAGCGCCCCCACGGCGTCGGCTGGGACGGCAAGCACCTCTGGGTGACCGAGACGTCCATGCGCACTTTCACCGCCTACACCCTGGACGGCGAGGTTGCCCGAGTCCTGGAGCTTGAGGCCGGCCCCGCCGAGGGCCCTGAGCCGCACGGGATGACCTACTGGAAGGGGCAGTCAAGCGGGTCAACTGGTACACGCGGGCAACTGTGGTACTGCGATGCGGCAACCCGCGCCGTCTGCACCGTAGACATCCCAGAGGAATAGGCCGACACGATGGGCATTGGCCTACATCCTCGTCCCGCCAACTTGGTCAACTAGTGCAGGATCAGGCGACCTTTTCCATGAGGGACAGATGCGGCTCGTAGGGGCACTCGAACGCGGCGCAGACGCGCTCGGCGAGTTCATGGGCGGTGAGCAGGCGGTCGGGCTCGAGGACCTTGCGCTTGCCGTGCACCCACTTGGGCTCGATCGGGTTGAGCCACGGGCTCTTGACGGGCAGCAGGCAGGGCACGATCCGCACGCCAGTGCCGGCCTGGCGGACGCGCCGGTTGTGCTGCTTCACCCACTCGCGCACTTCCTTGCTGACGTGCCAGGCGGCGTTGTCCCAGACCAGCAGCAGCGCGGTCTTGCCCGCCGCCGCCAGTTTCGCGCACGACCAGGCGAGGAAGCGGGTGGTGACGGCGCTCACGGGGCGGCCGTCCACGAATCGCAGCCACGCCTCTTCGTGCGGCGGCGCGTCTGTGCCGCGGTCCCACCAGCGGACGAGCAGGCCGTAGCAGGCGAGCGCCTTGGGGTCGGGGTCGTCCTTCGCGACCGCCTGCTCGACCAGCCGCAGGGGCCGGTCGGGGGCGGCCCAGGCGCGCAGGGCCGGGTGGGCGAAACGGCTCCACCACACCTCGTCCTCGAAGGCCAGCGCCCAGTCGGGGCGGGCCATCGCGAGACGAATCAGGCGGTCGCGGGCGCTTTTTTCCGGGCGTACTCCGGGTCGGGGCTGGTGATCCAGTCCTTGGCGCGCCGCCACTTCACCCCCAGGCGGGCGAGCGTCGCGCGGATGGTCTCGCCCGTGACGCGCCCCGCGGTCAGCCCCCGCTCGGCGCTCACGTCGGCGGCGAGCGCGAGCGTCCACAGGCTGGTCGGCTTCCCGAAGGCCCGCGGACTCTGGTGCAGCAGGGCGCGCAGCTCCTCCGCCCGCCCGGCGGGAAGCGCCGCGTGGATGGTGTGCGGCCGGGAACTGCCCCGCACGAGGCAGGCCGGGCCGCGCGTCTCGAACGCGGTGATGGCATCGTGCACGGTGTGTACGTCGCAGCCCAGGCTGCGGGCAATCGCCGGCGCCCGCTCCCCACGGGCACTGGCGAGCAGAATCTGGCAGCGGCGGAGGACGAAGGCGTCAGACGAGCGCAGGCCCGCCTCCAGGGCCGCACGCGCGGCGTCCGCGAGTGGACGCACGAATCGGGGTGGCTTCACCCCAAAGCTTACCGTGTCTCATGGATAACCTGGTCTGAGGATGCACTAGCTCGGCGGGATCACCCGCATCGAGCTCGGTGCTGTCGTTCAGCTCGGCGTGGCTCTTGGCCGATGCGTTTGCCCGGAAGCCCCGGATACGGTCGAGCCAGGCGCCGCCGCGGGCCAGCAAGTCTTCGAGGTGGGTCGGGTGCGCGCAGTTGATCATGTAGTAGGCAGGCGCGCCGTGAGTCGCCTCGTCGACTTGCTCGACTGCGCTCTGGAGGGTGTGTCCGGTTGGCAGCTTTCCGTCGGTTTCCACGGTGAACGAGATGACGGCAGGCATGCCGGCCATCCCCGCCGCGCGAGTGATGCCGATGGCCTCCTCGACGTAGTTGATGGTCACCGCGCTCACCATGTCGGCTGCGGTATGGCTAAAGGTGTCGATCTGCGCGGCGTGGTAGCGTTCAGCTTCGACCGCGGACATGAGCGCCGATGGGACGTAGCCGTCGCCGCGCGGGCCGATGCAGCCGCTGATGACCATTGGAGACCGATCGGTCTCGTACTCCTCGCGGATGCGGACGAGCAGCGCAATGGCGGCGCGGTTGGCCTCCACGAGCTCATGGTCAGCGTACCCCAGGCCGTGAGTCCAGTCTGGTTTGGCGCGCCAGGTAGCGCTTTCCAGGATGAAGCCAACGCCCAGGCTGCGCGCGAGCTCGAGGTACGGGCGGTAGTAGCCACGCAGAGACTCGCGCCCGGCTTCGGTCTTGAGCAGTCCAAACGCGGCAAAGTCGGGAAGATCGATCCCCTGATGGAAGATCAGGGTAGTCTCTAGCCCGCCGTCGGTGAGAAACGGACAGTCGAGCTGCGGCAACCGGTGGCGGTATTTGGCAATCATTAGTGTGCTCCTTGGTTCTTGCGCCACACCAGAATGCGGTAGCCGCGCAGGCGGCGCATCGGGCGGGTGGCCAGAACCGTCACCCGCCAAGTGGATAGGTCCAGGCAGGAGTCACGCGCGGCCCTGCATAAAACGCCGCAGGAAACCTACTGGGGAATGCGTCCCGCAACTCGATGAGGTTGCGCGTGTGCGGCCAGCGCGGCCCAATCGACCAAGTGTGCGGGGACCGCTATCAGGTAGTTCTTGGACGCCTGGAAATTGGCGGTGTCGCGTGTCGAATGTGGGTCTCCTTGTTCGACGTGTGTATAGAGGGTGGAAACGCACCGGCAGGGATGCACCCGATGGGCGGGACCACTCCACACAACACATCACTACAAAGGGAGATAGGCAGATGAAGTTCATGGCAATTGTGAAGTCGAGCGCGGAGTCCGAGGCGGGAACGCTGCCGAGCGAGCAGGAGCTGGCGGAGATGGGCAAGTACAACGAGCAGCTGGTCGCGGCCGGCGTGATGCTGGCGGGCGAGGGGCTGCACCCCAGCGACAAGGGGGCGCGCATCAACTACGACGGCGACAAGCGCACTGTGGTCGACGGCCCGTTCTCGGGGACGAAGGAACTGGTGGCAGGCTTCTGGCTGCTGGAGCTGAAGTCGCGCGAGGAGGCGGTGGAGTGGCTCAAGCGTGCTCCCTTCCGCGAGGGGCAGGTGGAGCTGCGCCAGGTGCACTCGGACGAGGACTTCGCGCCGAGCGACCCCACCGGCGAGCTGCGCGCCGCCGAGCAGCGCCTGCGCCAGACGATCGCTGCCCAGCGCTAGCGGCCAGAGTGGCGTGCCGAACCAGGCACGCCACTTCGTTCAGTCACCCGAGCCTGTAGAGCGCCCGCGCGTTTTGGTGTCCGATCTGAGTGCGGTCCGGCTCGCCGGCACTTGTAAGTACCTGGACCTCCTCCGGCGCTTCCATGTCCCAGTGCGGATAGCCGCTAGCGTACATCAGGCAACGCGCACCGTCCATGGGGCGCAGGACAGTCCAGAGGTGGGCCGGGTCCGCCGGGCGTTCCAGGCGGTGGGTGCCGAACCGTACGTGGCGCCTGAGGTAGGCGCTGGGCAGCTCGGTCAGCCAGGGGCATTCGGAGCGCATGGGCTTGAAGTTCTTGTCCAGGCGCCAGAGCAGCTGAGTGAGCCAGGCGGCGCCACCTTCCAGCAGCACCACGCTGAGCTGCGGGTAGCGCACGAACACGCCCTCAGTTACCAGGCTGACGAGGTGCGCCGAGAGGTTAGACGCCTGCGCCGCGCGCCATTCGATGGCGTACGACGGCCAGCCGGCGGGCGTGGGTGGGTTGCTGGTGCCTAGTCCCTCGGTGCCTGTATGGATGGCCAGGTGCAGGCCGTTGCGCGCCGCAGCCTCGTGGATAGGGGCAAAGGTGGGCACGCCGTACGCCTGGCGCGTGCCGGCCGAGTGGAGGACCTGCACCACCTGCGGGTGGCTGCCTACACGGTCGATCTCGGCCGCGGCGGCGCGCGGGTCCTGGGTGGCGACGAGGATCGAGCCGAGGAAGCGCGGGTCTTTGGACAGCCAGCGCTCGATCAGCCAGTCGTTGAGCGCGCTAGCCAGCGCGGTTGGGTATTCGACATCGCCCCAGGTGGAGAGGACCGGCGCCTCGCGGTGGGTGAGCACGGCGTGCGAGAGCGCGTGGCGGTCGAGCCAGTCGCGCGCCAGTGTCTCCGGGTCGCTGCCGGGCGGGCCGCCGTCTGAGGGCGCCGCCGCTTCCTTGTGGAACCCACGCCGTGGCACGTAGAAGGCCGGCTGGATGCGGGGCGCGCCGCGGCCGGCGCGCAGGCGGTCGTGCCAGACGCGCGGCAGGTAGGGCAGCAGCTCGGCGTTTTCGCGCCACGTGACGTGCACGTCGCAGTCGATCAACGGGCTGCCGGCCAGACCCGTCAACTCAGTCATGCCTGCCACGCCCAATCTAGGGCCGGTCTCACCACGTCCGTTCGCCCTGAGCCTGTCGAAGGGCGTGGTTCGACAAGCTCACCACGAACGGTGGGGAGCTCACCACGAACGGTGGGGAGCTCACCACGAACGGTGGGGAGCTCACCACGAACGGCGGCTGGCTCACCACGAACGGCGGCTGGCTCACCACGAACGGCGGCTGGCTCACCACGAACTGGGAGGAGCTCGCCACGAACGGGGGAGAGAAACAATCTCCTGGCGATCACCTGGCCTCCAGCGCGCTCAGTTTGGCGGCGAACAGCTCGCGCGCGTTCTCACGGTAGATGCGGCGCTTCCACGCGGTGGGCATGCTGCGGGGAAAGGCGGCGTAGGGGTCATCGAAGTCCCAGTGCGGGTAGTCGCTGGAGAAGAGTACGCGGTGCTCTGCGTCCAGCAGCTCCCAGATGGCGAACATATCCGCCGGGTCGTCGGGCTCCTCTATCGGCTGGCTGGAGAGGTAGCAGTGGCGCCGGAAGTAGGCGCTGGGCGGCTCCTTCAGGTGGGGCAGGTCAGCGCGCAGCAGCTTCCAGTCGGCGTCCAGGCGCCAGAGCAGCGGCGGCACCCAAGAGACGCCACCTTCCAGCAGGATCAGGCGCAGGTCCGGGTGGCGCTCGAACGTCCCCTCACACATGAAGCTGGTGACGTGCGCCATGTAGTTGAGCGAGAGGTTGGTGTGCCACTCGACGCGCCGCGCCGGGTAGCCAACGCTGGTGGGGGGGGTGGTGATGCTGCGCCCCTCGGTGCCGGGATGAATGGCGAAGGGTAGCCCCAGCGCGGCGCAGGCGGCGTACATAGGGTCGTAGCGGCGCTGGCCCAACGGCACGGTGTTGCCGCTGGAGACCACCACTTCCATGATGCGTGGGTGACTTCCCACACGCTCGATCTCGGCCGCGGCCTGGAGGGGGTCCTGCTGCGCCACGACAAGCGCACCGAGCAGGCGCGGGTCGCGCGGCAGCCAGTCGTTGATGGTCCACTCGTTGTGGGCGCGGGCGAGCGCGGCGGCGTAGTCGGCGTCCGGGATGGTGCCCAGGCCCAGGATGCCGTTGCCGGTGCAGATGGCCCACTCAATGTCGTAGGGGTCGAGCAGCTGCTCCGCGACGAAGGCGGCGTTGGTGCCGGGCGGGCTGCCGTCGGGGGCGGTCGCGTCGTCGCGGTTGCCGCCGGCGCCGGAGAGGAAGGTGGCGGAGCTGTCACCCACGCCGGCTTCCTTGAAGCGGCGCTTGTAGCGCTCCGGGAGGTAGGGCAGCAGGTCGTCGGCGCGCCGGAAGGACGTGTGCACGTCCACGTCGAACAGCGGGTATCCCAGGCGCGGCCGGCGCACGGGCGGCGCTACGACCGCTTTGGGTGTGCCGTCGTCATGCGGGCGTCCGTGGGTGGTGGTTGCCGGCGGCGTGCTGATCGTGGTGACCATCGCTGTACCTGGCGCCTTTCCGGCCGCCGGCCACAGGCGGCAGCCATGTACCAGGTGATGGTACCGTCATACTCCACACCAGCAGGGAGAGGTAATGACGATGACGAGCAGACGCAGCTACTTGAAGGGTGCGGCCGCGGGCATGGCTGGTGCGGCGCTGGCGGCGTGTGGCGCGAGCGCCACGCCGGCCACACCGGCGGCGGACACGAAGCCGGTGACTATCGAATACAACGTGCAGAGCGCGGTGCTTTGGGAGATGGCGGACAAGGTGGTGCCGGCCTTCAACCAGAAGTTCCCGCACATCACGGTGCAGGCGGCGCCCGATGGCGGGCTGGCCAAGCTGCGCACCATGCTGGCCGGAGGCACGCCGCCCGATACCACGTGGCTGAACATCTCGGACATGCCGGGCGTGGCGGAGCAGTTGCGCGCTGTACGGGCTGGACCAGTGGATCACGCGCGACTGGAAGGCGATAGACGGCGACGACATCTACCCGGGGGCGTGGGAGGCGGTAACGTGGACGGGCAAGCGCCACGGGACGCCGTATGAGGCCAATCCCTTCCTGCCGGTGTATCGCAAGGACTTCTTCGACGCCGCGAACGTGGCGTACCCCAGCAAGCAGGCAGAGCAAGGCAAGTGGGACTGGAACGCGGTGCTGGACACCGCGCAGAAGCTGACCAGGACGACACCTGACGGCAAGAAGCAGTTCGGCTTGCAGCTGCGCACCGGCAACTACGCGCTGTTCCACTGGATCTGGAACAACGGCGGCGAGATCTGGAACGCCGACCGCACCGAGTGCCTAATGAACAAGCCGCCCGCGGTGGAGGCGATCCAGTTCATGCAAGACCTGATCGTCAAGCACCGGGTGGTGCCGATGGGGGCTGAAACCGGCGCCGAGATCAAGGAGGCGTCGGGCACGACGTTCAACAACATGCTGACCAAGATCATCGCCTTCGAGTGGTTGTTCTCCGGTGGCGGTTCACAGCTGGGCGGCGTGGTGGACTTCCCGTTCGAGGTGGCGCCGGAGCCCAAGGGCAAGGCGGCCAAGGTGGTCCCGCACATGAACGGCGCGGGCAACGTGCTGCTCAAGGAAGCGAAGAACCCGCAGTCGGCGTGGGAGTTCCTGAAGTTCTTCGCGAGCAAAGAGGCCGACGTGATCCTGATGGACACCGGCATCATCCCGCCGCGGCGCAAGTCCAGTGAGGAGCACTACACGAAGAACGTGAAGTACCCGCCCAACGGCAAGGTGCTGGCGGAGATGGCGCGTACCGCGCGCATGACGCCGAGTGTGCCGGCGTGGGCGGACTTCAACATGATCCTGGCCAAGGAGATGGCGCCGGTGTGGACCGGCAACCGGCGCCCGAACGAGGCGCTTGACGAGGTGGTGAGGCAGGTCAATCCGCTGCTGAAGAAATGAGGCTGCTGGCCAACGACTACGTGACGGTGCTGCGGTCGCCGGAGCCGCAGCACCTAATCTGCACGACACCTGGAATTACGACCTTAGCTCATGATTTAACCCTGTGCGGGGCTGGGGAGTGGCGGGGCGGCGCGCGGTAGCCCGGGTGCGGCACCATGCGCCATGTTTGCGCTTGCTGCGCTGGCGTCGCGGGACGTCCTGGCG
>CADCTC010000184.1 GCA_902805635.1 uncultured Chloroflexota bacterium
ACTCGGGGTTGTGGTCTTCCCCGTGCTCTTCGGTCGCGCCGGCCGCATTGAAGTAGCGCAGCGCGATCCATCGCCAGCCGTGGATGCGCTCGTACCACGCCAGCATCCGCTCGAACGCTAGCTTAGTCTCGCCATACACGTTAGTCGGCTGCAGCGGCAGGCCCTCCGTGATCGGCACCGTCTCCGGCTCCCCGTACACCGCGGCGGTAGACGAGAAGACCATCCGCTTCACGCCGGCGGCCTGCATTGCCTCGGCCAGATTGAGGCTATTTACCACGTTATTGCGGAAGTATTTGCTGGGGTTCTGCATCGACTCCCCCACCAGGCTGTCCGCCGCCATGTGGACCACCGCCTCGATGCCACGCTCTTCCAGGACGCGCCGCAGGCCATCACGGTCGCCAAGGTCCGTGGTGACCAGTTCCGCCGGCGGCGTCACCGCGGGCGCGTGCCCCTTATACAGGCTATCCAGCACGGTGACGGCATGGCCTCCCTGCAGGAGGAACTCGACGATGACGCTGCCGATGTACCCGGCGCCGCCGGTAACGAGGACGTTCATGGTGATGCGGCTCAAATCTTAGTACTACTGCGCGGCGCCCCAGGAGCGGTGTGACGGGCTCCGGCGGCGCAGTCTGGGCTGCACGTCGCATGCCAGGTGTACCCCATCACTTTCTGGACGGGCGTGGCGTTCCACAGCGGGGAAGTACAGGATGGGCCAAGCACTGCCTTCGGTCGAGCGCCTTTGTCTGCTGCGCCTGGCGGCCATGCAGCTCGTGATCGGGCTGCTCGCCGGTGCGGCCTACGCGGCCCGCGGGCGAGTCGCGGTGGAGCAGCCGGGCGAGCTGACCGGCATACTGGTGGGAGCGGCCATCGCCACTGCCATCGCCGGCTTGGTGCTGGTGGGACCGCTGGCGCGCCGCGGCAAGACACGCGGCGCCCTTTCCTACCTGGTACAGGCGCACAAGCCCGATCCCGCCGACCAGACGCCGCTGGCCGAAGCCGACTTGCGCGCCGCCGCGGCGATGCTGGGCATTGACAAGCTGGCGCTGCTGGTCCGTGAACCCGGCCGGCGCACCAACACCGCCTGGGGGGAGCTGCACGTGCTCCAGCGCGGGCGCTATCTCCAGCACCGCGTGCCAATCTCCGCAGCTGACTCGACGGGCGATGGCCCCGGCTTCCCCGTGCCGCCTGGCGTGCACCTCTCCCCCGCGCCGCACGTCAAGCGGCTGGTCGGGCAAGCCGGCGAGCTGGGCCGCATCGTGGTGGACACCGCGCCGGGCACTGGCACGGGCGGCGAGCACGGCACACCGGAGACGCTGCTGGCACTGCTTGCCGCCTGGTGGAGCATGCGCCTGGACAACCGCCGCCTGGGCGCAGACGCCCAGGCGCGACTGCTGGACATCGTGGAGAGCCTGATCACCAGCGTCGAAGCCAAAGACCCCTACACCTCCGGCCACTCCAAACGCGTGTGCAAATACGCCGAATTGGTCGCCCAGGCCATGGGCATCACCGGGCGCGACCTGGAGGAGATCGCCATCGGCGCTGCGCTGCACGACGTCGGCAAGCTGAGCATTCCGGAGCACGTGCTGCGCAAGCCCTCCAAGCTCGACGACGAGGAGTGGCAGCAGATGCAGGCGCACCCCAAAGTGGGCGCGCGCATCATCGACAGCTTCAACCAGTCCTACGCCGTGCTGCACGCCATCCACCACCACCACGAGCACTTCAACGGCAAGGGCTACCCGTCCGGGCTGGCCGGCGCGGCCATCCCGCTGTCCGCCCGCATCGTCGGCGTGGCCGACGCCCTGGACGCGATGACCTCGCAGCGCGCCTACCAGCGCAACCGCACGGTCGCCGACGCCCTGGAAGAAGTACGCGCCAGCGCCGGCCGCCAGTTCGATCCGGTGGTGGTGGACGCCATGATGCGGATCCCGCTAGCGCAATTGGAGGCCATTGCACCGCCGCCGCTCGCACCCCTTGCTGCGATTGAAGCGCCGGCTGCGCCGACTACACCGGCCCCGGCAGCCGCGTCGGTGCTGCGGCTGCCGGTATCGCTCCCTGTTGGCGCAGGCTAGCTTCCAGCGCTGCCGGCTTGCTCTTTAAGCCACGCGAAATCGTGGCGGGTCTGTTCAATAAGCTCTGGCACTTCGAGGTTCTTCCAGGAGCTGCCCCCCTGGTACTCGCTGTGTACCGAGACGAGCGCCTTGCCGTCGGCGTCCCAGCCCACCTGGCGCAGCAGCTCGAACGCCTGCCGCCAGCGCACGTTGCCTTCTGAGAGCGGCACCAGTTTGGCGTTCCACACCTGCTCGCCGGTCTTGGCGTCTGGCTCGTGGAACCACCCGAAGCTCTTGATCGCCACGATACCGACGCGGTCCTGCAAGAGGTCGATGCTTTGACGCCAGCCCGACTTGCCTCCTTCGACGGTGAGGTGCCCCACGTCGAGCGACGTGCCGACGTAGCGCGGGTCGGTCTCACCGATCACCGCATCCAGCAATGCGCCCTGGCCGCTGAGGAAGTCGCCGGAATGGCAGTGCACGCACAGCCGCACGCCATGCTCCTTGCCCATCGCCTCCAGGTCCTTGGCGTCCTTGCGCGCCTCCGCCAGCTGTTCGCGGATGGAGCCGAAGCCGCGGTACCGGTGGCTGGCGGTGCGCAGCACGGTCGCGCCCACCTTGCCCGCGGCGCGACAGACGGCTTCCGAGAACTCCTGGCGCCGGTTGTGGATTTCCACCACGATCGCCGGGACGTCCAGTCCCTCCTCGCGCAGCTCGCCCACGGCGCGCGGCAGGTCTTCGCCCACGTTGTCCGGCAGGACATGGCCGCCCGGCCGCACGGTGAGCTCCACTCCATCGAAGCCTAGCTGCTTGATGGTCTTGCCCGCCCCGCGGACGGACATGGTCTGTAAGTGCTTGGAGAACATGACGTAGCGCATACCTGCGAGTATGCCTCTCCGTCAGCGGTCGGTGCGACCGGCTGTGT
The DNA here is from genome assembly GCA_902805635.1 of uncultured Chloroflexota bacterium. GTDB lineage: Bacteria > Chloroflexota > UBA11872 > UBA12225 > UBA12225 > CADCTC01. The sequence continues at coordinate 2,974 of CADCTC010000184.1, forward strand.
ACCCGGTGAGCTCTACGTAGCCGCGTCCCTGGTCGGCGCGGGTCGCGGCGTCTACCAGGCGGACGGCTCCTTCCCAATAGATGACGCCGGTGCTGGCGCGGGTGTCCAGCTCCTGGTCCGCCAGCAGCGGCTCCACCATCAGGTCCAGCCCTTCGGCGGGTACCACCAGGCGCCAGCCCGACGGATACGTGATGCCGGTGCGGGGGCTGGTCCACATGCCGGCCGGTGTGAGCGTGAACGCGCTCGGCGGCAGGTGTCTCGCCTCGCCGGCAGCGTTCACCAAAGTGCCGTACGCGAGGATGGTGCGTCCCTGCTCGTTGCGGATCAGTGAGAATGTGAGGTCGCGCCCGTCACGCAGGTTGGCGGCGAACCAGTCCCAGCCGCCGCCGCCCAGCACCAGGAAGTCGCCCCACTGGTGGTCCATCCACACCTCGCCGTGCACGCGCAGCGGAATCCCGTCCACCGTCAGCGTGCCCGTCGCGTCCATGCGGGTCCGCGAGTAGTAATAGGAAAAGCCCGCCGGCCCAAAGGAGATTAGCCCCGGCTGAAGCGGTGGATCACCCAGGTGCAGCGCGGGTGGCCGCACCGCATTGGCCTGGAGGTCCAGCGCGTAGCCCGGCATCGACGCCCGCATCTGGTCCACGCCGCGCGCGCCGCGCAGCCACCAGTTCCCCAGCGCCAGATCGAAGCCGCCGCCTTCCGGTGCCAGTGCCACGATGCCGGGCGGTCGCGTGGAGGGTTGCTTCGGCGCGTTCACTGGAGCATCGATGCGGCCCACGCCCATCGAAGTGCCGGTCGCGTTCTCGTTCAGCGCCACGTCCTGGCGCTGGTCGTAGCGGAAGCGGCTGCGCGGCACGTCTGTCACCGCGAAGTGCGCGGCGTACCCCGGCGGCCGGTCGCCGCGGATGCCGCGAAAGAAGACCAGCTCAAAGCCATACTCCTGCTCGGCATTCCCCTCGCCGGTCGCACCCTCGGCGTCCGCGTACAGATGGCCCGTGTAGTACCACCACTCGGCCAGCACGTTATGCGGCCCTTCGTCTTCGGGGAACCGTACCGGGGGCAGGGCCAGTGGGGTTGCGGTAGCTGCCGGCCGGACGGCAAGCGGCGCCTCGCTCAGCAGATCTGAACGCTCGGTACCTGGGGCGCAAGCCGCGCCGGCAGCGCCGCCGGCGAACACGCCCAGTACAAGTCGTCGCGACAGGTGCGGCCTGGTCACTCTGAGTAGCTCTCGTTGTATGTCGCCCGTGTCGGGGCAGGCGTTGGTTGCCTGGGGGGAGCGCCGCCGGGGAACCACCAGTTCCAGTCGCCTAAGAGGCGCATCGTGGCGGGGACCAGCAGGGCGCGCACAATGGTTGCGTCCACCAGGACGGCGATGGCAATTCCCAGGCCGAGCGCCTTGATCTGCACTACGTCCGCCGCCAGCGCGAACGCGCCGGAGACCACAACTACGATCGCCGCCGCGCCGGTGATGACGCGTCCGGATCGCTGCAAGCCGGCGGCGACGCTGCGCGAGTTGTCGCCCGTGGCGAGGTACTCCTCCTGGATGCGGCTCAGCAGGAACACCTCGTAGTCCATGGACAGGCCGAACAGCGTGCAGAACAGCAGGATGGGCAGCGTTGCTTCCACGTAGCCTAGCGGCTGGATGCTCAGCGGCGCGGGCAGCCACTGCAGCAGCCCGTCCTGGAAGACCGCCGCCAGTGCGCCATAGCTGGCTGCCAGCGAGAGCAGGTTCAGCAGCACCGCCTTGGCGGGCAGCACCACCGACCGGAAGGTGAGCATCAGCAAGACGTACGTCACGCCGATCACCAGCGCCACCACCATGGGGAAGTCGCGATAGAGCGAGTCGGTCAGGTCCAGTGCGCCCGCCGCCGCGCCGCTCACCTCCACCCGCCACCCCGGTCCCGGCTCGGTCACGCGCAGCGCCTTGACCAGGGCGCGCGTCTCCGGAGTAATCGAGTCGAACGCCGGCGTCACCGATACGAGCGTGGTGTTGCCGCGCGCGAGCGCCTGCGCCGCGCCGCGCGCCCAGAGGTCGGGACTTGCCTCCGGGTTCGCGTACAGCAACGCGTACTGCTCTGGCGTCAGGCGCGGGTCCAGCGTGACGATGCTGTCTACTTGCTTGATGCGTGGGTCCGCGGCGAGCGTGCGGGTGAAGTCATAGAGCGTGTTGAGCTGCGCTGGGGCAGTGACCGGGCCCGGCGCAGTCACCGCCAGCAGCAGCGGCGCGCCCTCGCCGGCATCGAACTCGGCCGCCAGCAGCTCTGTGGCGCGGCGGGAGGCGGTGTCTGGCGGCAAAATGCGCGCGTCCGGCGTGCTCAGGCGCGCCCCGGCAAAGGGAGCGCCCAGCCCCGCCAGCAGTGCCAGTACCGGCACTATCACACGCCACGGGTGGCGCAGCACGAAGCGCGCGAGCCGTGCCCACGCGCCGTCGGTTGATTCCACGCTCGCGCCGCCCCCAATCGGCAGCTGCAGCGCGTTGATCCGGCGCCCGAAGATCGCCAGCAGCGCCGGCAGCAGGGTGAGCGCGGCGGCCACCGCAGCTCCCACTGCCGCCATGCCGGCGATGCCGAGCGAGCGCAGCAGCATGAAGCGGAAGGCCAGCAGCCCGGCCAGGCCAATGAAGACGGTGCCGGCGGAGAAGAAGACTGCTCGGCCGGCGGTGGCGAGCGTGGCCGCCAGCGCGACCTGGGGCTCGGCCCCGGCAGCCAGCTCCTCGCGATAGCGACTCACCAGGAACAGGGCGTAGTCAGTGCCCAGGCCCAGCGCCAGCATGCTGGCCAGATTCAGCACGAAGACAGACAGGTCGAACGGGAAGCTCAACACGTACAGCGCCGCCAGGCCGAGTAGCGTGGTGGCGCCGCCCACCAGCACCGGCACCGAAGCAGCCGCAAGCGAGCCGAAGACGATGGCCAGCGCAGCCGCCGCCACCGGCAGCGTGATCAGCTCGGCGCGACGCAAGTCGCGCTCCGTGGCGCCCTGCAGGTCACGGAAGAAGCTGGCGCCGCCCGCCAGCGTGGTCTCGATGCGCGTGCCGTCGGGCAGCGGTGGCACTGCGGCGCGCGCTTCCAGGTCGGGTAGCTGCCCAAGCGTTTGCTCGGCCTGCCCCTCAAGGCTGACGATCGCGTAAGCCACCTTCCCGGAACGGCCGATCTGGCGGCTGTTGAGGTCGGGCGGCACGATCGCCAGCACCCCCGGCGCCTGGCGCACTCGCTCCAGCGACGCGGCCACTGCGCCGCGCACTGTCGGGTCCGCGTACGGGCGGTCGGCGCTGGCGTAGAAGATCGCCGCGGCGTTGGACGGCAGCCGCAGCTCGCGCTCCAGCGTTGCTTGCGCCCGTGACGCGGGCAGCGTCGGCTCGGCGAAGCCGCCGGCACGCAGCCGGTCGGGCAGGTGCAGGATCAGCGGCGCCGCGCCGGCGAGCAGCGCGATCCACACCAGCACCACCGCCCAGCGCAGTCGGTAGACGGCCCTCCCCCACCACGCGAAGAGGCTTCCCAACGGTCCCACTCTCTAAAGCATGCCCGCGGGGGGAAGGGGATGGGGTTCCGTGCCCGGCTACGATTCTGGCGATGGCAGTTGAGCCCGCAACGCCTGCAGCACCCCAGACTCCGAACGTGGTAATCGTGGGCGGTGGCTTCGCCGGCCTCTACGCGGCGCGCTGCCTGGCCAGGTTGCCGGTGCGGGTGACGCTGGTGGACCGGCGCAACTACCACCTGTTCCAGCCACTGCTCTACCAGGTGGCAACCGCCGGCCTCTCGCCGGGAGACATCGCTTCTCCTATCCGCTCCGTGCTGCGCGGCCGCCCCAACGTCCACGTCGTGCTGGCGGAGGTAACAGGCATTGAGCTGGGAGCGCGTACCGTGCGCCTCGCAGACGGCGAGCTGCGCTATGACTACCTGCTGATCGCCACCGGCGCGAGTCACTCGTATTTTGGGCGCGACGAGTGGGCGCCGCTGGCGCCCGGCCTCAAGTCGATCGACGATGCGCTCGAGATCCGCCGCCGCATCCTGCTGGCGTACGAGGCGGCCGAGCGCGAGACGGACCCTGCGCGGCAACGGGCACTGCTGACCTTCACCGTCGTTGGAGGCGGTCCAACGGGGGTCGAGCTGGCCGGCGCGATCGCCGAGATCGCGCGGCTCACGCTGCGCCACGACTTCCGGTGGATCGACCCGGCGCAGTCGCGCGTCGTGCTGGCGGAGGCGGGGCCGCGCATCCTGCCCGCGTTTCCGGAGTCGCTCTCCGCCAGCGCGGTGCGGCAGCTGGAGGGGCTGGGCGTGGAGGTGCGTGCCGGCGCCGCCGTCACCGGTATCGACGAAGACGGCGTTGATCTAGGTGACGAGCGGCTGGAATCGCGGACCGTGCTCTGGGCCGCCGGGGTGGCTGCCTCACCCCTGGCGCGCACCCTAGGCGTGCCGCTTGACCGCACCGGCCGGGTGATGGTGGAGCCGGACCTGAGTCTGCCCGGGCACCCGGAGGTGTTCGTGGCGGGCGACCTGGCGTCGTTCGCGCATGGGCTGCAGCGGCCGCTGCCAGGCGTGGCGCCGGTGGCCATTCAGATGGGGGAGCACGTAGCGGAGAACGTGCGCCGGCTGCTCGCTGGGGAGCGAGCGCGGTCGTTTCATTACGTCAACCGCGGCAACATGGCCACCATCGGGCGCTCGGCGGCGGTGGCGGACTTCGGCCGGCTGCGCCTGAGCGGCCTGCCGGCGTGGCTAGCCTGGGTCTTCGTCCACATCCTGTTCCTGATCGGATTCGCCAACCGGTTGGTGGTGATGGTGCGCTGGGCCTGGCTCTACGTCACCTATCAACGTGGCGCCCGCCTGATCACCGGCGCCGAGCCGCCGGGGCGGGCGCTCACGGGTCCAGGACAGTCCGGGTCTGCTGGGCCTCCTGAGCCTCCGGGACCAACAGGGCCGGCTGCCGCGTAGGACCAATGGCGCCGCTCTAGGAGGGGAAGACGGCGGTCTGCGAGAATGGCGCGGCATGGGGCTCGCGCGGCGCCTGGCGGGGCTGCTCTTCCGGTTGACCGGCTCGTACGTGGGACTGGTGGTCCTGCCGCTGCTGGTAATCGTGCTCAGCATGAACACGCTGGCGGCCGGCCAGGCGGCCCAGCATCTGTTCCGCGCGCTGCGCTTTCCCCAGGCGACTTTCCGGCCGCTCGACTCCGCCGACTACCGCGCGCAACACGACGTGCAATCGCTGGCGGTGCGGTTCGGTTCGAGAACGGCGTGGCTAGCCACCTGCGCGAGGCGATCACGTCGCTCACCCAGCGTCTGCCGCCGGTCAGCCTTGCCATCATCGACGAAGCTCGCCGTGACGAGGCCGCGCGCGCCAGCCGCGCGGCGGGGGGAAACTT